>DYFL01000035.1:21347-28605 GCA_020725195.1 Hydrogenophilus sp.
AGGGGAAAGCATGGCTGACGTCTTCCGTTTCGCCGACGAGCTCGGCCCGGCCAAGGTGATCCATGTCCACGAGCCCGCGGTGGGCCTGAAGGGGGTGCTGGTGGTGGACAACGTGGCCGCGGGGCCTTCCATCGGCGGCGTGCGCATGGCCCCCGACGTCTCCACCGAGGAGTGCTTCCGCCTCGCCCGCGCCATGACGCTCAAGAACGCCGCCGCGGGGCTGCCCCACGGCGGCGGCAAGTCGGTGATCTTCGGCGACCCGAGGATGCCGCGCGAGCAGAAGGAGCGGCTCCTCCGCGCCTTCGCCTGCGCCTTGAAGGACGTCGGCGACTACATCTTCGGCCCGGACATGGGCACCGACGAGGCCTGCATGGCCTGGGTGCGGGACGAGACCGGCCGCGCCGTGGGCCTGCCCAGGGTGTTCGGCGGCATCCCCCTGGACGAGATCGGCGCCACGGGCTTCGGCCTCGCCCACGCCGTGGAAGAGGCCCTGCCCTACTG
Organism: Hydrogenophilus sp.; assembly: GCA_020725195.1. Taxonomy (GTDB): domain Bacteria; phylum Pseudomonadota; class Gammaproteobacteria; order Burkholderiales; family Thiobacillaceae; genus DYFL01. The sequence goes on from DYFL01000035.1 coordinate 21,849, forward strand.
CGACTTCCAGCTCGAGGGCGCGCGCCTCGCGATCCAGGGCTTCGGCGCCGTGGGCCGCCACGCCGCGCGCTTCCTCGTCGAGCGCGGGGCGGAGCTGGTGGCGGCGGCCGACTCCCGCGGCACCGTCTACAACGCGGACGGCCTCGAGGTCGAGCGCCTCGTCCGGATCAAGGCCGAGGGCGGCAGCGTGTGCGACTACCCCGGCGGCGAGCGGCTCGAGCGCGAGGCCATCGTCGGCGTCGAGTGCGACATCTGGGTCCCGGCCGCGCGCCCGGACGTGGTGCACGAGGACAACGTCGACCGGCTCAGGACCAAGCTCGTGGTCCAGGGCGCCAACATCCCCTTCACCCCGGGGGCCGAGCAGCGCCTGCACGCGCGCGGCGTGCTCTGCGTGCCCGACTTCATCGCCAACGCCGGGGGCGTCATCTGCGCCGCCCTGGAATACCGCGGCGCAGCCGAGGCCCAGGCCTTCCAGGTCATCGCGGAGAAGATCCGCGCCAACACCAGCGCCGTGCTCGCGCGGGCCAAGGAGACGGGCATCCTGCCCCGCCAGGCCGCCCTGGACCTCGCCACCGAGCGGGTGAAGCGGGCCATGGCCTACCGGCGCCATTCGTTGACCTCATCGGCGCCGGGGCATCTCTGATCCTCGGGCGCGAATGGGCGCGGGCTTTCGCGGCTGAAGCCGCTCCCACGGGTTCGCCTTCAGCGCTCAGCCGGCAAGGCAATGCCGAACGCCCGGCTCAGGAGGAGATGGGCGGGCCAGTACAGGACCAGGGGGACCAGGACCATCATCGCGGCGAGATAGATCGGCCCAGGCAGCCAGTCCTGGGGGACCTCCCCGAGGCCGTAGACCCAGTTGATGTTGCGCTCGGGGTCGGTGCAGAGGTAGCTGGCGGGCAGGGCGATCCAGGCGAGCAGGCTCGCGGCCGCCGGTGCGCGCCGGTCGTAGCCGAGCCGATGCACGGCCCAGACCAGCAGCAGGGGCTGGAAGACGTGGAACAGCGACAGCGCCCGCACGACCCGCGGGATGGCCGCATCGAACATGTAGCCGGTCGCGTCGAGGCCGAAGACGTCGCGCCCCGCAGCCAGGCGGGCGAAGAAATCCGCGTTCCAGGCGAGCCCCGGCAGCAGCACCGCCACGGCCAGGGCGCCCGCCCACAGGGCGCTCTCGCGCCAGAGGACCGCCACGGCCGCGAGCAGGGCGATGTCGCAGGCCCAGAGGAAGTTCTGCGGGCCGTACTGCACCCAGTAGACCGGGACCAGCACCGCCACATAGGCCGAGTAGGCGATCTTCAGCCACACCGGGATCCCGCGCGCGGGCGGGCCGGCCTGCGCCTGCTCAGGCGACCCTTTGCGCGGCGGCATGCGGACCCTTGTTGTTGCGGGCGCGCAGCAGGGTCCAGTAGCCGAAGGCGTTCACCCGCCGCAGCTCCGCCACCTCCAGGCCGGATTCGGCGATGAAGTCCTCCAGGTCGAGGTTCGGGTGAAAGCCCAGGAAGCGCGACAGGGGGGCGGCCAGCCTCTCCGCGCCCGCCACGAGCGGGTTGGGGTGGAGGAAGTGGTTCACGATGTAGAGCTCCCCCTCCTGCCTGCAGACCCGGCGCATCTCGTCCACCAGGCGCCCGGGATCGGGCACCACCGAGACCACGTACATGGCCACCACCTTATCGAAGCTGTCGTCGGCGAAGGCCATGCGCTCGGCATCCATCCGGCACAGCCCCGCCGCCTGCCCGAGGCCCTCGCGGGCCACCCGCTCCCTGGCGCGGGCGAGCATCTCGGGCGAGACGTCGATGCCGTAGACCCGCGTCCGCGGCGGGTAGAGCGGCAGGGACAGCCCGGTGCCCACGCCCACCTCCAGGATGCGCTCGCCCGGGCGGCAGTGCATGCGCTCGATGACGGCGCGCCGGCCCGGCTGCAGGATGCCGCCGAAATACAGGTCGTAGCCGCGCGCGTAGCGCCGGTAGGCCCGTTCGATCATGTCGATGTCCATGCCGCTCCAACCCTCTTGACGTTTTTCCGCGCCGCCATTCCGCTGCCGTCCTATATGGATTAGGACACTCCGGCCTCCGGCGCCAGGGGCACGCCTTTACGGTCTATCCTGAAAGCGTCTGCTCGGCACCACGGACAGCCCCCTTCGACATGTACCGCATCCGCTTCCACGGCCGCGGCGGCCAGGGCATCAAGACCGCCGGCCGCCTGCTGGGCACCGCCTTCTTCCTCGCGGGCTACGAGGTGCAGGACGCCCCGGTCTACGGCGCCGAGCGCCGCGGCGCGCCGGTGTTCTCCTATGTGCGGGCGGACCGCGCGCCCATCTTCGAGCGCGGCGTGATCCGCGAAGCGGACCTGGTGGTGGTGGCCGACGACAGCCTGGTCGCCGTGCCCGCGGCCGGGGTGCTCAAAGGTATCACCGGGCACACCGTCCTGTTCATCCTGAGCACGGTCGAGGCCGGGGTCTGGCAAGACCGGCTCAACTTTCCCGGCCGCGTGCTGACCCTGCCGCCGCCGGCGGCAGGCCTGCCCGCCGGCTCGCCCTGCGCGGGCGCCGCCGCCCGGCTCACCGGGGTCATCGACGAGGCCGGGCTCGAGCGGGCGCTGCGCCAGGAGCTGGGCGGCCTGCCGGAGGCGGTGGTGGCCCTCAACCTGCGGGAGGCCCTGCAGGCCTACGGGGCGATGGCCGCCCACACCGGCTGCGTCAGGCAGGGCGGGGCCGTTTCCCCGGCGGACTGCGCCGCGCCGGACTGGATCGAGCTGCCGCTGGAGACCGCCGACACCGCCGCCCCGGCCATCCACCGCCCCCTCACCAGCCTCGCCGCCCGGACCGGGCTGTGGCGGACGCTCAAGCCCGTCATCGACTACGGGCGCTGCAAACGCTGCTGGTGGGTGTGCAGCGGGTTCTGCCCGGACGGCGCCATCGCCGTGGGGCCGGACGGCACCCCGCGCATCGACTACGACCACTGCAAGGGCTGCATGATCTGCCTGGCCCAGTGCCCGCCCCACGCCATCGAGGCCGTGCCGGAACGCGAGGAGGCCGCGATATGAACCGGAAAAACCCATTCATCCACAGATGGCACAGATTTACACAGATGGAAACACCCGTCGAAATGGGTCATCACCCTGTCGTCGAGCCCGGTGATGGGAATGCTTCAATTGTTCTTATCTGTGTTCATCTGTGCCATCTGTGGATAAAGAAATGACCCGCCAACTCCTCACCGGCAACGCCGCCGCGGCCTGGGGTGCGCGGCTCGCCCGCGCCGACTATGTGCCCGCCTTCCCCATCACCCCGCAGACCGAGATCATCGAGACCCTGGCGGCCTGGTGCGACACGGGCGAGATGGACGCCCGCGTGGTCACCCTGGAGAGCGAGCACGCCATGATGGCCGCCGCCGGGGCGGCCGCCTCCACGGGGGTGCGGGTGTTCAGCGCCACCTCCAGCCAGGGCCTGCTCTACGCCATGGAGATGATCTACACGGTGGCGGGCTGGCGCGCGCCCTTCGTGCTGGTGAACGTCTCGCGGGGCCTCGCCTCGCCCATCACCCTGGAGCCCGACCACACCGACGTCCTGGCGGCGCGCGACGCGGGCTTCCTGCAGCTCCACTGCGCCACCTGCCAGGAGGTGGTGGACTCCGTGCTCATGGCCTATCGCCTCGCGGAGGACGCGCGGGTGCGGCTGCCGGCCATCGTCAACCTGGACGGCTACTACCTGTCCTTCACCCGCGAGCCGGTGGAGCTGCCCGAACAGGCGCAGGCGGACGCCTTCCTGCCCGCCTTCGCGCCGCACGACATCGCCTTCCGCGCGAGCCAGCCGCTCTCCCAGGCGGTGGTGGTGCTGGGCGGCGCGCCCTACTCCTGGTTCCGCTACGAGTCCCATCTCGCCGCGCAGGCCGCGCTCGAGGTGTACGAAGAGGCCGCCGCCGAGTTCGAGCAGACCTTCGGCCGCCGCCACGGCGCCGTGGAGGCCTACCGCCTCGAGGACGCCGAATACGCCTACGTCATGATGGGCTCCTTCGCCACCAAGGCGAAGGACGCGGTGGACCGGCTGCGCGAGGCGGGCTGGAAGGTGGGCCTGCTGCGCCTGCGCCTGCTGCGGCCCTTCCCGGAGGCGATCCTCCGCCGCGACCTGGCCGGGCTCAAGGCCGTGGCGGTGATCGACCAGAACCTCTCCATGGGCTTCGGCGGCGTGCTCCACGCCGAACTCGCCTCCGCCCTCTATGGCGTGAAGGGAGCCCCGCCGGTGCTCGCGAGCTTCGTCGGCGGCCTGGGCGGGCGCGACATCCCGCCCGAGGAGTTCTTCGGGATCGCGGCCATCCTCAAGCAGGCGGCGCAGAGCGGCGTCACCCCGCCGCCGCGCCTGCTCTACACCGAGCAGGAGCTGCGCGAGGTCCGGAAGCTCCAGGCCGTCGCCTTGGTAGAACGGAACAACATAAAGGGAGAATCCACAGATGACACAGATGAACACAGATAAAGGCGATCCAAGGACCTTTTCCGTCATAGGCGCCGCTATGGAAGTTCATTCCTGCCTGGGACATGGATTTCTGGAGGCTGTCTATCAAGAGGCACCCTCCATCGAATTGGCACAACGGAATATTCCCTATCGCCGGGAGGTACCGTTGGATGTCTTGTACAAGGGCAATAGGCTTCCCACGTCCTACCGAGCGGACTTCATTTGCCATGATTCGATCATCGTCGAGATCAAGGCGTTGTCATCCATGGGCAACCCGGAGCAGGCCCAGTTATTGAACTACCTTAAAGCGACGGGCCACCAGCACGGCCTGCTGTTGAACTTCGGCTCTCCCAAGCTGCAATACAAGCGCCTGATCCACGGATACGATGTGCCGTCTTCGCCTGGGGTTCATCTGTGTTCATCTGTGTCATCTGTGGATGACGAACCATGACCGAGACCGCCTTCAAGCGCCTGAAGGACCTGCCCTCCGAGCGGCTGCTCGGCACCGGCACCCCCATGTGCGCGGGCTGCGGCGGCCTGGAGGCGCTGCGCCAGGTCTACGACCTCATGGGCGGCAAGACCGTCTTCGTCAACGCCGCGGGCTGCATGACCCTGCTCTCGGTCTACCCCTTCACCCCCTTCCGCGGCTCCTGGCTCTACACCGCCATGGCCTGCGCCCCGGCCGCCTCCCAGGGCGTGCGCGACGCCCTCGACATCCTCATCGAGAAAAGGCGCATCCCGCCCGAGGAGGACCTGGCCGTGGTCAGCCTCACCGGCGACGGCGCCGCCTACGGCATGGGGCTCTCGGCCACCTCCAGCGCCATCGAGCGGGGGCTCGACTTCCTCTACCTCGTCTACGACAACGAGGGCTACGGCAACACCGGCCAGCAGGCGTCCGAGGCCACCCCCCACGCGGCGCGGACCGCGACCAGCCTGCGCGGCTTCGCCGGCCGGAAGAAGGACCTCTTCGCCATCTGGGCCGCGCACCGGCCCGCCTACGCGGCCACGGTGATCGGCGCCGAGCCCCTGGACCTCGCGCGCAAGATCGAGCGTGCGACGAGCCTGAAGGGCCCGCGCCTCGTCCTCGCGCTCGCGCCCTGCCCCACCGGCTGGGAGTTCGAGCCGCAGGAGACGGTGGAGATCGGCAAACTCGCGGTGAAGACCGGGGTCTGGCCGCTCAAGGAATACGTCGACGGCCGGGTCGTGCACACCAAGCTGCCGCACCCCCGCCTCCCCGTGGAGGAATACCTGAAGCGCCAGGGCCGCTTCCGCCACCTCTTCGAGCCCGCCCGCAACGAGGCCCTGCTCGCCGGGATCCAGGCCCGGGTGGATGCCTACTGGGCGGGTGTGGAGGCCGGGGCCGAACGATGAAGCCCACAGATGACGCAGAGGGACGCAGAGGCCTTTCCGCGTGCCTGCCGCCCTGTACGGCCATGCCTGTCCCCTTCCTTCATCTGCGCACATCTGCGCCGGCCGCGGATCCAGAAGGCGTCTCGACATGACCCGAGAATGCGTCTTCCGCGCCCGCGGCCTCACCAAGATCTACCGCATGGGCGAGGTGGAGGTGCAGGCCCTGCGAGGGCTAGACCTCGAACTCCACGCCGGCGAGATGGTGGTGCTGCTGGGCCCCTCGGGCAGCGGCAAGTCCACCCTGCTCAACATCCTGGGCGGGCTCGACGTGCCCAGCAGCGGCGAGGTCTGGTACCTCGACCACAGGATCACCGGCGCCACCGAGCGCGACCTCACCCGCTTCCGCCGCGAGCACGTCGGCTTCGTGTTCCAGTTCTACAACCTCATCCCCAGCCTCACCGCGCGCGAGAACGTCGCCGCCGTGACCGAGATCGCCGAGGCCCCCATGCGCCCCGAAGAGGCCCTGCGGCTCGTCGGCCTGGGCGAGCGCCTCGACCACTTCCCCGCCCAGATGTCCGGCGGCGAGCAGCAGCGCGTCGCCATCGCCCGGGCCATCGCCAAGAACCCGGCCGTGCTGCTCTGCGACGAGCCCACCGGGGCGCTGGACTCGCAGACCGGGGTGGTGGTGCTGGAGGCCCTGGAAAAGGTCAACAAGGAACTGGGCACCCTCACCGTCCTCATCACCCACAACGTCGGCATCGCCGACATGGCCGACCGCGTGATCCGCCTCTCCGACGGCCGCATCGCCGAGATCCAGGAAAACCCCACCAAGAAGGCGGCGCGGGAGCTGAGCTGGTGACCGGGTCCCCGGATTGCGCTGCGCTGCATCCGGGCTACCCGATGCCCCATCCGTAGCCCAATGGGATGGACTCCTCCCTCCTACGAACGGCATCCAAGTGCCAGACT
>DYFL01000036.1 GCA_020725195.1 Hydrogenophilus sp.
AAGCAGCGCACCACGTGGGCGATGGCGTCGGTCTCGCGGATGTTGGCGAGGAACTGGTTGCCCAGTCCCTCGCCCTTGCTCGCCCCCGCCACCAGGCCGGCGATGTCGACGAACTCCACGATGGCCGGCACCACCTTCTGCGGCTTGACGATCGCGGCGAGCCGCGCGAGCCGCGGGTCGGGCACCTCCACCACGCCCACGTTGGGCTCGATGGTGCAGAAGGGGTAGTTCTCGGCGGCGATGCCGGCGCGGGTCAGGGCGTTGAACAGGGTGGACTTGCCCACGTTGGGCAGGCCGACGATTCCACATTTGAGGCTCATGATGGCGTATCCGTGGGTTTTCTGGGGCGGGCGTTGGCGCGCTGCATGGCGGCGTTCCAGTCGGCACGGGCGATGAAGGGCCAGAGCTCCAGGGCGCGGTCGAGCGCCGCCTCGATCTCGGCCGCCTCCTCGCGCCGCGGCGGCTTGAGCACGTAGTCGACCACCTCGTCGCGGCTGCCGGGGTGGCCGATGCCGATGCGCAGGCGCCAGTAGTCCTGGGTGCCCAGGTGGGCGGTGATGTCCTTCAGCCCGTTGTGGCCGCCCGCGCCGCCGCCGAACTTGAGCTTGAGCTGCCCGGGCGGCAGGTCGAGCTCGTCGTGCACCACCAGGATCTCGCCGGGCGCGATGCGGTAGAAGCGGGCGAGCGCGCCGACCGACTGGCCGCAGCGGTTCATGTAGGTCTGGGGCAGGAGCAGCCACACCCCGGCGTTTCGCGCGTTGCCCACGAGGCCGTGGAAGCGCGCCTCGCGCGCGAGGCTCGCGCCCAGCCGGGCCGCGAGGCGCTCACAAAACCAAAACCCGGCGTTGTGCCGGGTTTCGGAGTATTCGGCCCCCGGGTTGCCGAGGCCGACGACCAGGCGGGGGCCGGTCTGCACGGGACGCGGTTAGGCCGTGGCCCCGCCTGCGGCCGCCCCGCCTTCCTCCGCCGCCGCGCCCCTGGGCGCCACGATGGTGGCCACGGTGGAATCGTCGCCGCGCTGCAGCGCGGCGAGCTCCACGCCCGCGGGCAGCTTGATCTGGGACAGGTGCAGGGAGGCGCCCACGTCCAGGTCGCCCAGGTCCACCTCGAGGAACTCGGGCAGGCTGTCGGCCAGGCAGACGACCTCCACCTCGTTCAGGACGTGGCTCATGACGCCGCCGTGCAGCTTGACGCCCGGGGCGGTGTCGTCGTTGAGGAAGTGCAGGGGCACCCGCATGTGGATCTTCTGGGTCTTGTCCACGCGCTGGAAGTCCACGTGCAGGATCTGCGCCCTGACCGGGTGGGCCTGCACGTCGCGCAGGAGCACGGGCTCCTGCTCGCCATCCACATCGAGCGTCAGCACGGAGGAATGGAAGGCCTCCTTCCTGAGCTGCAGGACGAGGGCTTTGTGGTCCAGCTCGATGGCCTGGGCGGCCTTGCCGGCGCCGTAGACGATGCCCGGCACCTTGCCGGCGCGGCGCAGGCGGCGGCTCGCACCCGTGCCCTGTCCGCCGCGTTTGGCAGCGATGACTTCGATTTTCATTGCATAGACTCCTAAGGTTCAGAATCCGCCCGCGACCAGGCGGTGCTTACTACAGTACCGAGTACCGAGTGCTGAGCACCGAGCGTGTCATGCACTCGGTGCTCTGCAATCGGCACTCACTCCACAAACAGCGAACTGACCGAATCCTCGTTGCTGATGCGCCGGATGGTCTCCGCCAGCAGTTCCGCCACGGACAGCTGGCGGATGCGGGGGCAGCGGGCGGCGTCGTCGCGCAGGGGGATGGTGTCGGTGACCACCAGCTCGTCCAGGTCCGAATTGATGATGCGCTCGACGGCGCTGCCGGAGAGCACCGCGTGGGTGCTGTAGGCCAAGACCTTCTTGGCGCCGTGCTCCTTCAAGGCGCGGGCCGCCTCGCACAGGGTGTTGGCGGTGTCGACCATGTCGTCCATGATGATGCAGGTGCGGCCCGATACCTCGCCGATGATGTGCATCACCTTGGCCACGTTGGGCTTGGGCCGGCGCTTGTCGATGATGGCCAGGTCGCAGTCCAGACGCTTGGCGAAGGCCCGGGCGCGGACCACGCCGCCGACGTCCGGGGAGACGATGATCAGGTCCTCGTAGTGCTGCTTCCAGATGTCGCCGAGCAGGATGGGGGCGGAGTAGATGTTGTCCACCGGCACGTCGAAGAAGCCCTGGATCTGGTCCGAGTGCAGGTCCATGGTCAGCACGCGGTTCACGCCCACGGCGGTGAGCATGTCTGCCACCACCCGCGCCGTGATGGGCACGCGGGCAGAGCGCACGCGGCGGTCCTGGCGGGCGTAGCCGAAGTAGGGGATGGCGGCGGTGATGCGGCCGGCGGAGGCGCGGCGCAGCGCGTCCACCATCAGCATCACCTCCATGAGGTTGTCGTTGGTGGGGGTGCAGGTGGACTGCAGGATGAAGACGTCCTTGCCGCGGACGTTCTCCAGGATCTCCACCTGGATCTCGCCGTCGGAGAAGCGGCCCACGGTCGCCCGGCCCAGCCGGATGTTGAGGTGGCGCACCACGTTCTCGGCAAGCCGCGGATTGGCATTGCCGGTAAACACCATCAAGCTGTCGTATCCCACGTGGCAACCCCGTGTGCGTGACCCTTCGGGTTCAGTGCAGGCCCGGGCGCGCGCCGCGCCGGAGCCCAAACAAAAAAGCGTGTAGGGAAGGCTACACGCTTAAGCGATCTGGCTGGGGAGGTAGGATTCGAACCTACGCATGCCGGAATCAAAATCCGGTGCCTTAACCAACTTGGCGACTCCCCAAGCACCCTTCAAGCCGCCCACCCTGCCAGGGGATGTTCGTCCAGGCCCTCGGCCACGAAACCGTCCATCCCCGCGGGGCGGGCCGCGAAAACCTGCTCGGCCCTGGCGCGATCGGCAAAGGCCGCGTATACGCACGCCCCCGACCCCGTCATCCGCGCGTCCCCGTAGCGCCGCAGCCAGGCCAGATACTCGGCCACCTGCGGGTGGAGCGCGCCCACCACGGGCTCCAGGTCGTTGCGCCCGAAGCCCTCGGAAAAGTCCGCTATTCTGACGGCCGGCGTATCCCGTGTCAATGCCGGGTGCGAGAAGATCGCGGCCGTGGCGCAGTGCACCGGCGGGGCCAGCACCACATAGCTCGCCGGCGCGAGGCGCACCGCCTGCAGGCGCTCGCCCACCCCCTCGGCGAAGGCGGCGCGGCCGAAGACGAAGACCGGCACGTCCGCCCCCAGCTCCAGCCCGAGCGCCTGCAGCTCCGCCCGGCTCATCCCCAGCCCCCAGAGCCGGTTGAGCACCAGCAGCACCGTGGCCGCATCGGAGCTGCCGCCGCCCAGGCCGCCGCCCATGGGCAGCCGCTTGTCCAGAGAGATGTCCGCCCCCAGCCGGCAGCCGCTGCGGGCCTGCAGCAGGCGGGCGGCGCGGCCGCACAGGTCCTGCGCCTCGGGCACGCCGGGCGGGGGGTTGAGCAGGCGCAGCGCCCCGTCCCGGCGCGGGGCGATGCGCAGGACATCGCCGTGGTCGAGGAAGCGGAACACCGTCTGCAGCAGGTGGTAGCCGTCCGGGCGCCGCCCCACCACGTGCAGGAAGAGGTTGAGCTTGGCGGGCGCCGGATAGGCCGGGCTGTCCGGCTTCACTGGGCCTGCCATGCATCCACCACCAGCCGGATCTCCAGCGCCTCGCCCCGGCGCGCCACCAGCCGGCCGGGCAGGGCGAGCCCGTTCTGTTCGGCATGGCGGTCGAAGGCGATGCGCCAGCCGTCCTGTTCGATGACCAGCCAGCGCCCCAGCGCATCCATGCGCCCGGTGAACGGCCGGGACGCGTCCGGCTGGCCGGTCACCCACCGGCCCATGCCGGAGAGCGGCAGACTCCAGCCCAGGGCCTGCTGCAGCAGGGTCTCGCCGTCCTGCGCCTCCAGGCGCCGGCCTTCCGCATCGACCAGGACGGCGCGCCCGGGCGCCAGCTGGATCTCGGCCACGCCCTGGCCCAGGGGGGTGCGCAGCAGGATCCGCTCCTCCTGGCCGTTGCGGCTCCAGACGATGCCGCCCGAGAAGGGCTGCTCGTCCGCCCTGACCGAGATCCGCCCCTCCAGCCGGAAGGCCGCGATCACCTGGGCCTGGGCCGCCCTGCCCTCGACCAGCGGGGCCTCGGGCACGGCGGCGCAGCCGCCCAGGGCGAGCGCCAGCCCCAGCGGCCACAGCCAGCGGATCAAGGCTTGAGGCGCGAGACGGTCTCGCGGAGCACTTCGTTGTCGGGATGGTCCTTGAGCGCGGCCTCCCAGACCCGGCGGGCCTCGTCCTTGCGGCTCATCTTCCAGAGCACCTCGCCCAGGTGCGCCGCGATCTCCGGGTCGGGCCGCGCGGCGTAGGCGCGCCTGAGGTAATCGAGGGCCTCGTCCAGCCTGTCCGCCTTGAACAGCGCCCAGCCCATGCTGTCGAGGATGAAGGGGTCCTCGGGGGCGAGGGCCAGCGCCTTCTGCAGCAGCTCCAGGGCCTCGCCGATCCTGTCGGTGCGGTCCGCCAGGGTGTAGCCCAGGGCGTTGTAGGCATGGGCGTGGTCGGGCTTGAGCGCGATGAGCCGCCGCAGGTCCTGCTCCAGCACCTCCACCCTGCTCACCTTCTCCGCCGCCATGGCGCGGTCGTAGAGCAGCTCGGGCGAGTCGGGCCGCTTCGCGAGCTCGCCGGAGAGCAGGTCGAACACCGCCTGGTGCTCGCCCGCCTCGCGCAGGACCTGGGCCTCGGCCTGCACGACCTGGATGCGCTCGGCCTCGCTCGCGACGGACAGGCCGCCGAGCAGGGCGCGCGCCTCCGCCACCCGGCCCAGCTTGCCCATGACGATGGCGCTCTGCAGCTGGGCGGGGAAGCGGCGCGGCCCCTTGCCCACCGCCTGGTACCACTGCAGGGCCTGCTCGTAGCGGCGGCGGCTCTCGTTCAGATGGCCCAGGTAGAGCTTGACCTGGCCGTCGTCCGGATGGCCGAGCTCCAGGGCCTTGGCGAGATAGACCTCGGCCGCGTCCAGGTCTTCGAGCTGCATGGCCAGCAGGCCGATCGCCAGATGGATCTCCGGGCTCTCGCCCGCCTGCTGGAGCAAGGCCTCGAACTGCTGCCGGGACTCGGCGAAGCGGCCGGCCCGCGCCAACTGCCTGGCATAGGCCAGGCGCACCTCCCGTGCCTGGGGATGGCGCTCCAGGTAGCCGCGCCAATAGGCCAGCATCTCGTCCTCGCCCCTGCGCTGCAGGATCTGGCCCTTGAACAGGACGACCGCCTCCCACTCGGGGCGCAGCCTGTGGGCCTCTTCCAGCGCCTGCTCGGCGCGGTCGTACAGCTCCGCGCCCCAGGCGGCCTGGGCCACGGCGAAATGGGCCTCGGGCACCTCGGGATAGCCGCGGGCCAGGTCGGCGATCAGCTCGAGCTCGGCCCGCTTGTCCGGGTGGCGGGCGAACAGGGCCTGGATCTGCAGGAAGGCCAGGCCGACATGCTCGCCGCTGGCCTTGAGGTAGGCCGCGAGATGGGGCCGCAGCCCTTCCAGGCGGCCGGCGCTCGCCTGCAGGGTGATCCAGGTCTGCAGGGCCTTGACGGACTCGGGCTCCAGCTCGAGCCAGAGCCTGGCCGCCTGCATGGCCTGGGCGAGGTCCTGCCGGTGCAGGGCGAGCTCGGTGGCGCGGCGCGCGACGCGGGCATCCCGGGTCCTCCGGGCGAGGTCCAGATGGGCCTCGGCCGCCAGGTCGAGCTGGCCGCGCTGCGCGGCGATCTCGGCCAGGAGGTACTGGTAGAGGATCTGCTCGCTCAGGCCCTGCGCCGCCTTGGGCGGCGCGCCCTTCTCGGCGGGCGCCCTCTTCACGGGAGGCTGCGCGCAGGCACTCAGCGAAACGAGCCCGAAGAGAAACAGAACCAGCTTGATTTTCATGAACGTCGGCTTCCTGGATATCCAGCCCATTATGCTAGCAGCCCCCTGCCCTGCAAAGCCGCTATCATTCCCGCCCATGCCCGAGCTGCCCGAAGTGGAAACCGTCCTGCGCGGCCTCGCCCCCCACCTCGCGGGGCGCAGCCTCGCCGGGGCGCGCGCGCGCAACCGGAACCTGCGCTGGCCCGTCCCCGCGGACCTGGATGCCCGCGTCCGGGACCGCCCCATCCGCGGCCTCGCCCGGCGCGGGAAATACCTCATCGTGCACCTGGACGCGGGCGCGCTGATCCTGCACCTGGGCATGTCGGGCAGCCTCAGGCTCGTTGCCGCCACCAGCCCGCCCCAGAAGCACGACCACCTCGACCTGCTGCTCGACGACGGCCGCGCCCTGCGCCTCAGGGACCCGCGCCGCTTCGGCGCCGTGCTCTGGAGCGAAGACCCCGAGGCCCACCCCCTGCTCGCCCCCCTGGGGGTCGAGCCCTTGAGCGAGGCCTTCGACGGCGACCACCTCTACCGCCTGACCCGCGGCCGGGGCACGGCCATCAAGCACCTGCTCATGGATGCCCACCGCGTGGTCGGCGTGGGCAACATCTACGCCAACGAGGCCCTCTTCCTGGCCGGCATCCGGCCGGGGCTCGCCGCCGGCCGCCTCTCCCGCCCCCGCTGCGAGCGGCTCGCCCGGGCCGTCAAGGACACCCTCACGCGCGCCATCGCCGCCGGCGGCAGCACCCTCAGGGACTTCGTCGACGGCCACGGGCGCCCCGGCTACTTCCAGCAGAGCCATTACGTCTACGGCCGGGCGGGCGAGCCCTGCCGCGTGTGCGCCACGCCCATCCGGGCGCTGCGCCACGCGAGCCGGGCCACCTACTACTGCCCGGTCTGCCAGAAGGGCTGATCCAAGGGAAAGGCGGGAGAAGTTACTTCTGGCCGGTCAGGCGCTGGTACTTCTCCTGCAGCTGCTCCTCGGTCTCCACGTAGTCCGGGTTCACCGGGATGCAGTCCACCGGGCAGACCTCGCGGCACTGGGGGGTGTCGTAGTGGCCGACGCACTCGGTGCACTTGTTGGGGTCGATCACGTAGATGTCCTCGCCCTGGGAGATCGCCTCGTTCGGGCATTCGGGCAGGCAGACGTCGCAGTTGATGCACTCGTCGGTGATCATCAAGGCCATGGTGGGGTTTCCTCAGATTGCAAAACAAGTATTAGACAGCGAATTTTTCGGCGAGTCGCCTGGCCACCAGCGGGTGGACGAACTGGCTCACGTCGCCGCCGAGACGGGCGATCTCCCGCACCATGCTGGCGGAGATGAACATGTACTGCTCGGCCGGGGTCAGGAACACGGTCTCGATCTCGGGGTTCAGGCTGCGGTTCATGCCGGCGAGCTGGAACTCGTACTCGAAGTCCGAGACCGCCCGCAGGCCGCGCAGCACGATGCCCGCCCGCTGCTCGGCCATGAAGCGGATGAGCAGGCCCGAGAAGCAGACCACCGTCACGCCCGGGATGTCGCCCAGGGCGAGGCGGGCGAGCTCCACGCGCTCCTCCAGGCCGAAGCAGGGGGTCTTGCCGGCGCTGTCCGCCACCGCCACCACCACCTCGTCGAAGATCTGCGCCGCGCGCCGGACCAGGTCCTCGTGCCCCCGGGTGATGGGGTCGAAGGTGCCCGGATAGACCACTTTGCGTATCACGACCGCTCCAGCAAATAGAAATGGGACTGCCCGGCACGCCCCTCCCGCCACACGGCGAGGCCCCCGCGCCGCAGGGCCCCGGCATCGAGGGGGGCGCCGTGCTCGGCGTAGATTCTACCGCCTGGCGCGAGCCGTGTCGCCGCCTGGGCCAGCGCCCGGGGCAGGAGCCCCGAGGCATAGGGCGGGTCGAGGAAGATGACGTCGAAGGCCCCGCAGTCGCCCTCCAGGTAGGCCAGCCCCTCTGCGCGCAGCACCCGGATCTCGTCGGCCCCGAGCGCCTCGGCGCCCTGGCGCAGCGCCTGCGCCGCGCGGGCGTCGCGTTCCACCAGGACCACCTCCCGCGCGCCGCGCGAGGCGGCCTCGAAGCCCAGCGCCCCGCTGCCGGCGAAGAGGTCGAGGCAGCGCAGCCCGTCCAGGCGCTGCCCGAGCCAGTTGAACACGGTCTCCCGCACCCGGTCCGGCGTGGGCCGCAGGCCCTCCATGGCCGGGAAGTGCAGCCGGCGGCCGCGGTGGCGGCCGCCGACGATGCGGACCTGGTTCGGGCGCGCCGGCACTAGTCGGCCCGGGCGGACGGCTGCCCGCCCACCACCACCGTGTGCATGGCCTCCGGCCGCACCCGGGCGCGGAAGGCGCGCAGGATGTCCTCGCGGGTCACCGCCTCCACCTTCTGCGTATAGGTGTCGAGCCAGTCGAGCGGCAGGCGGTAGAAGCCGATCAGGGCCAGGTGCTCCAGGATCTTCCTGTTGCTGTCCAGGCGCAGGGGGAAGCTGCCGACCAGGTTGTTCTTGGCCTGGGCGAGCTCGGCCTCGGTGGGGCCTTCCTCCAGGAAGCGGCGCAGCGTCTCGCGCACCACGGCGAGGGCCTCGTCGGTGGCCTCGCGCCGGGTCTGCAGGCCGATCTGCATCGGCCCCAGCTCGGCGAGCGGCAGGAAGTAGCTGTAGACGCTGTAGGCCAGGCCCCGCTTCTGCCGGATCTCCTCGGTGAGCCGCGAGTCGAAGCCGCCGCCGCCCAGGACGTAGTTGCCCACGTGCAGGGGGAAGTAGTCCGCATCGTCGCGGGCGAGGCCCGGCTGCCCCATGAAGATGTGGCTCTGGGTCGCGTGGTGCGGGATGACCCGGGTGCTGCCCGTGGCCGCCGGCGCCACCGGGGGCAGGGGCGCGGGGGCCTCGCCGCGGGGCAGCCCGGAGGTCAGCCGCTCCGCCAGCCGCTCGGCCTCGGCGCGGGAGAGGTCGCCCATGATGGCGAGCGACATGCCCTGGGCGCGGTAGTGCCGGCGATGGAAGTCCGCCAGGTCGGCGCGGGTCAGCCGCGCGATGGCCGCCTCGCGGCCGGACTTCTGCAGGGCGTAGGGGTGCTCGGCATAGACCGCGGCCTGGAAGGCCTCCTCGCCGAGGAACTCGGGCTTGGCCCGGGCCTCCTTGAGGCCGGCGATGGCGCGCGCCTTCTCGCGCTCGAGCACCGCCTCCGGGAAGCGGGGCTGCTGCAGGACGGCGGCGAGCACCGCCACGGCCTGCTCGCGCGCCGCCGGCCGGCTCAGGGTGCGCAGCTGGAAGCCCGCGCGGTCCTGGTCGAGGCGGCCCGAGAGCTGCGCGCCGACGTCGGCCAGGCGCTCGGCGATGGCCCGCTCGGAATACGGCCCCGCCCCCAGGCCCATGACATGGCGCGTGAGGCTCGCCAGGCCGGACTTCGCCGGGGTGTCCCGGGCGCTGCCGGCGGGGAACTCCACGGCGATGTCCAGGATGGGCAGGCCGCGGTTTTCCACGAAGTAGACGCGCGCCCCCTGGGGCGTGGTCCAGTGCTGGATGTCCAGCCCGGCCCAGGCCGGCAGCGCGAGGCAGGCGAGGGCGATGAAGAGCAGTCGCTTAGCGGACATGGCGATCCCCCACGTTGACGGCCGGCGCCTTGCCGGGCTCCACCGGCTGCGGGTCCAGCATGGCGAGCGTGAGCCGCTCGTCGACCAGGTAGCGGCGCGCCACCTCCCGGACCTGCTCGGCGGTGACGGCCTGGAGCCGCTCGAAGCGCCGCTCCTGCAGGCGGTGGTCCAGCCCCGCCATGGTCCACTCGCCGATCAGCATGGCCTGGTAGAAGAGGGAGTCCTGCTGGTAGACCTGGGCGGCCAGCACCTGGGCCTTGACCCGCTCGAGCTCCCTCGCCTCGATGCCCTCGCGCTGGATGCGGGCGATCTCCTGCTTCAATGCCGCCAGCACCTCGGCCGCCGTGCGCCCCTCGGCGGGTGTGGCATCCACCAGGAACTGGGCGGGGCCGCGGGAGATCGCGTCATAGCCGGCGCCCACGTCGGTGGCGAGCTTGCGCTCCCTGACCAGGCGCTGGGGCAGCCGTGCGGAGGCATGGCCGTCGAGCACGCCGGCGAGCACCTCCAGGGCATAGGGCTCCCAGTCCTGCCCGGGGTCCTGCAGGCGGGGCGCGGGCCAGGCCAGGAGCAGGTAGGGCAGCTTGGCCGGCGCCTTGACGCTGAGCCGGCGCTTGCCCCGCTGCTCGGGCTCGGCATGGGGCTTGCGCTGCGGCAGCTCGCGCGCCGCCAGGGGCCCGAAATGGCGCTCGGCCAGGGCGAACACCGCCTCCGGCTCCACGTCGCCCACCACCACGAGGGTGGCGTTGTTGGGCGCATACCAGCGCTGATACCAGCCGCGGGCGTCGGCCACGGTCATGTGCTGCAGGTCGTTCATCCAGCCGATGATCGGGTGGCGGTAGGGGTATGCGAGGTAGGCCGTCGCCATGAGCTTCTCGTACACCAGGGCATGCGGGTTGTCCTCGGTCCTCAGCCGCCGCTCCTCCTTCACCACCTGGATCTCCTTGGCGAACTCCTCGGGCGAGAGGACGAGGTTCGCCATGCGGTCGGCCTCCAGCTTGAAGGCGAGCTCCAGGCGCCCCGACTGCAGGGTCTGGAAGTAGGCGGTGTGGTCGCGCGAGGTGAAGGCGTTCTCCCGCCCGCCCGCGGCGGCGATGCGCCTGGAGAACTCGCCCGCGGGCACCTCTTTCGTGCCCTTGAACATCATGTGCTCCAGCACGTGGGCCACACCGGTCTCGCCGTAGCCCTCGTCCATGCTGCCGGCCCGGTACCAGACCTGGGAGACGGCCACCGGGGCCCGGCTGTCGGGCTTCACGATCACCTTCATGCCGTTGTCGAGCACCCGCTCCCGGACCTCGGCGCGGGCCGCGCCGGCGCAGGCGAGCGCCAGGGCGAGCCCGGGCAGCAGCAGTTTCGTCAGTGTCTTCATAGGACCTTCCCGTGAATTTCACGATCAGGGCGGCATGATAGAATTTCCGCCACCCGCCCGCACCCTGTCTGATAAGCCATCCCGTGTTTAGTTTCTTCAAGAGCGCCAAGGAGCAGGCCGAGGAGGCCCCCAAGCCGAGCTGGGCCCAGCGGCTCAGGGCGGGGCTCGCGCGCACCCGCGGCGCCCTGTCGCAGAAGGTCACGGGGCTCTTCGCCGGCCGCACGAAGATCGACGAGGAGCTCTACGAGGAGCTGGAGGCCATCCTGCTCACCGCCGACGTCGGCGTGGAGGCCACCGGGCACGTCCTCGAGGCCCTGCGCGCGCGGGTCCGGCGCGAGCGGCTCACCGAGGTCGGCGAGCTCAGGGACGCCCTCAAGGCCGTGCTCGCCGAGCTCCTCGCCCCCCTGGAGCGGCCCCTGGAGGTCTCCGGCCACCAGCCCTTCGTCATCATGCTGGCCGGCATCAACGGCGCCGGCAAGACCACCACCATCGGCAAGCTCGCCTACCGCTACCGCCAGGAGGGCCGGAGCGTGATGCTCGCCGCCGGCGACACCTTCCGCGCCGCCGCCCGCGAGCAGCTCGCCGAATGGGGGGCGCGCAACCAGGTCGAGGTGGTGAGCGGCACCGGCGGCGACCCCGCCGCGGTGATCTTCGACGCCATCCAGTCGGCCCGGGCGCGGGGCATCGACGTGGTGCTCGCCGACACCGCCGGGCGCCTGCCCACCCAGCTCCACCTCATGGAGGAGATCAGGAAGATCAGGCGCGTGATCGGCAAGGCGGACCCCAGCGCCCCGCACGAGGTGCTCCTGGTGCTCGACGCCAACATCGGCCAGAACGCGCTGCTGCAGGTGCAGGCCTTCGACGAGGCCCTGGGGGTCACGGGCCTGGTGCTCACCAAGCTCGACGGCACCGCCAAGGGCGGGGTCATCGCCGCCCTGGCCAAGCGCCGCGCCATCCCGGTGCGCTTCATCGGCGTCGGCGAGGGGCTGGAGGACCTGCAGCCCTTCCGCGTGGACGAGTTCGTGGAGGCGCTGTTCGAATGAGCCGGAATGGACATCGTGGGAGCGGCTTCAGCCGCGAACGCCGTGGCATCCTATCGCGGCTGAAGCCGCTCCCACAGCCCCACCCCATCGGAATACGGGGCTGACCGCATGATCGAGCTCAACGACGTCACCAAGCGCTACCCGGGCGGCCACGAGGCCGTCTCCCACCTCTCGCTCGGCATCGGCAAGGGCGAGCTGGTCTTCCTCACCGGCCGCTCCGGCGCCGGCAAGAGCACCCTGCTCAAGCTCATCGCCGCCATCGAGCGCCCCACCTCCGGCAGCGCCGTGGTCTTCGGCCAGAACGTGGGGCGCCTCAGGCGCGCCGCCCTGCCCTACTTCCGGCGCAACATCGGGCTCATCTTCCAGGACCACAAGCTGCTCTACGACCGCTCGGTGTTCGACAACGCCGTGCTGCCCCTGCACATCCAGGGGGTGACCGGGCAGGATGCCGCCAAGCGGGTGCGCGCCGCCCTGGACAAGGTGGGGCTCCTGAAGAAGGAGCGGGCGCGGCCCATCACCCTCTCCGGCGGCGAGCAGCAGCGCCTGTGCATCGCGCGGGCCATCGTCAGCCGGCCGCAGCTGGTGCTCGCCGACGAGCCCACCGCCAACCTGGACGACGCCTACGCCGGCGAGATCATGGACATGTTCCGCGCCTTCAACCAGGTGGGGGTGACGCTGCTCATCTCCACCCACGACCAGGAGCTCATCCGCCGCTACGGCGGCCGCGCCCTGACCCTGGCGGAGGGGAAGCTGGCATGAAGGCCTGGCTCGAGCACCACGCCCACAGCCTGCGCGTCGCCCTCGGCCGCTTCCGGGATGCCCCGCTCGCCGCGCTGTTCACGGTCCTGGTCATGGGCGTGGCGATCACCCTTCCGGCCGGGCTCTACGTCCTGATGCACAACCTCCAGCAGGCCGCCGGCGGCCTCACGCCCCAGGCCGAGGTCAGCGTCTTCTTCAAGCTCGACGCGACGGAGCAGACCGCGCGGCGGCTCGCCGCCGAGCTCCAGGCGCAAGACGAGGTGGCCGGCGCCCGCTTCGTCAGCCGCGAGGCGGCCCTGGAGCGCATGCGCGGCACCGGGCTGGGCGAGATCGCCGCCAGCCTGGAGGAGAATCCGCTCCCCCACGCCGTCGTGGTCACGAGCCGGGAGGCCGACCCCGGGGCGCTCTCCGCCCTGGCCGAGCGCATGCGCAGGCACCCCGAGGTGGACCGCGTCAGCCTGGACAGCGACTGGGCCCGGCGGCTCGCCGCCCTGCTGCGCCTCGCCGGGGACGCCGTCTGGGCCCTGGCCGCGCTGCTCGGCCTCGCGCTCGCGGCCATCGCCGGCAACACCATCCGGCTGCAGATCTACGCCCAGCGCGAAGAGATCGAGGTCGCCCGCCTCATCGGCGCCACCGACCGCTTCATCCGCCGCCCCTTCCTCTACTTCGGCGCCCTGCAGGGACTCTTCGGCGGCCTGGCCGCCTGGCTGCTGATCGGCCTCCTCCAGCGGCTCATGCAGGGCAGCGTCGCGGAGCTGGCCGCCGCCTACGGCAGCCGGTTCCAGTTGGCCGGCCTGGGGCTGCAGGAAGGCGCGCTGCTGCTCGGCGTCTCCGCCCTGCTCGGCCTGGCGGGGGCCTGGTTCGCCGTCATCCACACCCAGCGCGCCCTGAACATCCCCTAGCATCATGCCGGCGAAGGCCGGCATCCAGCGCCCTCAGCCCGAGCCTCACGGCAGGGCCCGGAAATGGCGTCCATACTTAAAGCGGATTCCGTTCACGCTCGTTCGCCGTCGCCGGCGACAGGTCCGCATGCACCCACACAGCCCCTCCGCAGCGACAGTCACCGCCTGGGCGAAGGGCCTGCTCTTCGCCTGGCTGCTCGCCTGCGCGCCGCCGGGGGCTGCGGCCGCGCCCGCCGGCGTGGAGGAGATGGCCCGCTGGATCGCCGCGATGAAGGCGGCGCCCCGGGGGCCCTTCGACGGCATATTCTGGTTCTGCAGGGACGGCACGGTCCTGCCCCCCGCGCCCTATGCCTGCGCGCCCCACGGCGGCGGCATCCAGCACGGCCGGCTCGGCCCGCGCGCCCGCGCCCTGCGGGAGGCGGGCTACCTGGTGGGCAACGTCCTGGCCGCCACCGACCCCCAGGCCCTGGCCGCCGAGCCGGGCCGCGCGGCGCTGAAGGCCATCCTGCTGGAACGCTACCTCGTGGCGGCGGACGACGGCTGGATCCTGCGGCGGGCGCGCTACTACCGCGGGGCCTTCCAGGTCGAGGACGAGATGGCCGCCGCGGAGGCCCTCCTCGCCGCCCTGGCCGCCAGCCCTCAGGGCGAGCGCGACTTCTTGCTGCTGCGCCAGGCGGCGCTGCTGCTGCCCCTCGCCCGCGACGGCGCGACGGTGACCCGGGTCCACGAGCTCTCCTCCAGCCTCGCCACCCTGGACGCCGGCTTCGCGCCGCTGCGCAACAAACTCCACGCCCAGCCCGACGCGGCCGACGCCGAGCGCGTGCGGGCCCATGCCCGCAGCCAAGGCCGCACCGAGCCCGGGTTCGAGGAGCTCGCCCGGGCCGTCGAGGCCCTCTTCGTCCTGCGCGACCTGGGCGGGCCGCTGCGCGAGACCGCGCGGCGCCTCGGCAGGCATCCCCTCGCAGCCCGCCTGCAGCGCCATGCGCACGAACTGGAGGAGCCCCGGCCGCCCGAACAGCGCTTCGCCGCCAGCGCGGCGCTGCTGGCCGAACTGCGCGAGGCGCTGCCGGAGCTCGCGCCGGCACGGCGCGTCGCGGTCATGAAGCTCGGCCTGGATGTCGAGGCCGAGGCCTTCGCCACGGGCCGCGGCCTCTTGGAGGCCCGAACCCCGGCAGACCGCGCCGGGCGGCTCGATCTGCTGGGCAGCGCGGCGGAGGCGCTCTACGGCGTGGGGCTGCTCACCCCGCGGGAGCGGCTGGCGGTGCGGGAGGCGCTCGAGCGGCTGCGGGTCGAGAGCCTGCCGCTCGGGCGCTACCGCGCGGAGCTCGGCTACCTGGCCCGGGTGCCCGCCTGGGCCGGGCGGGAGCTCGCCTTCCACTTCGGCGAGACGGCGGGCCACCTCGCCCGCATCGAGCCGCGGGCCTCCGGTTTCGTCCCGGACCGCCTGCGGGCGAGCCCGCTCCTGGTCTATGCCGCCCTGCTCGACGGGCTCATGCTGGAGGCCAACGGCCTGGCCGGGATCGAGCACGAGGTCTTCGGCCGGGCCGTGGGGGCGGGGCTGCGCGCCCTCAACCCGGGCCTCGCCCGCGGCGTGCTGCGCCTGGACGCAGCCGCCCCGCGTCCCGACGGCATTTACCTCTTGCCCGAGACCACGGCGAGCCTGCCGCCCGTGGCCGGCATCCTCACCCTGGAGGCGGGCAACATCCTCTCGCATGTGCAGCTCCTCGCCGGCAACCTGGGCATCCCCAACGTGGTGGTGGATGTCGGCCTCGCGCCTCGCCTGCGGGCCATGGCAGGCCGGCGCGTGGTCCTGGCCGCAAGCCCCGGCGGCCGGGTGCTGCTCGCCGAGGACGGCCCGAGGTGGGACGCGGTCTTCGGCCAGAGGGAGAGGCCGGCGGCACGCATCCGCCCGGAGCTCGCCCGGCTGGACCTCTCCCGCCGCGCCCCCCTCCCCCTGGACGCCCTGCGCGCCGAGGACGCCGGCCGCATCGCCGGCCCCAAGGCGGCGAGACTGGGAGAGCTCAAGCACCACTACCCGGAGGCCGTGGCCGACGGCGTGGTGCTCCCCTTCGGCGCCTTCCGCGCCTTCCTCGACCAGCCTCTGCCCGGCACCGGCCTGAGCGCCTACGACTGGATGCGCGCCGAGTACCGGCGCATCGCCGCCCTGCCCGCCCAGGGCAGGGAGGCCGAGGCCGGGCAGGTGCGCGAGCGGCTGCGGGCCTGGATCGAGTCGGGCGACCCCGGGGCGGCGTTTCGCGCGGACCTCGCCCGGGCCCTGCGGGAGCGCCTCGGCCCTGACGGCAGCTACGCCGTCTTCGTGCGCAGCGACACCAACGTGGAGGACCTGGCGGGCTTCACCGGCGCGGGACTGAACCTCACCGTGCCCAACGTGACGGGGCTCGACGCGGTGGTCGCCGCCATCCTGCGGGTCTGGGCCTCGCCCTTCAGCGAGCGCGCCTTCGCCTGGCGGCAGCTGCGCATGGCCGACCCCGAGCACGTCTACGTCTCGGTGCTGCTGCAGCGCGCGGTGCCGGTGGACAGGTCGGGGGTGATGGTGACCCTGGACCTGGAGGGGGGCAGCCCGGAGCGCTACACGGTGGCGGCGAACGAGGGGGTGGGCGGGGCCGTCTCCGGCCAGGCGGCGGAGGAGCTCCTCATCGACGCGGCCACGGGCGAGGTGCGGCTGCTGGCCGAGGCCAGCGCGCCCGCCCGGCTGGCCCTCGCCCCCGGCGGCGGGCTGGAGACGCAGCCGGCCTCCGGCCGGCCGGTGCTGGCGCCGGCCGAGATCGCGCAGCTGCGACGATTGGGCCTGGAGCTGCCGGAGCGCTTCCCCCAGCGGGACGAGGCGGGGAGGCCCGCGCCGGCGGACGTGGAGTTCGGCTTCGTGGGCGGGCGCCTCGCCCTGTTCCAGATCCGCCCCTACCTGCGCAGCCGCGAGGCGCTGCGCCACCGCTTCCTGCTGGAGCTCGACGCGCCGCTGCGCGAGCGGGCGGGGCAGCGGATCAGGCTCAGGGAGGGCGGTTGATGCGCGGCCTGCTGCTGACACTCCTGCTGCTGCCCGGCCTGGCCTCCGCCTACCCCCTCGACGGCGAGCCCTACACCGGCATCGCCCGGCTGGAGGGCTACCGTCTGGCGCTGGAGGGCAAGGCCCGGGCGCGGGTGCAGCCCCCGGGGGGGCGGCTGGCGCTGGCCCAGGTGGACCTGCGCCTCGCCGGCGCCGAGTGGCCCGTACCGCCCCCCGACCCGGCGTTCAGCCGCGAGGTGGCGGCCCTGCTGGGCGCCGAGGCCGAACGCTACTCCCTGGCCGTGCTGGACCTGAGCGACCCGGCGCGCCCGGCCTACGCCGAGCACCGCGCGGAAGAGCGCTTCAACCCGGGCAGCGTGGGCAAGCTCGTGGTGGCCACGGCCCTCTTCCAGCTCTTGGCCGACCTCTACCCCGACGACCTCGCCGCCCGGGAGCGGGTGCTGCGCGAGGCCCGGGTGGTGGCCGACGACTTCGTCGTACACGACAGCCACGCGGTGCCCTTCTGGGACGGCCACCGCCTGACCCACCGGCCCCTGCGCCAGGGCGATGCGGCGAACCTGTGGACCTACCTCGACTGGATGCTCTCGGCCAGCTCCAATGCCGCCGCCTCCATGGTGATGCGGGAGATGCTGCTCATCGCGGGCCTCGGCCGCGACTACCCCGTGGGCGAGGCGCAGATCGCGGCCTTCTTCCGCGCGAACTCCAAGGCGGTGCTCTCAAGCCTGCTGGAGCGGGCGCTGGAGGGGGGCGTCGTGCGCAACGGCCTCGACCCGCGGGCCCTGCGGCAGGGGGGCTTCTTCACCCGCACGGGCAAGGCGCGGGTGCCGGGCGGGGGCAGCCGGGCCACGCCGCGGGAGCTCGCGCGCTGGCTTCTGGCGCTGGAGCAGGGCCGGATCGTGGACGCCTGGTCCAGCCGGGAGATCAAGCGCCTGCTCTATATGACCCAGCGGCGCATCCGCTACGCCTCCTCGCCCGCCCTCGACGCGTCCGCCGTGTACTTCAAGTCCGGCTCGCTCTACCGCTGCCGGCCGGAGCCCGGCTTCGTCTGCCGCAAGTACCAGGGCAACGTGGAGAACCTCCTGAACTCGGTGGCCATCGTCGAGCACCCGGCGGGCGGGCGGCGGCTGCACTACATGGTGGTGATCAGCTCGAACGTGCTGAGGCAGAACTCGGCGGTCGCCCATCAGACCCTGGGCACCCGCCTGCAGCGGCTACTGGAGCAGCGCCACGCGGCCGCGGCTGGCCGCGGCCCCGGGGGCGGTCTCGAACACGGCCTCGTCCATCCGCACGATCAGGCGCCGCAGCCACTCGCCGCCCTGGGGGTCCTCCGCCAGGGCCACGGCGATGTAGCGGCGGCCGTCGCGCTCCACCAGGGCGCTGTCGGCATGCCAGTTGCGCCAGGTGCCGGACTTGCGGAACAGCTGCGAGCCCGGGCGCTCGGTCTCCAGGCCCTTGACGAACTTGTGGTGCACTCCGGGCTCGCCCAGGATGGACTTCATCTCCCCGGCCAGCGCCGGCGAGACCAGGCGCCCGGTCTCCAGCAGGTAGTAGAAGCGGGCCACCTGCAGGGCGGTGGCCCCGTGCGAGAGCTTGTGCAGCGGGTCGCGCAGGGTCTCGCCGCCCTGGCCGTAGGGCCGGCCGACCCAGAGGCCGCCGTTGCGCTCGGGGTCGTAGAGGCGGTAGCGGGGGGACTGCAGCAGCTCGGCCAGGTAGCGCATCCCCACCCGGTCGAGCATCTCGGTGGCGGCCGGGTTGGAGGACACGCGGATCATGCGGGTGAGGGCCTCGCGGGTGCCCGCGTCGAGCCGCATCTCGCCGGCCTCGATGCGGGCGAAGGCCCCCAGGAGGATGGCGATCTTGGGCAGGCTCGCGGCATAGACCATGTGGTCGGGGTTGAGCGCGGCGAAGCGGGGCCGGTCGAGGTCGGTGATGTCGGCCAGCGCCACCGACAGACGCCTCTCGCGCACCGCCGTCCCGAGGCCGAGGCCCTCCAGCTTGCGCTCGAGCCGGGACTGCAGGGGGGGATCCATGGACTGCTCCAGCGCGGGGTAGGGCTGGGCGGCGAAGAGGGGGGCGGAAAGCAGGGTCAGGGCAAGGCTGAGGAACAGTCTTCTCGGGAACACGCTTGCTGGCCTCCTGGGACTGGGTTGCTGGTCTGCGGCCCGGTGCCGCGGAACTCCATCCCCCATGGAGGCTCGTAGTACCGCCAGCCACAGGGCAAACAGATGATATGTCAAAAGCACCCCTGAGAAGTTCCCCGCCCCGCCTTCCGGCGCAGGGGGCCTTCCTGCGCTCGCTGGTCTTCGCGCTGGACTTCTTCCTCATCATCACCGCCCTCTACCAGCTCAAGCCGGCCAGCCGCTCGCTGCTCATCGAGGCCCTGGGCGCCGACTCGCTGCCGTATGTCTGGCTCGGCTCCGCCGTCGCGCTGCTGGCCGCCATCGCCGTGTACCGCACCGTGCTGGAGCGCTACGGGCGGGTGCGGGTGGTCCTGGCGAGCTGCCTCTTCTTCGCCGCCGCACTCATCGCCTTCAGGCTCCTCGCCGCCGCCCCTGCCCCCTGGGTGGCCGTGGCCTTCTACATCTTCGTGGACATCTTCGGCGTCGTGCTGGTGGAGCAGTTCTGGAGCCTGGCGGACGGCAGCTACCGCACGGAGGAGGGCCGGCGCTGGTACGGCCTCGTCGGCACCGGGGGGCTGGCGGGCGGGGTCGCGGGCGGCGTTCTGGCCGCACTCCTCATCCGCCACACCCCCCTGCAGACGCCCGACCTCATGGGGGTGGCGGCCGCCTTCGTCGGCCTCGTCCTCGGCCTCACCTGGGCGATGGACCGCGGCGGGCTCCTGCAGAGAACCGGGGAAATCGCGCCGCATGAGGCCGTGGCGGCGAAGGTGGGCGCCTGGCGCCTCATCGCAGGCAACCGCTACCTGGCGCTGATCGCCGTCGCCCTGCTGCTGGCCCAGGCCATCTCCCCGCTCATCGAGTACCAGTTCCTGCACATCATCGAGGCGGCCTACCCCGAGCGCGAGGCACGCACCGCCGCGCTCTCGCTCTTCTTCAGCATCCTCGGCGGGGTCTCCATCGCCGTGAACCTGGTCCTCACCCCGCTCATCCTCAACTACCTCGGCGTGCTCGCCGGCCTCCTGGTGCAGCCCCTGGCGCTCGCCCTGTCCACCGGGGGCTTCATGCTCCAGCCCACCCTGATCCCCGCCGCCATCATGAAGATCAGCGACCGCGGCCTGTCCTACTCCATCCACCGCGCCGCCAAGGAGCTGCTCTACATCCCGGTCGAGCCCATGCTCATGTACCAGGCCAAGGCCTGGATCGACATGTTCGGCTACCGCCTGTTCAAGGCCCTGGGCTCGCTCGTCATCATCGGCCTCGGCCAGTGGTCCCTCACGGGCAGCGGCGTGGCGGACCTCGGCTGGGTGGCCCTGGGCGGCTGCGCCCTCTGGGCCTGGGTGCTGGTGACCCTGAACCGCGAGTACCGGGCGCTGACCCGGCCGCCGGACGGGCCGCGCCGGCCCGAGCCCTTGCCGGGAACTCCGCTCCCTTAGCACTCTCAATTCCTGAGTGCTAAAATCCGCTTTCTCGAAAAAGGAGATCTGGACGTGACTGCGCAAACCCTGAATTTCCCGGTTCCCGCCAGCCTCGGCAGCCTGGAGAACTACATTCAGGCCGTGAACCGCTTTCCCATCCTCAGCGCCGAGGAGGAGCAGACCCTCGCCCGCCGCTTCCGCGAGGAGGAAGACCTGGAGGCCGCGCGCCGGCTGGTGCTCTCCCACCTGCGCCTGGTGGTCTCCATCGCCCGCGGCTACCTGGGCTACGGCCTGCCCCACGCCGACCTCATCCAGGAAGGCAACGTCGGCCTCATGAAGGCCGTCAAGCGCTACGACCCGGAGCGCGGCGTGCGCCTGGTGTCCTTCGCCGTGCACTGGATCAAGGCCGAGATCCACGAGTTCATCCTGCGCAACTGGCGCCTGGTCAAGGTGGCCACCACCAAGGCCCAGCGCAAGCTCTTCTTCAACCTGCGCAGCCTGAAGACCGGCGAGGGCAGCCTCTCCCCCGCCGAGGTCGAGGCCATGGCCGGGGCCCTGAACGTGCGCCGCGAGGACGTGCGCGAGATGGAGACCCGCCTCTACGGCCAGGACGTCGCCCTGGAGCCCGCGCTCGACGACGACGAGGACGCCTACGCCCCCATCGCCTATCTCGCCGCCCCCGACGCCGAGCCCACCGCGAAGCTCGAGCAGCGGGAGCGCGAGCGCCTCGCCACCACCGGCCTGGCGAAGGCCCTCGAGACCCTGGACCCCCGATCCCGCCACATCATCGAGGCGCGCTGGCTCAAGGAGGACGACACCGCCACCCTGCACGAGCTCGCGGCCGAATACGGCATCTCCGCCGAGCGGGTACGCCAGATCGAGGCCAAGGCCCTGCAGAAGCTCAGGGCCGCGATGAGCGCCTGAGGCGGCATCCGTCATTGCGCACCTCAGCGCCTCGCAATGGCGGCCTGCATCTGGCCCCAACAAAAAAGCCCCGCGACGCGGGGCTTTTTTGTGGTTGGCCGATTCGGCTCAGGACAACAGCTTGCCGATCAGCACCGTGATCAGGCTGATCCAGGCCCAGACGATCAAGGCGACCACCAGGACCATGGGCAGATTGGTCTTGCTGAAGAGATTCATGTCCGGCTCCGAGTAGTCTAGCGGCCCGCATTCTAGCGCATCGACCGGACCGCCTCAACGCAACCGGGTTCGCCGTGCATCTGCACCCGGATCCGGCTGCGGGGCAGGGGTGAACGGGCGCGCAGCGCTCCTTCCGGCTGCCCTATCCGGGATCGCATCCCCAGGACGCGGCCATCCCCGCCCCCAAAACGCAACGCCCCGCGAGCGGGGCGCTGCGTCAGGCCTGCACGAGCGCTACTTCTTGGCCGGCTCCTTCGCCTTCTCGGCCGCGCCGGCCCCGCCCACACTCACTTCCCCCTTGAGCTTGGCCACGCTCGCCGCGCCGAAGCCCTTCACCTTGGCCAGATCATCCACGCTCCTGAACGCCCCCTTCTTCTCCCTGTGCTCGATGATCGCCTTGGCCTTGGCCGGGCCGATGCCCTTCACCGCCTCCAGCTCGGACTGGGTGGCCGCGTTCAGGTCCACGGCGGCCCAGGCGGGCACGGCGGCAAACAGGGACAGCAACGCGGCGAATACGTATTTCTTCATCTCGTTCTCCCAAAAGTTGAGGCCTGTCATGCAGTTCGCGCGGATGCGCACGGCCACATTACCCGCTTGCCGGTGCCCTGAACATAAGTCATTTGGATGATGTGCTATATCCATCGATATAGCCCGAGCTTGGCTTTGCTGAACGGCGACGAGGTCGGTCCTGCACGGGATGCGCTCAACCCCTGCACCGGCCGCTCCCCCCGCCGCCCTGCCCGCTTCATGACAACCTCACTTTTCCAACCAGCTTGCCTGGAGATGCTGTTCAGAGTCCCCGGGGCCAGATCATCGCTTGCTTTGCCGGCGACCGGTCACACCACGTCCGGGAATGGCCGGATGCTTGAATTGCCGAGGAAATAATCGTGTCTGACCCCATATTTCATATTTCACCCTCAGATCTCCCCGGGTATTGCGCACCCACCTTCACGCTTATGCCTGTCGGATCTACGCCGTGTCCTTCCGTGCAAGTACCGGGCTTTGACGATATCGGCCGCCTCACCCGGACACGTCGCCTCGTATCCGCTTCCTGATGGAACTACTAGCCATTCGACTAAGCGCGATAACATGCGCTAAGTCGCTGGTTATGTTCGTCAGGCCAGCACTTTGCCTGCGGCTTCCTTCAGATTCCGCCTTGCGACGGACACCCTTGCCGTTCAGCTAACGGTTCCCCCTGCCGGGCCCGTAGAGGACTTCCACCTCCAAGTGAGTGCGCCCTGCCGGGCGCACCAAGAAAAAACGGGCTCCCGAAGGAGCCCGTTCATGCCTCGTCTTGCTCTGCCGGGCGCGCCCGGCGGGGCATCAGAATCTGTGCTGCACGCCGAGCGCGAAGCCGTTGGGGTTCTGGCCGGCGGTCTCGTTGGAGGTCAGGGCGTTGGTGCCCTGGCTCAGGCCGTAGCCGACGCGGCGATCGTTGTCGAGATCGGCATAGACGGCGTAGACCTTGGTGCGCTTGCTGAGGGCATAGTCGGCACCGACGGCCCACATCTTGGCGCCCGAGTCGGGCAGGCCGCCGAAGTCGCCGGCGTGGCTGTAGGCCGCCTTCAGGGTGATGGGGCCCATGCCGTAGGTGACGTTGCCGTGCCAGCCGTCGCGGTCGGTGTCGTCCAGGTCGATCTTCTCGTAGATCAGGGCCAGGCCGAGGTCGCCGAACTTGTAGCCGCCGCCGACCTTCCAGGCGTAGATCTTGTCGGAATCCGGCGCACTGGCGGTGATGATGGTGGCGCCGCCGCTGGAGGACACGGTACCGAGGCTCACCCTCTGGTAGGCCGCGGTCAGGTACAGCGGGCCCTGGGCGTAGGTGCCGGCCAGGGACCAGGCGTTGCCCTTGTCGGTACGGGTGTTGTTGGCGTTCTCGCTGCCGACCACATAGGCCGCCATCACGCCGAAGCCGTTGAAGGTCGGCGACATGTAGGCGATGGTGTTGGCGGTGCGGTTGTCGAAGACCTGCTGGAAGGAGCTGAATTCCTCAGCAGCGGCGAAAACGCCGTTGTTGTTGTCGTCGTAACGCACAGGGATCGCGCCCATCAGGGTGTTGTAGTCACCCAGGGTGCCCACGAAGGGGTCCAGACGGCCGGTGGACAGCTTGTAGGGGGTGTCGTGCACGCCCATCAGCACGGTGCCGAAGCCGCCGCCCAGGCCGACGAAGGTGTTGCGGGTGCCGTTGAAGGCGCCGATGCCGGTGGTGCCTTCGTTGTTGCCGTCGATGTTGACGTTGGTCTCGATCTGCCACAGGGCCTTGAGGCCGCCGCCCAGGTCCTCGGTGCCCTTCAGGCCGAGGGCGGAGTTGTTGCCGGTGGTCACGCGGGTCTTGCGCGGGGCGGTGGCGCCGTAGTTGTCCACGCTCTCGACGGCGACGTTCAGCACGCCGTAGATGTCCACGTTGGCGGTGGCGGCGAAGGCAGCGGGGGCGGCGAAGGTGCCGGCCACGGCCAGGGCGATCAGGGATTTCTTCATTGCTATTGCTCCTTTGCGTTGAAAAATCTGCCGTTACGGTGGGCTCGGTTGCCCTCGCCCCCCGCCCCTCCCTCACCCCCGCCCTCTCCCGCAAGCGGGAGAGGGGGAGAAGGTGCGGGAGAGGGGGCTCTCGAAAACCTCTCGCGCGAGAAGTCAGCGGCCATTGTGGCAAAGCCGTATTCGGACGCGCCAATCTTTTGTCGGTCTTCCCGGGGGGGCCTGCCGCGCTTGTTGCTTCCGCACAACATCCGCCGGCCGGCAGGGTGGTCGGTTCGTACCAGACAGCCGGTCCGGATCCGCCCCCGGATCGGCGGCCCTCCTGATGAAGCCTACCTGGCCGCCACTACCATGCACGACGCGGGGGCATATGCAGACCCTGGGTGATATCATTTGCGACAATACGATATCAGCAGGAGATGCCTCATGACACGCACGATCATCAGCATCGACGAGGACGACAAGAACTGGCTGGCACAGCGCGCCAAGCGCGAAAAGGTGCCCATGGCGGAAATCGTGCGCCGGGCCATTCACCACATGCGAGAGGAAGAAGCCGCCCGCGCAGCCTTTGCCCAGGCGCTACAGGAGACCTCGGGTATCTGGCCGGAAGGCGACGGCCTGCGCTACCAGCAAGCCCTTCGCAACGAATGGGAAGATCGGCGATGAAGAAGCTTCTGGACTCGGTCATCCTGATCGACCATTTCAACGGGATCGGGCAGGCGACACGCTATCTCGAGGCCGTCTGGCGTGACAGCGCCATTTCCGCCATCACGCGGGCGGAGGTGCTCACCGGATTCGACGAAGCGGACTGGGGTCGCGCACGAGAGTTACTGAACCTCTTTCCAACCCTTTCCGTCGATCTGCCCGTTGCAGACGAGGCGGCAAGGCTGCGCCGGTTTTACCGCTGGAAATTGCCCGATGCCTTGCAGGCAGCCGTCGCCATGCAACACGGCCTGCACCTGGTGACCCGCAACACCCGAGACTTTCCGCCCGAGAAACTCGGCTTCGTCGAGGTGCCATACAGGCTTTAAGGGGCAACAAAGTCTACACGACAGGGTGATGAACAAAGGTGGGTATGAAATGAGACCGCTAGGCAGTCCCGGATAACCGCTTGCGAGTTCAAGGCACGCTGCCTGCAATTCGTGAACCAGGTGGCCACCACAGGACCATCCATCGTCATCACGAAACGCGGCATGCCCGTGGCCAAGCTGGTGCCATTGCTGACCAGCGAGCCGGAATTCGGATGCATGCAGGCGATGACCAAGATGGTCGGTGATATCGTGGCGCCCACAGGAGAGCAGTGGGATGCAGACGCCTGAGTCTCTGCTGCTGGATACGCACGCTCTGGCCTGGTTCCCGTCCGATGATGAGATGATAGTTCAGGCCGTGAAGAAGGCGCCGCCGTACTGCGACCAAACCTGCACGCCTTACGCCTTCACCCTTACCCGAACAAACGCGCTAGCTCGGCCACAGGATCGGCGGCAATCATGGAAACCACGCCCACAAGGAAGTCATAGACGCAAGGAAGTCATAGACGCCGTAGTTGCACCAAAGGGCGACGCCCGCAGAGGGGGCAAGGATGCCGGGGCTCAGTACAAAACCATCACTGCCACTTCCGCCTGGGTTTCGAGTGCCCGAATTTCGGCGGCATGCGTAAGTAGCAGAGCCTTGATTTCCTGGGTAGCGCAATTGCCTCGTCGTATCCAGACGACTATGGGCGGATAGCCCCTGAGCAGGCTCAGTTCGTTGAAGTCCGCATCCTTGGTGACCAGCGTGAAGCCATGAGCCTTGGCGTACCCCCAGACAGCAAGATCATCCTCCTCGCCAAGCCCCAAAGAATGCACGTGTGAAGAACCCGGGAACTCGGCCTCGAGCGAGGCCATGAGTCGGGGCGATAGGTTTTCGTCAAGCAGCAGCTTCACGCTGCTATGGCAGTCAGATGACGTTCCCGGTCAGCGGCGAACGCCAGGCAGGCTTGGATGTCTTCCCGTGTGAGATAAGGGAAATCCGCGAGGATTTCATCGACGCTCATTCCGGATGCAAGGTATTCAAGGATGTCGTACACGGTGACGCGGAGGCCGCGAATGCACGGCTTGCCGCCACGCTTACCCGGTTCAATAGTAATGCGGTCACGGTAGTCCATAACTCCCCCATAGATCATGGAATTGCCACAGTATAGGCCGAGCACGGTTCGAATACAGTAATCGTCAAGCGAACAGCCGGGCCAGTTCACCGCCAGGATCGGAGGCCTTCATGAAGGCCTCGCCCACCAGGAAGGCGTTGACGCCGGCCCCACGCATGCGTGCGACATCCGCTGTAGAGAGGATGCCGCTTTCGGTGACGACGATGCGTTGCATCCCCTCACCCCTGCCCTCTCCCCAGGGGGGAGAGGGAGTTTGGGCGGTGCCCTCTCCGCCGGGGGCGGAGGAAGGCTCGGCGGCTCCCTCTCCCCTCTGGGGAGAGGGATGGGGTGAGGGGCCCTGGATGCGCGGCAGCAGGTCCAGGGTGGTCTCGAGCCGGGTCTCGAAGGTGCGCAGGTTGCGGTTGTTGATGCCGATGAGGGGGGTGCGGAGCTTGAGGGCGGCCTCCAGCTCCGCGCCGTCGTGGGACTCGACCAGTACGGCCATGCCGAGGCCCAGGGCGAGGGCCTCCAGCTCCTGCATGGCGGCGAGGTTGTACGCCGCGCCCTCACCCCCGGCCCCTCTCCCGGAGGGCGAGGGGGGTTGGAATGCGGCGACGATGATGAGGATCGCGTCCGCCCCCATGGCCCGGGCCTCGTAGACCTGATAGGGGTCGATCATGAAGTCCTTGCGCAGGACGGGAAGCGCGCAGGCGTCCCGCGCGGCCTGGAGGTATTCGGGCGCACCCTGGAAGAACTGCCGGTCGGTGAGCACGGACAGGCAGGCGGCACCACCCCGCTCATAGCTGGCGGCGATCCCGGCGGGGCGGAAGTCGGCGCGCAGCACGCCCTTGCTAGGGCTGGCCTTCTTGATCTCGGCGATGACGGCGGGGCGGCCGGCGGCGATCCGGGCGCGCAGGGCACCGACGAAGTCGCGCGGCGGCGGCGCCCATTCGGCGGCCTCGCGGACGACCTCCAGGGGCTCGCTCTTTTTGGCTTCGGCGATCTCCTGCGCCTTGACGGCGAGGATCTGGTCGAGGATGTCGGGCATGGCTTCGGTCTCCAATGCGTAGGATTTCAGCATTCTTCGATCCGCACCCGCGGGGCAACCGCGGTGAGGAGTTCATAGGCGATGGTGCCGGCGGCGGCGGCCACCTCCTCCACGGGCAGGCCCTCGCCCCAGAGGGTGACGGGGCTGCCCACGTGGGCGTGGGGCACGGCTTCCAGGTCCACGGCGAGCATGTCCATGGAGACCCGGCCCAGGGTGCGGCTGCGCCGGCCCTCGACCAGGACGGGCGTGCCGGTGCCGGCGTGGCGGGGATAGCCGTCGGCATAGCCGCAGGCGGCGATGCCGATCTTCATGTCCCGGGGCGCGACGAAGGTGGCGCCGTAGCCCACGGCCTCGCCCCGGCGGATTTGACGCACGGCGATGAGCCGGCTTTCCAGGGTCATGGCGGGCAGCAGCCCCAGGGCCTCGCCGCTCTGCTCCGCGAAGGGCGAGGCGCCGTAGAGCATGATGCCGGGGCGCACCCAGTCGCCATGCGTCTGCGGGTAGCGCAGCAGGGCCGCGGAGTTGGCGAGGCTCGCCGGCAGCCCGAGCCCCCGGGCGGCCGCATCGAAGACGGCCATCTGGGCCGCCACCCCCACCGCCGGGTCGTCGGCGCAGGCGAAGTGGGTCATGAGGGTGACCGAGCCCACGGCGGCCGAGTCCCCGAGCCGCGCCGCCGCTGTCGCGAGGCGCTGCGGCGGCAGGCCCAGGCGGTGCATGCCGCTGTCCACCTTGAGGAAGACGTCGACGCGGTGCTCGAGCCGGGCGCGGGCGAGGAGCTCGGCCTGGTCCTCGCGGTGGACGACGGGGATGAGCCGGCGCCGGGCGATCTCCGGCAGCTCGTCGGGGTGGAAATAGCCCTCGAGCAGCAGGATGGGATGGGAGTAGCCCGCCGAGCGCAGGGCCGCCGCCTCGTCCAGGGTGAGCACGGCGAAGGCGTCGGCCGCCCGCAGCGCCTGCGCCACGCGGACGAGGCCGTGGCCGTAGCCGTTGGCCTTGACCACGGCGATGAGCCGGGCGCCGCCCGCGGCCCGGCGCGCGACGCCCAGGTTGTGCGCGAGGGCCGCGGTGTCGATGCGGGCGACGAGGGGGCGGGTCATGGTTCAGCCTTGCGCCTTAAGGCTTGTCGAGGGGCTGCTTTCCCCTCACCCTAACCCTCTCCCCGGAGGGGAGAGGGGATGCCGTGGCGGGCTCCCCGGAGGGGAGAGGGGATGCCGTGGCGGGCTCCCCGGAGGGGAGGGGGGATGCCGGGGCGGGCCCCC
>DYFL01000037.1 GCA_020725195.1 Hydrogenophilus sp.
GGGAGTGTATGCGAACCAGGAGGAATGTAAAGCCATTTATGAGACACTACACTAGCTCTCCCCCAGAGGGGGAGAGGGACAAGGTTGCCGCTGCGCGGCGATGTCTCTAACCGCGCAGGTTGCGGATGTGGTCGTGATAGCGCGCCCGGTAGAGGAGCCGCCGGTGCTCCGGGCGGTCGGTGAAGCCGGAGCGGGTGTGCAGGACGTTGTTGCAGATGAGGCCCATGCCGGGTTGGAGCTTGAGGGTGAAGGCGCCGGGCGGGTTGGAGGCGAGCAGGTCCTCCAGAGCCTTGACGGCCGCCAGGGTGCGCTCGTCCTGCTTCCAGGCGATGCTCTTGGTGCGCGCGGTGTAGCGCAGGTGCAGGTGCCCCCCATCCACCAGCAGGGCGGGGCCGGTCTCGTCGGGCCGGGCCGTGCCTGATTCATCGACGCGGGCGGGGATGGTCATGGCGTCCTCCGCCATGAGCGCGCGGATGTGCTCCGGGTTGGCGTCGCGCAGGTAGAGATAGGCGAGTTCGTGGTCCATGAGGTCGTTCTCGCCGCCCGCGTCGGCCGCGCGCACGCAGTGCAGGGTCATGGCGTAGATGCGCCGCTCGGCCGGGTTGTAGTAGCCGTCGGTGTGCCAGCGGATGCGGTGGTGGGTGTAGGGGATGTATTGGCTCCGGTCGCCGCTTTGCGGCTTAACGCCAGCTGCGCCGGCGTTAGCCTCCGCCGAAACTGCGTTTTCGCCGCGCGCCTTGCCCTCCTCGTCCTGGGGGGTGAGGCTGGAGATGCCGTCCTCATCGGCGAGCCAGTTGGCGTCGAGGTGCTCGAGCCCGAACTGGGCCGCGAGCTGGCGCACCGATTCCTTGTCCTCGCGCTCGCCCAGGGGGGTCGCGTAGATGGCCATGTTGGTCTTGCGCACCAAGTGCCAGATCGCCTGGTATTCGGCATCCGTGAGCTGTCGGGGGTCCTTCACAGCGACGACGAGGTCCTCGCCGCGCCCGGGGTAAGCCGCCAGCTTCTCGGCGCGCCAGGCCCGGTAACCGGCCTCGTTGTCGGGGTGGAAGGGGGAGTCGGGAGGGATCATGATGGGTCAGTGAAAAGCTGTGAGTGAAAAGTGAAAAGGAAGCTCAGCACCGACACTTTTCACTTTTCACTTTTCACTCCCCCCGGGGGAGGATAAAACCCGTCCACCTGCTTCTTCACCGTGCCCAGGATCTCGGGCATCTCGATGTCCATGATCTGGTCCTGGATCCAGGTCTGGTCGCCCTTCTCCATGCCTTCGCGGATCTGCAGGCTGAGGTAGCGCAGGGCCTGGAAGCTGGCGCGGTCCGCGGGGAACTCGTAGTGGGCGTACTCCTCCATGCGGGCGTTGAGCATGTCGATGTAGCCTTCCCTGTAGTCGTACTCGGGGTCCTTCTGGCCGCCGGTGAAGTCGAGGATGTTGCCCTCCATGATCTCCGCAAGGCGGTGGCCCAGGGCGGAGAGGAGTTTGATCCGGTCGGCTTCGCCCAGACGCGGATAGACCAGGCGGTCGACGTAGTGCACGGCGAAGGCGGTGAGCTCGCCGATGATCTTGAAGCCGCGCTGCGGGGTGATGATGTCGTAGTCGGCCTTGGACAGGTTGTCGAGGGCGCGGTCGGCCATGCGCCAGATGGTGGTGGCCAGCGCGGTGGCCACCTCCTCGGCGCCGCGCTGGGTGCCGTCGCTCTTGAACCAGACGGTCTTGACTCGGGTGGGTGCTGCCATGCTTGATCCTAGAAAAATCGCTTATCCACAGATGACGCAGATGAACACAGATATAAACACAGAATCAAAATGAGCTTGTCTTTGGAATGTCTGTGTAAATCTGCGTGCATCTGTGGATATCAGGTGTGTTACTCGCCAATGGCGACCGGGCGCGACGGATCGGTGATCCACTCGCTCCAGGAGCCGGGGCAGAGCCGGGAGCCGGGGAGCCCCGCGATCTCCATGGCGAGCAGGTTGTGGCAGGCGGTCACGCCGGAGCCGCAGATGTGGATGGCCTTGCCGGGTGGCGTCCCCTTGAGCAGGGCCTGGTAGTTCTCGCGCAGGGCCTCGGGCGGCAGGTAGGTGCCGTCGACGTCGAGGTTCTCCTCGTAGTCCCAGTTGATGGCGCCGGGCACGTGCCCGGCCACCGGGTCGAGCGGCTCGAACTCGCCGGTGAAGCGCCGCTCGTTGCGGGCGTCGATGAGCACCGTGTCGCCCGCCTTGAGCGCCTCCTGCAGCTCGTCGACGTCGACCCACTGGCTGCGCTCGGGCAGACAGGCGCAGAGCGTCCGCGGCGGCCTGGGCACCTCGGTGGAGAGCGGGCGCAGCTCGCGCCTGGCCCACTTGGGGAAGCCGCCGTCCAGCAGCGCCGCCGCCGGGTGGCCGAGCCAGCGCAGCATCCACCACATGCGCACGGCCATGGAGCCGAAGCTGTCGTCGTAGACCACCACCTGCCTGTTCACGCCCACCCCCCAGCGGCAGAGCTTCTCGGCGAAGGCCTCCGGGTCCGGCAGGGGGTGGCGGCCGGTGGTGCCCGGGACGACGGGGCCGGAGAGGTCCTCGTCCAGGTGCGCGTAGATCGCCCCCGGGATGTGGCCCTCGGCATAGGCCCGGCGCCCCGCCTCGGGGTCGGTCAGGGTGAAGCGGCAGTCGAAGACGATCCAGTCCGGGTCGTCGAGGTGCCGGGCCAGCTCTTCGGTGGAGACGAGGGTGTTGGAGTACATCAGGGGTCAGGGGTCAGGGGTCAGGGGACAGGGAATCAGGGTTCCGACCCTGATCCCTGGCCCCTGAGCCCTGTATCAGTAGCCGCCCTTGCCGTAGGGCTTGGGCAGGCCGGACACCTTGGAGGCCTGGCGGTTGGGCTGGTTGGGGAAGAGCTCGTAGAGGCGCTTCTTCCAGTCCACGCTGTCGTCTTCCTCGGTCAGCATGGCCACCATGTTGCGGAAGTTGGGGGTGTGGCCGTCTTCCTGGTAGCGCTCTCGCATGAAGCGGACGACCTGCCAGTGCTCGTCGGTCAGCTTGATGCCCTCGGCCTCGGCGATGATCGGCACGATCTCGTCGCTGAAGTTGGCCTCGACCAGGAAGTCCTCGTCGTCGACTTCCAGCTCTTCACCGTTCAGTACATATCCCACGGTTCTCTCCTTGATACAGGGGTTGCAAAAACATGTGCCCCACTCAGTGGGCCACGACTTCCTTGATCGACTTGTGCGGGATGAAGATCCCGCAGCCATAGCCGCGATGCAGCCCCAGCCCCTCTTCCTGGATCTTAAGGGACTGGAGCAGGGTCACGTCGTGCAGCATCAGGCTGTAGCCCCACACGGTTCCCTCCGGCGTGGCCATTTGGCGCTTCTTGCCGCAGATCAGGCCGCAGCGGATGTCCATGGCGGCCAGCTCGGCCCGGGCGCGGTCGAGGAACTCGGCCTCGTCGTCCGTGCCCATGGCCACGAAGTGCGAATACAGGGTCTGAAATGGCGTCATCTGCCGCGGTTTCAAGGCCCCGATCCGGATCGGGCCCGCACCGGGGTCGATCTGGCAGCCGACCAGGGCCTGGGCCGCCTCCAGGCGATCGACCGGCAGGCGCAGCACCAGCTTGACCCGGCGGTTGATCACCAGGTTCGCGTTGCGCCCGGACGGCGCCCCGTGCACCGGGTGCACGCCGGCCCCGGGCGTGTCGGCGAGCCAGGGCAGGTGGCGCAGCAGCTCCCGGAAGAGCGCGCAGCCGTGGTCCGCCGGGATCTCCAGGCCCTCGAGGTCGAACTGGACGTCCGCCATGCGCGGCGTGAAGTCGAAGTCCTTGATGGCCTCCCACTCGGGGCTATACATCCGCATGGCTCATTCGCTCCTTTCGCCCGGGGCGCCCTGCCCCGCCAGCGGCCTCGCCCAGTCCAGCATGGCCTGGGCCCAGGTCTGGGCGGTCACGGGGTCCACGTCGAAGATGGTGAAGCGCGCGCCGCGCTCCTTGATGCGCAGCCGCATCATGGGCGTGCCGCCGGCCTCGTATTCTACCTGCTGCAGCTCGATCTCCTGGTTGCCGTAGGGGTTGCGGAACTTGGTGAGGGAGGTGATCTGATCCATGATTATTTCAGAATTCGCTGAAACACTGAATTTGACATTTTTTGTCGGGTATACGCACT
Source organism: Hydrogenophilus sp. (assembly GCA_020725195.1). Lineage (GTDB taxonomy): Bacteria > Pseudomonadota > Gammaproteobacteria > Burkholderiales > Thiobacillaceae > DYFL01. Next base: position 4,125 of record DYFL01000037.1, read on the forward strand.
CCCGTTTCCGGTTACCCGATACCTACCCGATCGGGTAGTATGGGACTACCCCATATCCCCACCCCTCCACCCCATCGGAATGGTTGTCCGTGTACAGCCGCCTCCCTAAGATGCCAGGACTCAATCTCGGCAGGCGGACCCGCCGCTGGACAAGAGCAGCAGTGTTCACAACCTTAAGGTTCAGACTGAAGGAGTAGACAGATGGCTAAGAAGATGTACGACACGCCGAATCTCGACGAGCTCGAGAAGGGCCCGTGGCCCAGCTTCGTGACCGGCCTGAAGCGCCTGGCGAAGGACAACGACATGATGGTCGACCTGATGGGCCAGCTGGAAACCTCCTACAACACCAAGTTCGGCTACTGGAAGGGCGGCACCGTGGGCGTGGTCGGCTACGGCGGCGGCGTCATCCCCCGCTTCACCGAGCTGAAGGGCGCCGACGGCAAGCCCCAGTTCCCCGAGGCCGCCGAGTTCCACACCCTGCGTATCATGCCCCCGGCCGGCATGCATTACTCCTCCGACCTGCTGCGCAACATGTGCGACGCCTGGCTCGAGACCGGCGGCTCCGGCCTGATCGCCTTCCACGGCCAGTCCGGCGACATCATGTTCCAGGGCGTCGACACCGAGCATGTCCAGGTCGCCTTCGACAAGTTCAACGAGATGGGCTTCGACCTCGGCGGCGCCGGCCCCGCGCTGCGCACCTCCATGTCCTGCGTCGGCGCCGCCCGCTGCGAGCACTCCTGCTACGACGAGGCCCGGGCCCTGCGCACCGTGATCAACAACAACCTGGACGACATGCACCGCCCGTCCCTGCCCTACAAGTTCAAGTTCAAGTTCTCCGGCTGCCCCAACGACTGCGTCAACGCCATCCAGCGCTCCGACATGGCCACCATCGGTACCTGGCGCGACAGCATCCGCGCCGACGAGAAGCTCGCCCGCGAGTGGACGGCCAAGCACAGCATGGAAGACCTGATCAACATGGTCGTCAACATGTGCCCGACCCGCGCCATCCAGCTGACCAAGAACGACGGCAAGGCCGCCGGCGAAGGCATCACCAAGGTCGCCGTGTCCGACGCCAACTGCATCGAGATCGACAACCACAACTGCGTGCGCTGCATGCACTGCCTGAACGTCATGCAGGGCGCGCTGCTGCCAGGCCGCGACAAGGGCGTGACCATCCTGGTCGGCGGCAAGGGCGTGCTGAAGATCGGCGCCACCATGGGCACCGTGGTGATCCCCTTCATGAAGCTGGAGAGCGACGAGGACTTCGAGAAGCTGAACGACCTGGCCCGCAACATCCTCGACTTCTTCGCCGAGAACGCCCTGGAGCACGAGCGCACCGGCGAGATGATCGAGCGCATCGGCCTGGTCAACTTCCTGGAAGGCCTGGACATCCCGATCGACCCCAGCATGATCGTGCATCCGCGTACCAACCCCTACGTCCGTACCGACGGCTGGGACGAGGAAGCCGCCAAGTGGTTCGAGCGCAAGCAGGCTGCGGCCTGAGGTTGTAACCCCGCGCGGCCGCTTCGGCGGCCCGCCGAGGACACTACAAGGTTTACTGATCTCACATAGTTGGAGAGAAGCATGGCAGAAAGAACTCACGAGACCATCGAGTCCGGCGCCCCGGATCCGATGCCTTACATGCACCCCCTGATGAAGAAGAACTACGGCAAGTGGGTCATGCACACCCATCCGAAGCCGGGCGTGCTCTATCACCGCGCCGAGGGCGGCGACGAAATCTGGACCGTCAAGGCCGGCACCCAGCGCCAGATGGACCACTACACCGTGCGCAAGCTGGCCGACATCGCCGACCAGTTCGGCGACGGCTTCGTGCGCTTCACCGCCCGGTCCAACATCGAGTACATGGTGGCCGACGAGAAGAAGGTCGAGCCGCTGATCAAGGCCCTGAACGACAACGGCTTCCCGGTCGGCGGCACCGCCAACTCGGTGTCCATGATCGCCCACACCCAGGGCTGGCTGCACTGCGACATCCCGGGCACCGACGCCTCCGGCGTGGTCAAGGCCCTGATGGACGAGCTCTACGAAGACTTCGTCAAGTGCGAGATGCCCAACCGCGTCAAGCTCTCGACCTCCTGCTGCGAGATCAACTGCGGCGGCCAGGCCGACATCGCCATCATCGTTCAGCACACCAAGCCGCCCAAGATCAACCACGATCTGGTCGCCAACGTCTGCGAGCGCCCCTCCGTCGTGGCCCGCTGCCCGGTGGCGGCCATCCGTCCGGCCCTGGTGAACGGCAAGCCCTCCCTGGAAGTGGACGAGAAGAAGTGCATCTGCTGCGGCGCCTGCTTCCCGCCCTGCCCGCCCATGCAGATCAACGACCCCGAGCACTCCAAGATCGCCATCTGGGTCGGCGGCAAGAACTCCAACGCCCGTTCCCGCCCGACCTTCCACAAGCTGGTCGCCTCCGGCCTGCCGAACAACGCCCCGCGCTGGCCCGAGGTGGGTGCCGTGGTCAAGAAGATCCTGGACACCTACAAGGCCGACGGCCGTCCGTGGGAGCGCATGAACGACTGGATCGACCGGATCGGCTGGCCCGCGTTCTTCGAGAAGACCGGCCTGCCGTTCACCAAGTACCACATCGACAACTGGCGTGGCTCCCGCGCCAGCCTGAACGCGTCGGCGCATATCCGCTTCTGATCGATCCGCCCCGGGGAGCCTGCTGCCCGGGGCGAAAGATCTCAATTGGATAATTGGAGTTAGGGATATTTAAATGAAATTCGGCATACTGATCAACGAGGGGCCTTACAACCACCAGGCCAGCGACTCGGCCTACCTCTTCGCCAAGGCGGCGATCGAGAAGGGTCATCAGGTCCCCCGCGTGTTCTTCTACCACGACGGCGTCTACAACTCGACCAAGCTGACCGAGCCGCCCCAGGACGATCGCCACATCGTCAACCGCTGGTCCAAGCTGGCGCAGGACCACAAGGTCGATCTGGTGGTGTGCGTGGCCGCCGGCCTGCGCCGCGGCATCAAGGACGAGATCCTGGCCCCCGGCTTCCGCATCTCCGGCCTCGGCCAGCTGGTGGAAGCGGGCATCCAGTGCGATCGCCTCGTGACGTTTGGTGACTAAGGGGGAAGTACCGTGAGTGATGTAACTGGTGGGATCGACATGGACGAGGCCAGCGAAGGCGTCGTCAAGAAATTCATGTTCCTGAACCGCAAGGCCCCCTACGGCACCATCTATGCGCTGGAGTCCCTGGAGGTGGTGCTCATCTCCGCCGCCTTCGACCAGGACGTGAGCCTCGCCTTCGTGGACGACGGCGTCTATCAGATCGTCAAGGGCCAGCACACGAAGGGCATCGACCAGAAGAACTTCTCGCCGACCTACCGTGCCCTCGAGGGCTACGACATCGAGAAGCTCTATGTCGAGAAGGAAGGCCTCGAGGCCCGCGGCCTCACCGAGGACGACCTGCTCGTCGACGTGACCGTGCTGAGCGCTGCTGAAATGGCCAACCTGATGGCCGAGCAAGACGTCGTCATCAGCTTCTGAGGAGAGACGAAACATGCTTCATATCGTCAACAAGTCGCCTTCGGAGCGGAACGCGTTCGACAGCTGTCTGCGCCTGGCGACCAAAGGGTCCGCTGTATTGCTGATCGAGGATGCGGTCTATGCCGCCACGAAAGGCACTGCGGCTGCGGCGCAACTCCAGGCGGCCATGGCCGACCTGAAAGTGTATGTCCTAGCTCCCGACATGGAGGCGCGCGGCATGGCCGGGCGCGTCCTGGAGGGTGTCAATCTCGTGGACTACGGTGGCTTCGTGGATCTCGCCGCGGAACACAACACCTGCCAGTCCTGGTTGTAATTTTTTGATCTTGTAGAGGAGTGTGAGTCATGGCCACCGTCAATATCGCCGGCAAAGACATCGAAGTGGATGAGGAAGGTTATCTGATCAATCTGGGCGACTGGAACGAGGACGTCGCCGCCTACCTGGCCCAGGAAGAGAAGGTCGAGATGACCGAGAACCACTGGGAAGTGGTCAACTTCCTGCGCGAGTACTACAGCGAGTACCAGATCGCCCCCGCGATCCGCGTGCTGACCAAGGCCATCGCCAAGAAGCTGGGCGCGGACAAGGGCAACAACAAGTACCTGTACGAGCTGTTCCCCTACGGCCCCGCCAAGCAGGCCTGCAAGATCGCCGGCCTGCCCAAGCCGACCGGCTGCATCTGACGCTGCAACGGCCCGGGCGCGCCCGGGCCGGTCTCTCGGCTGTCTTCGGACTTAGCCGGGAGTCGAGAGTCGAGCGCGGAGAGACGACCTTCTCCCCGCTCTCGCCTCTCCACTCTCGACTGTTGGTAAAGAGGAACGCATGTCAACCCTGGCCGTCTTCTATGCTGTGCTGTTTTACGTGGCGACCCTGGTCCTGCTCGGGGGCCTCGCCTACCGCATCTACGAATACAGCCGCACTCCGGCGCCGCTCAAGATTCCCACCACGCCTGCGCCCACGACCCGGGCCGGGGTGGCGTACCGCATGGGGCGCGAGGTCGTCCTGTTCGAGAGCCTGTTCAAGTCCAACAAGTGGATCTGGGTCTTCGGCTGGATGTTCCACGTCGGCCTGCTGCTGGTGCTGCTGCGCCACATCCGCTACTTCCAGGAGCCCGTCTGGTTCTGGGTCGAGATCGTGCAGCCCTTCGGCATGTACGCCAGCTTCGCCATGGTGGCGGGGCTCGCGGGCCTGTGGGCGCGCCGCTTCCTGGTCGACCGGGTGCGCTACATCTCCACCCCCTCCGACCACCTCATGCTCGCGCTGCTCATCGGCATCGGCCTGTCCGGCATGATGATGACCTTCGTCTCCCGCACCGACATCGTGGCGCTGAAGGCCTTCATGCTCGGCCTCATGACCTTCGATTTCCAGCCCCTGCCCACCGACGGCCCGCTGCTGGTGCACCTCACCCTGGTGGCGCTGCTGATGATCATCTTCCCCGTGAGCAAGCTGCTGCATGCGCCGGGCGTGTTCTTCAGCCCGACCCGCAACCAGACGGAAAACCCTCGCGAGCACCGCCACATCGCACCCTGGGCGGCCGCGCTGGAAAAGAACAAGCCTTGAGCCTCTGACTACGGACAGAGCAGAAAGAGATTAAGGAGCGATCGTGGCCGCACCCCAGTTCGAAGTCCCCAAGCTGTCGGATTCCGCCCTCACGGAGGTCCCCGAGGTCCAGGAAGGGGCGATGTCCCATGTCAAGGCCTTCGTCGCCGGCCAGGCCGCCCAGGAGTTCCTGGGCTATCCCTGGGAGCTCGGTGACGACTGGAAGGAGCGCGTCATCGGCCGCATGGGCGAGGTGCTCCAGAAGTACCGCTCGGTGCGCGTGTTCCTGGACGCCTGCGTGCACTGCGGCGCCTGCACCGACAAGTGCCACTACTACCTGGGCACCGGCGACGCCAACAACATGCCGGTGGCGCGCCAGGATCTGATGCGCAAGGTCTACCGCCGCTACTTCACCCTGCCGGGCAAGATCGCCCCCTGGCTGGTGGGCGCCGAGGACCTCACCCGCGAAACCCTGGACCAGTGGTTCAACTACTACCACCAGTGCTCCGAGTGCCGCCGCTGCTCCGTCTACTGCCCCTACGGCATCGACACGGCCGAGATCACCATGGCCGGCCGCGAGATCCTGAACTACGCCGGCTACGGCCAGAAGTACTCCAACGAGATCCTGGCCAAGGTCCAGAAGATCGGCAACAACCTCGGCCTGCCCGGCCCCGCCCTGGAAGACACCCTCGCCGGCCTGGAGGAAGACATCGAGATGGACACCGGCGTGCCGGTCAAGATGCCGCTCGACGTGGAGGGCGCCGAGATCCTGCTGGTGACCCCCTCGGCGGACTTCTTCTCCGAGCCCCACGTGGAGTCGCTCATCGGCTACGCCAAGGTCTTCCACGCCGCAGGCGTGTCCTGGACCCTGTCCTCCCACGCCTCCGAGGCCGGCAACTTCGGCCTGTTCAACGGCAGCTACGAGCAGATGCGCACCATCGCCATGCGCATCCGCGACGCCGCCCTGGAGCTGGGCGTGAAGCGCATCGTCGTGGGCGAGTGTGGCCACGCCTGGCGCGTGGCCTACAGCTACTGGAACACCCTGACGGGCATCGGCTACGGCGGCGACGACCCCTTCGCCAAGCAGCTCCAGGACCAGCTCGACCCCCGCTACCCGCAGCCCATGCACATCTGCGAATACACCTGGGACCTCATCCAGCAGGGCGTGCTCAAGTTCGACAAGTCGGCCAACGACCACCGGGTCATCACCTTCCACGACTCCTGCAACGTGGCGCGCGGCTCGCGCATGGGCAAGGAGCCCGGCGGCCAGTTCACCATCCCGCGCAACATCATCAAGGCGGTGGCGAACAATTTCCACGACATGGCGGCCGAGACCATCGGCGAGTCCACCTTCTGCTGCGGCGGCGGCGGCGGCGTGCTGACCGACGACCTCATGGAGGTGCGGGTCAAGGGGGCGCTGCCCAGGATGAACGCCTACAACGCCGTGGCCAAGGACCAGGGCGTGAACTTCCTGGCGCTCATCTGCGCCATCTGCAAGGCCCAGTTCACCAAGGTCCTGCCCTATTACGGCTTCGACATGGGCCAGGTCGGCGGCGTGCACCAGCTCGTCAGCACGGCCATCAAGCTGGAAGATTGATTTTTCATTCGGGTTAATGCGGGCGACCGCAGCAACGAGATACGCGGTACTGCCGCAACATTGACGATAGGAGAGCGAAGATGTCGGTCACATCGAAAGACGTAAAGAAGACTGAAGGGCTGACCTGGCGCCGTTTCAAGGACGGCGAATCCGAGAAGGATTGGGGCGACAACCAGGAAATCATTTTCCAGGCGAGCTGGACCCACAAGTGCCCCGAGTACATGCTCTCCACGCCGCCCTGCCAGGGCTCCTGCCCGGCCGGCGAGGACATCCGCTCCTACCTGAACATCGTGCGCGGCATCGAGAAGCCGCCCGTCGGCGCCGACGGCAAGCCCAGCATGAGCTGGCAGGAATACGCCTGGCGGCGCCTGACCGAGGCCAACCCCTTCCCCGCCGTCATGGGCCGGGTCTGCCCCGCGCCCTGCGAATCCGGCTGCAACCGCAACCAGGTGGAAGAGAACGTCGGCATCAACTCCGTCGAGCACTTCCTGGGCAACTGGGCCATCGAGAACAAGATGGCCTTCGCCAAGCCCGCCAAGGAGACCGGCAAGAAGGTCGCCATCATCGGCGGCGGCCCCGCCGGCCTCGCCGCGGCCTACCAGCTGCGCCTGAAGGGCCACGGCGTCACCATCTTCGACGACCACGCCGAACTGGGCGGCATGATGCGCTACGGCATCCCCGGCTTCCGCACCCCGCGTGAGGTCCTCGACGCCGAGATCCAGCGCATCATCGACATGGGCGTGGAGGCCCGGCTGAACACCCGCATCGGCTCCGACGTCTCCCTGGAGCAGATCGAGAAGGACTACGACGCCGTCATCATGGGCATGGGCGCCCAGGCCGGCCGCGCGCTGCCTGTGGACGGTGCCGACGCCCCCAACTGCGTGACCGCCATGTCCTTCCTGCGCGCCTTCAACGAGGGCCGTCTGCAGCACGTGGGCAACAAGGTCGTGGTCATCGGCGGCGGCGACACCTCCATCGACGTGGCCACCGTCGCCCGCCGTCTGGGCAAGATCACCAACGCCTCCGAGAGCGACCTGCCCGAGCACGTCCTGGCCGGCCATGCCGCCCACGACGTGGCCTCCATCGCCGCGCGCCAGGGCGTCGAGGTGGTGCTGATCTCCCGCGCCACCGTCGACAAGATGGCCGCCAACAAGCACGAGATCGAGCAGGCCCAGGCCGAAGGCATCGAGATCCTCGGCGGCGTCACCCCGGTCGCCGTGGTCAAGGACGCCAGCGGCCGTGCTACGGCCCTGCGCGTGGCCGAGTTCGAGATGGTCGGCAAGGACATGAAGATCAAGGAAGGCACCGAGCGCGACATCGACGGCTCCCTGATCGTGTCCGCCATCGGCCAGGCCGTCGACTTCACCGGGCTGGAGACCTACAACAACAACAACGGCCTGATCAAGACCGACAAGAACTACCGCTTCCCCGGCAAGCAGAACGTCTTCGTCGCCGGCGACGTGATCCGTCCGCACCTGCTGACCACCGCCATCGGCCACGCCCGCATCTGCGCCGACGGCATCGACGCCTACCTCGCCGGCGAGGAACTGGACCGCCGTCCCAAGGTGGACGTCGCCCACTGGGACATGTTGCGCCGCTGGGTCGAGACCGGCCACGAGTACAACGAGCACCACGGCCAGGAATGGGGCACCTCCGATAAGAAGGACCTGCTGCACAACTTCGAGGACCGCTCCAGCCGCTACATCATCCCGGCCACCGAGCTGTTCCTGGGCCACTTCGCCAACACCCCGCGCATGAAGCGCGAGGTGACCGTGCTGGACAAGGACAGCGCCCTGGGCAACTTCAGCGACCGTCTGCACGCGCTGAACGAGCAGCAGGTGGTGGCCGAGGCCAAGCGCTGCATGTCCTGCGGCCTGTGCTTCGAGTGCGACAACTGCGTGATCTACTGCCCGCAGACCGCCGTGTTCAAGGTCAAGAAGAAGGACAACCCCACCACCGGCCGCTACGTGGACACCGACTACTCCAAGTGCATCGGCTGCCACATCTGCGCCGACGTGTGCCCGACCGGCTACATCGTCATGGGCATGGGCGACTGAGGAAGGGAACAGGCATGGCGAGACCAGACAACTGGCTCAGTATGGGCAGGTGGCTGCGCCTCGCCGCCCTCTTCGGCGCGGCGGCCGTCCTGGCCGTCCCGTCGTTCGAGGCGGCGGCCGGCGCGGACCTGCCCAAGCTGGAGCGCGGCAAGGGCGAGCGCTGCGTGGAGGACACCGCCACCATGCGGCGCCACCACATGGACTTCCTCAAGCATCAGCGCGACGACACCCTGCGCCGCGGCATCCGCACCACCAAGCACAGCCTCAAGGGTTGCGTGGAGTGCCATGCCAGCGAGAAGACCGGCAGCGTGGCGTCCACCAAGGACGACTTCTGCATGGCGTGCCACACCTATGCCGCCGTCAAGGTCGACTGCTGGGCCTGCCATGCCACCAAGCCCCCGGCCAAGCCGGCGCAGGCCGCGCTGCCCGCCGGCCCGGCCGCCTCGCCCATGATGTCCGCGCCATCCGCCGGAGCAGCGAAATGAGCGAAAGCAAGCAAGAACACCTCACAGGCAGCGAGCAACCCGAGAGCGCCGGCCGGCGCGCCTTCCTGGGGACCTCCGCCGCCGTCGCCGGCGCGAGCCTGGTGCCCGGCGTGATCCTCTACAGCGCCGCCCAGGGCCGCGCCCCCGGAGAGCCGGCCAGCAGCGCCGTGCGCTGGGGCATGCTCATCGACACCGCCAAGTGCGGCGACGGCTGCAGCGACTGCGTGACCGCCTGCCACGACGAGAACGGCGTCGCCCACAAGACCGGGCCCCAGGATCCGCAGTGGATCCGCAAGGTCGACATCAGGAACCTGCAGACCGGCGCCCGCCACAGCCTGCCGATGCTGTGCCAGCACTGCGAGCACCCGCCCTGCGTGGACGTCTGCCCGACGGGGGCCTCCATGAAGCGCGCCGACGGCATCGTGCTCGTCGACCGCCACATCTGCATCGGCTGCCGCTACTGCATGATGGCCTGCCCGTACAAGGCGCGCTCCCTGGTGCACGAGCCCTTGACCGACCAGAACCCCGAGGTGCCCCGCGGCATGGGCTGCGTCGAGTCCTGCACCTTCTGCGTGCAGCGGGTCGATCGCAACGAGACGCCCGCCTGCGTCGAGGCCTGCAATGCCCAGGGCCACAACGCCATGCTGTTCGGCAACCTCAACGACCCGGAGAGCGAGATCGCCAGGACGGTGAAGACCTATGCCACCACGGAAGTCCGCGCCGACCTCAATCTCAACACCGGCGTGCGTTACCAAGGGATCTGACGACCATGACGGCAGATGACCGTCCCCTCCCCCCGGCCTTGATCCCCGCAACGCGGGGGCACTCCCGCCTGCGGGAGTGGGGCACGATGAGTCGCTAAGGAAATAACGATGAATATTGCGTTCCGCGAAATCGAAGGTAGAAGTGCGGGCTTCTGGCTGTTCTTCGCCGCCCTGGGCCTGCTCGCCCTGATCGGCGTGAGCTCGGCGCTGTACATGGAGCACCACGGCCACATCGTCACCGGCATGGACAACCAGATCGTCTGGGGCATGCCGCACGTCTTCGCCGTGTTCCTGATCGTGGCCGCCTCGGGCGCGCTCAACGTCGCCTCCATCGGCACGGTGTTCGGCAAGACCCCCTACAAGCCGCTCAACCGGCTCTCGGGCCTGCTGGCCATCGCGCTGCTGGCCGGCGGCCTGATGGTGCTGGTGCTGGACCTGGGGCGCGCCGACCGCCTGATCGTGGCGATGACCTACTACAACTTCAAGTCCATCTTCGCCTGGAACGTGATCCTCTACAACGGCTTCTTCGCCATCGTGATCGCCTACCTGTGGACCATGATGGACCGGGCGGGCGGGGCCTGGTACCAGGCCGTGGGGCTCTTCGCCTTCGTCTGGCGCCTGGTCCTCACCACCGGTACCGGCGCCATCTTCGGCTTCCTGGTCGCGCGCGAGGCCTACGACGCGGCCCTCTACGCGCCCATGTTCATCGTCTTCAGCTTCAACTACGGGCTGGCCGTGTTCCTGCTGGTGCTGATGGGCTTCTACAAGTGGACCGACCGGCCCCTGGGCGACATGGTGGTGCTGCGCCTGAAGAACCTGCTCGGGGTCTTCATCGCCGCCAGCTTCTACTTCGTCTTCGTCTACCACATCACCAACCTGTACTTCACCAAGCACCACGGCCTGGAGGCCTTCATCCTGACGAGCGGCGGCATCCACACGGCGCTGTTCTGGGTGGGCCAGATGCTCCTGGGCTACGCCCTGCCGCTCGCCATCCTCTACTCCAACCTCGGCAACAGCCGCGCCTGGATCGCGCTCGCCTCGGCGCTGGCCATCGTCGGCGGCCTGGCCCAGATGTACGTCACCATCATCGGCGGCCAGGCCTGGCCGATCGAGCTGTTCCCGGGCTATGCGGTGTCCAGCAGCTTCTACGACGGCGTCGTGCACTCCTACAGCCCCAGCGGCGTGGAGATCCTGCTCGGCATCGGCGGCGTGGCCGTGGCCCTGCTGCTCACCACCTTCGCCGTCAAGGTCCTGCGCTTCCTGCCCGAGCGGCTCGACGACGAGACCGTCGCCGCCCTGCACGGGGCGAAGTAGGCGCCCCCGGGCGCCCCGGCTCCCCATGCGGCAGACGCCCCCCGAGCATAAAGCCGACCAAAATGGTCGGCTTTATGCTTTCCGGGGTTAAAATACGGCCATGGCCCATCTCTACCTCTCCGCCGCCCACAAGTCCTCGGGCAAGACCACCCTGACCCTGGGGCTCGCGCGCGCGCTCAGGCGGCGCGGCCTGCGCGTGCAGGTGTTCAAGAAGGGCCCGGACTACATCGACCCCATCTGGCACAGCCAGGCCTCCGGCCGGCCCTGCTACAACCTCGACTTCCACATGATGCAGCGCGCGGAGATCGACGCCCTCTTCGCCCGCCACGCGGCCGCCGCCGACCTGAGCCTCATCGAGGGCAACAAGGGCCTCTACGACGGCATGGACCTGGAGGGCAGCGACAGCAACGCCGCCCTGGCCAGACAGCTCCGGGCGCCCGTGGTCCTGGTGCTCGACGCCCAGGGCATCACCCGCGGCATCGCCCCCCTGATCCTGGGCTACCGGGCCTTCGACCCCGAGGTGCACATCGCCGGCGTCATCCTCAACAAGGTCGCCGGGCCGCGGCACGAGTCCAAGCTGCGCGCGGCCGTGGCGCGCTACACCGGCGTGGAGGTCCTGGGCTGCATCCATCGCGATCCCCGCATGGAGATCGTGGAGCGCCACCTCGGGCTCATGCCGGGCAACGAGACCCTGGAGGCGGAGGCCCGCATCGAGGCCATCGCCGAGCGGGTCGCCGCACAGGTGGACCTCGATGCCCTGTTGGAGATCGCACGTTCGGCGCCGATCCTCTCTCCCAGCGCTCCCCCGCTGGCGGAGGGGAAGGACGACGATGCCCTGCGGGAGCCGCTGCGCATCGGCATCGCCCGTGACCGCGCCTTCGGCTTCTACTACAACGAGGACCTCGAAGCCCTGGCCGCCGAGGGGAAGCTCATCCCCGTGGACACCCTCAAGGACGCGCGCCTGCCCGAGATCGACGCCCTGATCCTCGGCGGCGGCTTCCCCGAGGTGTTCATGGACGAGCTCTCGGCCAACGCGACGCTGCGCGCCGACATCCGCCGGGCCGCCGAGGCCGGGCTGCCGGTCTATGCCGAATGCGGCGGCCTCATGTACCTGAGCCGCTCCATCGCCTGGAAGGGCCGGCGCGGCGAGATGGTGGGGGTCGTGCCCGCAGACGTCGCCGTGGGCAGCCGCCCCGTGGGCCGCGGCTACGTCACGCTGCAGGCCACCGGGGCCGGCGCCTGGGCCTGCGCGGCCGGCACCCCCCTGCCCGCCCACGAGTTCCATTACTCCCACCTGGAAAACCTGCCCGCCGCACCCAGCTACGCCTATGCGGTCCGGCGCGGCGAGGGCATCGACGGGCGGCACGACGGCTACGTCTACAAGAACGTGGTCGCCTCCTACTGCCACTTCCGCGGGGCCGGCGCGAACGGCTGGGTGCGGCGCCTCGCGGACCACGCCCGCCGCGTGCGCACAGCCCGCAGCCCCGCGGCCCCGACACCCGACAGCGAACCGGCCGCCAAGGCCGCCTGAATTCTATTGATCCTTGAATCCGCAGATGACGCCGATGAACGCAGATAAAGTCTTATGGATCAATGGGTTGCCAGAATATTCAGACGCACCGCATGGGTGGCAGGCGAAGAGACTAATTCTTTGAAATATCTGCGTAAATCCGTGTCCATCTGTGGACAACTGCTTTTTTGAGTTTTTATGAGGACAGCACCATGATCAGTCTGACCAAAGCCGCCGCCGAACAAGTCCGCATGGCCGCCGAGCAAAGCGGGGCCCAGGACATGGGCCTGCGCGTCGCCGCGCGGATCAACGACGAGGGCATGCTCGAATTCGGCATGGGCTTCGACCAGGAGCGCAGCAACGACTCCGTCATCGACTCCTGGGGCGTGACCGTGCTGGTCAACGCCCAGAGCGCCCCCCTGCTCGACGACGTCACCCTCGACTTCTCCGAGGTCGGTCCCGGCGAGATGAGCTTCGTCTTCTCCAAGCCCGGCGCCGAGCCCCCGTCCGGCGGCTGCGGCACGGGCGGCTGCGGCACGGGCGGCTGCGGCACGGGCGGCGGCTGCAGCTGATCGTTTGAGGAATGAGGAATCAGGGGCCAGGGGTAAGCACCCCCAATCCCCCTGACCCCCGACCCCTGACCCCTGACCCCCGACCCCCGATCCCCGACCCCCGATCCCCGACCCGAAACATGGACTACTTACCGATCTTCCTCGACATCCGCGGCCGCAACGGCCTGGTGGTCGGCGGCGACGAGGTCGCCGCGCGCAAGGCCGCCCTGGTGCTGAACGCCGGCGCCTGGGTCACCGTGGTGAGCCCGGAGCCCCTGTGCCCCGCCTTCCAGGACCTCGCCGGAGCCGAGCGCATCGTCCACCGCCAGGAGACCTTCGCCCCCGAGCACCTCGACGGCATGGACCTGGTCTATGTCGCCACCGAGGACGAGCTGCTCGCCCGCCGCGTCTTCGAGGCGGCCCGGGCCCGGCGCCTGCCGGTCAACGTGGTGGACACGCCGGCGATGTGCAGCTTCATCATGCCGTCCATCATCGACCGCTCGCCCGTGGTCGTGGCCATGGCCACCGGCGGCGAGGCCCCGGTGCTCGCCCGTCTGCTGCGCGCCCGCCTGGAGACCCTGATCCCCGCATCCTACGGGCGCCTGGCGGCCCTGGCCGGCCGCTTCCGCGACAAGGTGCGCGAGCGCTTCCCGGAGACCCGGGAGCGGCGCAAGTTCTGGGAGCGGGTCTTCCTCTCGCCCATCGCCGAGATGGTCTTCGCCAGCCGCGAGGCGGATGCCGAGGCCGCGCTCGACCGCCTGCTGGAGGGCGAAGCGGCGGAGCTTCCGGCCGGCGAGGTGTATCTCGTCGGCGCCGGCCCGGGCAACCCGGACCTGCTCACCTTCCGCGCCCTGCGGCTCATGCAGCAGGCCGACGTGGTGGTCTACGACCGCCTGGTCTCGCCGCCCATCCTGGACATGTGCCGGCGCGACGCCGACCGCATCTACGTCGGCAAGGAGCGCGACAACCACGCCCTGCCGCAGGAGGAGATCAACCTCTTGCTGGTGCGCCTGGCCAAGGAGGGCAAGCGGGTGCTGCGGCTCAAGGGCGGCGACCCCTTCATCTTCGGCCGCGGCGGCGAGGAGATCGAGACCCTGACCGAGCACGGCGTCGCCTTCCAGGTGGTGCCGGGCATCACCGCCGCCTCGGGGGTCGCCTCCTACGCGGGCATCCCGCTCACCCACCGCGACTACGCCCAGTCGGTCGCCTTCGTCACCGGCCACCTCAAGGACAACACGGTGAACCTGGACTGGGAGTCCATCGCGCGGCCCAACCAGACCATCGTCATCTACATGGGGCTCAAGGGCCTCGCCTCGCTCTGCCGGGGGCTCATGGACCACGGCCTGCCGCCGGACATGCCCGCCGCCATCGTGCAGCAGGGCACCACCCCGAACCAGCGCGTGCTCACCGCCACCCTCGGCACCCTGCCCGAGGCGGCCGAGGCCGCGCAGTTGAAGCCCCCCACCCTGATCATCGTCGGCCAGGTGGTGAAACTGCACGAGAAGCTCGCCTGGTTCCGCCCCGGGGCCGACGTCAGCGCCGCAGCCACGCCGCTGGACCGGCCCGCCCACCTGGAGATGTAGGCCTGAGACCCGCGCTGTAGAGGACAGGGCAAGCGGCCTGCGGGGGAGGCCCGGGCCCCGGATTCGCGCCTGAAGGCGCCCTCACAGCCCAGGCGCCTGCCCGCTGTCCGCCGCGCTATTCCCCCGGGTAGGCAGGGCCTATAGTGGGCCTATGCCCACCGCCTACATCACCCACCCCGCCTGTCTTCTGCACGACATGGGGCCCTGGCACCCGGAGAGCCCGGCGCGCCTCGCCGCGATCGTCGTGGGCCTGCAGGCGGCCGGGCTGCACGATGCGCTGCGGCACTGGGAGGCCCCGCGGGCGGAGCGCACCGCCCTCCTGCGCGTGCACACGGCGGCCCACGTGGCCGCCATCGAGGCGAGCGCCCCCGAGTCCGGCCTGACGGCGCTCGACGCGGACACGGCCATGAATCCCCACAGCCTGGAGGCCGCCTATCGCGCCGCCGGGGCGGCCGTCCTCGCCGTGGACCGGGTGATGGCCGGGGCGGCGGGCAACGCCTTCTGCGCCGTGCGCCCGCCCGGCCACCACGCCGGCCGCGGCCGGGCCATGGGCTTCTGCCTCTTCAACAACGTGGCGGTGGCCGCGGCCCACGCCCTGGAGGCGCACGGCCTGGCGCGCGTGGCCGTCGTGGACTTCGACGTGCACCACGGCAACGGCACCGAGGACATCTTCCGCGACGATCCCCGCCTGCTGCTGCTCTCCACCTTCCAGCATCCCCACTACCCCTACTGCGGCGCGGACACCGCGAGCGACCACATCGTCAACGTGCCCCTGCCGGCCGGCACGGACGGCGCCGCCTACCGTGCCGCCTTCGAGGCCCGGGTGCTGCCCGCCCTGGAGGCCTTCCGGCCCGAGTTCGTGTTCTGCTCCGCCGGCTTCGACGGCCATCGGGAAGACCCGCTCGCCCAGTTCGCGCTGCTCGAGGCGGACTACGCCTGGATCACCGAGCAGGTCTGTGCCGTGGCGCAGCGCCATGCCCGCGGCCGCATCGTCTCGACCCTGGAAGGCGGCTACGAACCGGGGGCCCTGGGCCGCAGCGCGGCGGCGCACATCGGGGTGCTCAGCCGCTGCTGAGCGGGGCGCGCACGCCCCGCCGACGCCTGGGCGGGGATGGGAAAATAAGCACTTGAGAATTTATAGATACTTTAATATATATATATCGTAATAACATCTTACCGAGGTCCCGCATGGGTCCAGCAGGGCCATCCGGCTTGTCGACATTCCCCCCCGCAGGGGCCCGGCTCGGGGGGGCCCCGGCCATGCCGGTCGGCGCCGGATGCCTGCGGCGCGCTCCCCGGGCGGAGGCCGCGCCATGAGGCCCCGGGAAGCCTATTACACCCGGCAGAAATACCTCTTCGCCCTGGTGCTCAGCGTGGTGTCCATCGTGCCGCTGCTGGCCCTGAACTACAACGCCTCGCGCTTCTACCGCGAATCCTGGATGGAGAAGACCGCCCTGGAGCTGGCCACGCTCGCCGGCGACCGCCAGGCGCTGATCGACCGCTTCCTGCAGACCCAGGAGGACCAGCTGGCGGGGTACCTTTCCCTGTACGACCCGCAGACGCTGACGGACAAGGCGCGCCTGGCCGCGCTGTTCGAGGCGATGAACCGCACGGGCGTGATCACCGACCTCGGCGTCATCGACCGCAGGGGCGACCACCTGGCCTACCATGGCCCCTTCGAGGCGGAACTGGCCGGGAAGAACTATGCCCGCACCGAATGGTTCGCCGAGGTCATGCGGGACGGCCGCTACGTGAGCGACGTCTTCAGCGGCTACCGCAGGGTGCCGCACCTGATCGTCGCGGTGGCCGATCCCGGCCGCAACTGGATCCTGCGGGCCACCATCAATTCGGCCCTGTTCAACAGCCTGGTGGCGAGCGCCAACGTCGGCCCCGGCGGGGATGCCTTCATCGTCAACCGCCGGGGCGAGCTGCAGACGCCGAGCCGCCTCGGGCTCACGGCCGTGAAGCCGGAGGCCCTGCGCTTCTTCGCCAGCCTCGCGGAGGGCGGCGGCCGGGCGAGGCCGATGGGCGAACTCATCCATTCCGCCACCCCCCTGAACGGCGGCCAGTGGCTGCTGGTGCTGGAGACCAACGTGGCGGCCTCGCTCGCCTCCTACGACAAGGCCCGCCGCCTGGATACCGCGCTGGTCGCCGCGGCCGCCCTGGCCATCGTCCTCGTCGCGGCCTTCCTGATGCGCTCCATGGTGGGCAAGCTGGAGCGCGCCGACCGCGAGCGCACCCTGCTCACCAACCAGGTGCGCGAGGTCGAGAAGCTGGCGCTGATCGGGCGCCTGTCGGCGAGCGTGGCGCACGAGATCAACAATCCCCTGCAGATCATCTCGGACCAGGCCGGTCTGATGGACGATCTCATGGAGGAGGAGCGCCCCGAGGCGATCGTCCATTTCAAGGACTACCGCGATGCCCTGGGCAAGATCCGCACCCAGATCGGGCGCACCCGCACCATCACCCACCGGCTGCTGGGCTTCTCGCGCAGCCAGGGCTACGAGCCCGCCGAGACGGACATCAACCAGGCCGTGGAGGAGACGGTGGCGCTCCTGGAGCACGAGGCCGGCCGCCACCGGATCGCGATCGAGCGGCGCTACCAGGAGGGGCTGCCGCCGGTCTTTACCGATGCCGCCCAGCTCCAGCAGGTGGTCCTGAACATCCTGCACAACGCCATGGATGCCACAGGCCGGGACGGGCTGATCGAGGTCGCGAGCCGCCTCGAAGGCGATCGCGTCGTCGTCGACTTCGCCGACAGCGGGCCCGGCCTGCCGGCCGAGATGATGGCGCACCTCTACGACCCCTTCTTCACCACCAAGCCCAAGGGCAAGGGCACGGGCCTGGGCCTGTTCGTCAGCCGCGAGATCATGGCCACGCTCGGCGGCCGGCTCACGGCGGCCAACCGGCCGCAGGGCGGCGCCGTGTTCTCGATCTGCCTGCCCCGGCAGCGCCCGCCCGCCCCGGCCACCCCCCCGACGGAGCAGGCATGACCCCGACCCCGGGCGGCGGCCCCGACCCCTTTGACGAACCCACCCCACAGGAGGCGCAAGACCATGACCTGGCTCAGATTGGCATATGACGGAATGATGGCCGGCGCGCGCAGCTATGCGCGCTGGGACATCGAGACCTCGCTGCGCATCCTGCACGACCGCCGGCGCATGATGGTCCTGGGCCTGCTGCTGCTGCCCATCGCCCTGATCGGCATCGCCTTCGCCGGCGAGGTTGGCGACGCCCTGCCCGGCATCCTGGGCGGCAAGCAGGCCTACGGGCCGGCCTACTACACCACCACCATCTTCGTCGCCTCCATCGCGGTCGGGGTCGTCGCCGGCCTGATCACCGGCTGCATCGGCGCCGGCGGCGGCTTCATCATCGCGCCGGCCCTGATGAGCGCAGGGGTGAAGGGCATCCTCGCGGTGGGCACGGACCTCTTCCACATCTTCGCCAAGGCCATCATGGGCAGCGTGCTGCACCGCAAGCTCGGCAACATCTCGGTGTCGCTGGCCGTCACCTTCCTGATCGGCTCCATCGCCGGGGCGACCCTGGGCGGCTACATCAACCGCACGCTCTACGAGATCAACCCCGTGCTCTCGGACGCCTTCATCACCTCGATCTATGTCTTCATCCTGGGCTTTCTCGGCTTCTACGGCATGGCCGACTACTTCAAGTCGCGCCGGGCGGCCTCCGAAGCGGGCAAGCGCAGCGGGAAGTCCGCCAGGGGCCCCGTCGACGACATGACCTCGCTGGCCAGGAAGGTCCAGGCCGTCAGCATCCCGCCCATGATCCACTTCGACGAGGGGGTGGTGCCCGGCGGGCGCAAGATCTCCTCCGCCTTCCTGGTCATGAGCGGCTTCCTCGTGGGCATCGCCGCGGCCATCATGGGGGTGGGCGGCGGCTTCCTCACCTTCCCGATCTTCGTCTACGTGCTGGGCGTGTCCTCCTCCACCACGGTGGGCACGGACATCCTGCAGATCGTGTTCACCGCGGGCTATGCCGGCATCGGCCAGTACGCCATCTACGGCTTCATCTTCTATACCCTGGCGATGGGCATGCTGTTGGGCTCCCTGATCGGCATCCAGATCGGCACCCTGGTGACCAAGGTGGTCTCGGGCGTCACCATCCGCGGCTTCTTCGCCCTGGCCGTGATGTCCGCCTTCGTCAACCGGGTCTTCGCCCTGCCGGGCAAGCTCGCCGAGATGGAGCTCATCCCCCTGTCCAGGGCGGCCGGCACCCTCATCGAGCAGGTCGGCATCGTCATCTTCTTCATCACCCTCGGCAGCTTCGCGGTCTGGGTGATCTGGACCTTCGTTTCCAACATCAAGACGCTCAAAGGCGAGGAGGCCTGAACATGATCCACGACAGGAAGGAATTCGGCATCGGCCTGGGCCTCATCTCGGTCTTCTTCGCCGCCCTGGCCGCCATCTTCGTGCCCTTCTTCGAGGGCGAGAGGAACACCCTCGACTACCTGGACGGCCTGTTCAACTCCATCTCCAAGCACTCGGCCTACTACATCCCGAGCGTCGCCGAGAAGGCGGGCAGGCATCAGGGCACGGTGGCCACGGTCGCGGTCAGGGCCGCGGACGCCGCCCAGGCGGCGCGCATGCAGACGCTGTTCGCCGCGGCCGGCGCCACGGTGGCCAGGGAGGAGGCGGGCCTGAACGTCACCGCCGACCTGGGCGGGCTCATGGCGGCCGCCCTCGCCGACGCCGACCTCATGTACAGGAACGCCGGCGACGCGGTCGCCGCCAAGTACGGCTTCGAGGGCAAGCGCGTCCTGTACGACTGGCACAAGGCGTTCGCGGCCATGACCAAGGAACTGAACAAGCAGGAGATGTTCGCGGAGGCCAAGACCCTGCGCGACGTCCAGACCAAGGCCCTGGAGCCGGCGTACAATTACTTCGGCATCGAGGCCGTTCCCATGGGCCGGATGATCTGGGTCGTCCTTGCGGCGCTGGTCGGCTATGTCCTGTATACCATCTGGTATGGATTCGCCATTCTCTACATCTTCGAGGGCTGGGGGCTCAAGCTGGGGCACTGAGCCGGATTCCGTATCCGGGGCGGCATGACGCCCCGGCCCGCCCCGTCGACCCATGCCCGGCTTCCTTGAGCGCCTGTTCCGGCCCCGCTCCCGGCTGACCCCCGAGGCGGCCCAGTCCGCCTTCCGGGAGCACTACCGCAACTTCCGCGCCCTGCTCACGGCCAACAACAACGCGCTGGAGCTCATGGCCGCGGTCGAGGAGATGCTGCACTCGGGCAAGCCCTTCGGCATGGCCTTCGTGCGCGGCGAGCTCACGGCGCTGACCGTCAACGTCTACAAGATGGTGCAGAGCCTCGTCGCGCTCTCGGACGGCCGCTACGGCGAGCTGCACGAGCGCTTCCGCCACATCACCGGCGAGATCGAGGCCATCCTCTCCCGCCAGCCCGAGGTCGCCGGCACCGCCTTCGTGCTCGCCCTGGACGGGATCGACCGCCGGTCCGTGGACCAGGTGGGCGCGAAGATGGCCAACCTCGGCGAGCTCCGCAACCGCCTGGGCCTCGATGTGCCGGACGGCTTCGCCATCACCGCCGCGGCGGCCAGGCACTTCATGGAGTCCTCCCACGTCCAGGACGAGATCAACCGCCGCCTGAAGACCCTGGACATCGACGACCTGGAGGCCCTCTACACCGTGAGCTCGGCCATCCAGGACCTGATCCGGGCCGCCCCCCTGCCCGCCGACATCGAGGCCGCCATCCTGGAGCAGTACGCGCGCCTCGCCGAGCGGCACGGCGGCGAGGTCCCGGTGTCGCTGCGCTCGAGCGCCCTGGGCGAGGACAGCCTGCGGGGCAGCTTCGCCGGCCAGTACCGCACCCGGCTCGGCGTGGATGCCCGGGGCATCGTCGACGCCTACAAGGAGGTCGTGGCGAGCAAGTACCAGAGCAAGGCCATCGTCTACCGCCAGCAGCGCGGCTACCGGCACCAGGACGTGCTCATGGGCGTGGGCTGCCTGGCCATGGTCGATGCCGCCTGCAGCGGCGTCGCCTATTCCGGCATCCCGGACGAGCCCGACAACCCCTGCGTGGTGATCCATGCCGCGCCGGGCCTGGGCAGCCGGATCGTCGACGGCAGCGCCGCCTACGACCTGCTGCACGTCCTGCGGGAGCCGCCGCACGACGTCGTGCAGCGCCGCCTGGCCGACCCCCAGGGCCGCGCATGCCTGCCGGAGGAGCAGGCCCGCGAGCTGGCCCGCCAGTCGGTACGGATCGAGGCGCATTTCGGCATGCCGCAGGACATCGAATGGGCCCTCGACCGCAGCGGCACACTATTCATCCTGCAGGCCCGGCCGATCGGCCGCATGCTCGCCGCCCCCGCGCCGCAGATCGAGGCGCAGGGCGCGGCCCCCGAGCCCCTCCTCTCGGGCGGCGTCACCGCGAGCCGGGGGGCGGCGGCGGGGCCGGTCTACAAGGTCAGCTGCGTGCTGGACATCCTGCAGTTCCCCCGGGATGCGGTCCTGGTGGTGGAGACGCCCTATCCGGAATGGGCCGTGCTCCTGAACCGGGCGGCCGCCGTGATCAGCGACTCCGGCCAGAGCGCCACGCACCTGGCCACCGTGGCGCGGGAGTTCGGCGTGCCCGCGCTGTTCGACCTGCCCGAGGCCTCGGCGCGGCTGGAGAACGGCCAGGTGGTCACGGTGGACGCCACGGCGCGACGGGTCTACGCCGGCCGCGTCGAGGCCCTGCTGCAGGCCGCGCCGCCGCACCCCAAGCTCATGGAGGGCAGCCCGGTGCAGACCCTGCTCAAGGAGGCGCTCGCCCACATCACGCCCCTGCACCTGACCACGCCCGACTCGCCCTACTTCAAGCCCTCGTCCTGCCGCACCCTGCACGACCTCACCCGCTTCTGCCACGAGAAGGCCCTGGCCGAGATGTTCAACTTCGGCCACCGCTACGGCGCGCGCGACAAGTCCGCCAAGCAGCTCTACGTGGTGGGCATGCCCTCGCAGTGGTGGGTGATCAACCTGAACGACGGGTTCAAGGAAGATGCGGACCTCTCGACACCCTTCATCCGCATCGAGGACATCGTCTCCGAGCCCATGCTCGCGATCTGGCGGGGCATGACCGCCGTGCCCTGGGAGGGGCCGCCGCCGGTCAGCCTGCGGGGGCTGGGCGCGATCATCGCCCAGTCCGCCATGAACCCCCAGCTCGACCCGGCGGTGCGCTCCAACATGTCCGGCCGCAACTACTTCCTGCTGTCGAGGAATTACTGCAACCTCAGCGTGCGGCTCGGCTATCATTTCGCGCTGGCCGAGGCGAGCTTCTCGGAGCTCCTGACCGAGTCCTACGTGAACTTCCGCTTCCAGGGGGGCGCGGCCGACGAGCGCCGGCGGCTGCGGCGGGTCGGGCTGCTGGGCGAGATGCTGCGCGAATACGATTTCCGCGTGGAGATCACGGGCGACTGCCTCACGGCACGGATCGAGAAGCGCCCCGTGGCCTATCTCAAGGAGCGCTTGGTAGTGTTAGGCTACCTGATCATCCACACCCGCCAGGTCGACATGGTCATGGACGAGGAGGCCTACATCGCCCGCTATCGCGACAAGCTGCGCAGCGACATCGGGGCCATCCGCGAAGGCCTGGCCAACGAGACGACGACACCCGCGCATGGAAACGCCCCGTAACATCCTGTTGATCGACGACGAGGAGGACTTCCTCGAGACCACCTCGCGCCGGCTGCGGCGCCGCGATTTCGAGGTGAGGACGGCGACGCGCTGCGCCGAGGCCCTGCCGGAGGTGAGCGCCGGCTGGCCGGACGTGGTGGTGCTCGACGTCATGCTGCCCGACGTCAGCGGCCTGGAGTGCCTGCTGCAGATCAAGCAGGCGGCGCCGCACCTGCCCGTGGTCATGCTCACCGGCCACGCCTCCCTGCACGCGAGCATCGAGGGCCTGGAGGACGGCGCCAGCGACTACTGCCTCAAGCCCATCGAGCTCGGCGAGCTGGTCGAGAAGATCATCATCGCCTACAACGACGCCCACGAACTGCGCTGAGCGGCGCACCGGGCATACGGCCCACGCCGATGCGGCTCAGAGCTTGTGAAGAAACCGTAGCGAGCGGCCCGAGAGCAAGGCGGACGGAACGCAGCTATCGGGACGCGCAGTAGGTTTATTCACAAGCTCTCACTACTGTCCGGTTAAATCGTGAACAGATTCAATTGGTTGCACGTATCACCCTC
>DYFL01000038.1:0-12196 GCA_020725195.1 Hydrogenophilus sp.
ACGGCGACTACATCTACGGCAAGAAGCGGCTGCGCGAGATCGACCGCCGCATCCGTTTCCTGACCAAGCGCACCGAGAACGCCGTCGTCGTCGACCCCCTGCAGCAGGAGGACACCGAGCGCGTCTTCTTCGGCGCCACGGTCACGGTCCTGGACGAGGCCGGCGAAGAGGCGGTCTACAGCATCGTCGGCATCGACGAGGCCGAACCCTCACGTGGCCGCATCTCCTGGGTCTCGCCCCTGGCGCGCGCCCTGCTCAAGGCCGCGCTGGGCGACAGCGTACGGGTGCAGACCCCGGGCGGGGTGCGGGAGCTGGAGATCGTCGCGGTGGCATACGCGCCGCTGGTGTAGGAGGCCCGTCCCCGGGCCGAATTCGCGGCCGGGAGGCCGCTGCTACAGCTTGTGGCCCACGTGCAGGGCCACCACCCCGGCGGTGAGGTTGTAGTAGTCCGCCCGGCCGAAGCCCGCCTCGTAGAGCATCGCCTTCAGGGTCTCCTGGTCCGGGTGCATGCGGATGGACTCGGCGAGGTACTTGTAGCTGGCCGAGTCCTTGGCCACCAGCTCGCCCAGGCGCGGCAGGAGGCCGAAGGAATAGGCGTCGTAGAGCGGCGCCAGCGGCTTCCAGACCTTGGAGAACTCCAGCACCATGAGCTTGCCGCCGGGCTTCAGGACCCGGCACATCTCCTTGAGCGCCGCCTCCTTGTGGGTCATGTTCCTGAGGCCGAAGGCCACGGTGACGAGGTCGAAATAGCCCTCGGGGAAGGGCAGGCGCTCGGCGTCGCACTGGGCCGCCGGCAGCATGAGGCCCTCGTCCAGGAGCCGGTCGCGGCCCACCGCGAGCATGGAGCCGTTGATGTCGGTGAGCCAGACCTCGCCCGTCGGGCCCGCGTCCCGGGCCAGGAGCCGGGCGATGTCGCCGGTGCCGCCGGCGATGTCGAGCACCCGGGCGCCCGGCCGCACCGCGGCCTGCAGCGCGGTGAAGCGCTTCCAGAGCCGGTGCAGGCCCAGGGACATGAGGTCGTTCATCACGTCGTAGCGGCCGGCGACGGAGTGGAACACCTCCGCCACCTTGTGCGCCTTCTCGGCCTCGGCGACCTGCTCGTAGCCGAAGTGGGTCTTCTTGTCCGACATCTCAGTGGGGCCGGAAGCCCTCGGGCGCGCCCACGCCCTCGCCGAAGAAGTACTTCTCGGCCTGCTCCGCGAGGTACTTGCGGTGCTGGGCGTCGGCCAGGTTCAGGCGGTTCTCGTTGATGATCATGGTCTGCAGCCGGATCCAGCCCGCCCAGGCCTCCTTGGAGACGTTCTCGAAGATCCGCTTGCCCAGCTCGCCGGGGTAGGGCGGGAAGTCCATCCCTTCGGCCTCGCGGCCCAGTTTCACACATTTCACCATGCGCGCCATGGCTCTCTCCTTGAAGGCTGACTGAGTTCCCGATGGTACCGGATGGGGAGGGGAGGCGTCACGCCTGGCCGCTCAGCTGCTTCTCGATGCGCCGGGCGAAGACCCCCATCTCCCTGGCGGCCTGGATGTCGCCGCGGGCCTCGGCCGCGGCGATGCCCTGGCGATAGGTGGCCAGGGCCTCGGCGAGCCGCCCCTGCTCGGCGAGCGCGCGGCCCAGCAGCTTCCAGGCCGCGGAGTAGTGCGCGTCCTGGCCGACGGCGGCCTGCAGGTGTTCGGCGGCCTCTTCGAGGCGGCCGAGCTTGAGGTATTCGTTGCCCAGGGCATAGCGCAGCATCGCGCTGTCACGGCCCTGGGCCAGCATCTTCTCGAAGGTTTCCAGTGCGCTCATGGTCATTTCCGCCAGAAGGCCGGGGTGAAGACGATCAGCAGGGTGAACAGCTCCAGGCGCCCCAGGAGCATGGCGAAACTGCAGACCCAGGTCTGGAAGTCGTTCAGCACGGCATAGGTGGTGGCGGGCCCGACCAGATTCAAGCCGGGCCCGGTGTTGTTGATGCAGGCCACCACGGCGGAGAAGGCGGTGACGGTGTCGAGCCCCGTGACGATCATCACCAGGGTGAGGCTGACGATGGACACGATGTAGATGAAGAAGTAGGCCAGCACCGCGTAGATGATCTTGTTCGGCACCACCTGCTCGCCCAGCCGGGTGAGGGCCTGGGCGTTGGGGTGCAGCAGCCTGATCAGCTCCCGGTAGAGCTGCTTGTAGAGCAGGATGGCGCGCATCATCTTGATGCCGCCGCCGGTGGAGCCCGCCCCGGTGGTGAAGCTGCACAGGAACAGCATCCAGAACGGGGCGAAGATCGGCCACAGGCTGTAGTCGGTGTTCGAGAAGCCGAGCGTGGTGGCGATGGACACCACGTTGAAGCTGGCGTAGCGCAGGGCGGTGGGGAAGTCCGGGTAATACCCGCTCTGCCACAGATAGAAGGCGATGCCCAGGCAGCTCGCCGCGAGCACGGTGAGGTAGCCGCGGATCTCGGTGTCGTAGCGGTAGGGCCCGAGCGTCAGGTGGCGCATGGCGAGGAAGTGGGTGGTGAAGCTGATGCCGGCGATCAGGGCGAAGACGATGGTGATGAGCTCCAGGGTGAGCGAGTCGAAATGGCCCAGGCTGGCGTCGTGCGAGGAAAAGCCGCCCAGGGCCATGACGCTGAAGGCGTGGGTGAGGGCGTCGACCCAGTCCATGCCTGCCAGGCCGTAGGCGAGGAAGCAGGCCAGGGTGAAGAACAGGTAGACCCCCCAGAGCCCCTTGGCGGTCTCGGTCATGCGCGGGGTGAGCTTGGTGTCCTTCATCGGGGTGGGCACCTCGGCCTTGTACATCTGCCGGCCGCCCACGCCGAGCAGGGGCAGCACCGCCACCACCAGGACGATGATGCCCATGGCGCCGATGAAGTGCATCTGGGTGCGCCAGAGGTTGAGCGAGGGCGGCAGCGCATCCAGGCCCGAGAGCACGGTCGCGCCGGTGGCGGTCAGTCCCGAGACGGCCTCGAAGTAGGCGTCGGTGAAGCTCAGCCCCGAGATGTGGATGAGCAGCGGCAGCGCCCCGAAGGCGGGCAGGGTGGACCAGATCAGCACCACCAGCAGGAAGCCGTCGCGCGCCTTGAGCTCGCGCCTGACGCGGCGGGTGCCGAACCACAGCAGCACGCCCGAGCCGACGGTGATCAGCACCGCCGCGTCGTAGGCCCAGTGGGCCGCGTCGTCGATGAGGGCCGAGACGCCCAGCGGCAGCAGCATGGACAGGCCGAACAGGGTGAGCACCATGCCCAGCAGGTGGACGATGGGGAAGAGGCGGCGCATCAGAAGAAGCCCAGCCCCACCGAGAAGAGCTTCTCCACCTTGGGGATCAGGCGCTTGTTGGGCACGAACAGGATGACGTGGTCCTCCGCCTCCACCACGGTGTCGTGGTGCGCGATGATCACCGCGTCGCCGCGCAGGATGGCGCCGATGGCCACCCCCTCCGGCAGGCTGATCTCCTCGATGCGGCGCCCGACCAGCTTGGAGGAGCTGCGGTCGCCGTGCACCACCGCCTCCATGGCCTCCACCGCGCCGCGGCGCAGGCTGTGCACCACGGCCATGTCGCCGCGGCGGATGTGGGTGAGCAGGGGACCGATGGTGGCCTGCGCCGGGGAGAGCGCAATGTCGATCTCGCCGCCCTGCACCAGGTCGACGTAGCTCGCGCGGTTGATCAGGGCCACCACCTTGCGCGCGCCCATGCGCTTGGCCAGCAGGCAGGCCATGATGTTGTCCTCGTCGTCGTTGGTCAGCGCGCAGAAGACGTCCATGTCCTCGACGTTCTCCTGCAGCAGCAGCTCCTCGTCGGTGGCGTCGCCCACCAGCACCAGGGTGCGCCTGAGGCGCTGCGCCAGGGCCTCGGCGTTCTTCTTGTTGCGGTCGATGAGCTTGACCGCGTACTCCTGCTCCAGGTCGGCCGCGAGCCGGCTGCCGATGTTGCCGCCGCCGGCGATCATCACCCGGCGCACGCCCTTGTCCTCCCGGCGCATCTCCTTCATCACCGCGCGGAGGTTCTCCGTGGCGGCGATGAAGAAGACCTCGTCGCCGTCCTCGATCACCGTGCGGCCCTCGGGCACGATGGCCCGGTCGCGGCGGAAGATCGCCGCCACCCGGGCATCGAGCTTGGGCAGGTGCTTGCGGATGTCGCGCAGCTCGTGCCCCACCAGCGGCCCGCCGTAGTGCGCGCGCATGGTCGCCAGGCGGATGCGCCCCTCGGCGAAGTCCACCACCTGCAGCGCCTCCGGGTAGTCGATGAGGCGGCGCAGGTAGTTGGTGACCTCCTGCTCGGGGCTGATGACGTAGTCCACCGCCATGTTCTCCGGCGCGAACAGGGCCGGGTTCCTCATGTAGTCCAGGGCCCGGATGCGGGCGATCTTGGTGGGGATGTGGAAGAGGGTGGCCGCCAGCTTGCAGGCGACCATGTTGATCTCGTCGTTCTGGGTCACCGCCACCAGCATGTCGGCGTCCTCCGCCCCCGCCTGGCGCAGCACGGCGGGATGCGAGGCGTGCCCCTGGACGGTGCGCAGGTCGTAGCGGTCCTGCAGCCAGGCGAGCTTGGCCTCGTCGACGTCGACCACGGTGATGTCGTTGGCCTCGGAAACCAGGCTCGTCGCCAGGTTGGAACCCACCTGGCCGGCGCCGAGGATGATGATCTTCAAGTCGTGGCCTCGTCAGCGTGAATGTCGCGCAGCGACGCTTCGTCCCCCCTTCGGGCTGGCCCCGCAGGCGGCAGAGGGCAGGATGAGGGAACGGCCGGCGCCCGCGCGCGGTCCGGCTGTCGGCTCAATGCTCTTTCTTGGCCGGCAATTGTATGCCCAGCTGCTTCAGTTTTCGATACAGGTGGGTGCGCTCCAGGCCGCTGCGCTCCGCCACCCGGGTCATGTTGCCGCCGCAGGCGGCGAGCAGGGCGCCGAGGTAGCGGCGCTCGAACTCCTCGCGGGCCTCCTTGAGGTGCAGCTCCAGGTGCAGCTCGGCCGAGGCGGGATGGTCGTCCGCCCCCTGGCCGAGGAGGGTCACGACCTCGTCGCCGTCGATGAGCTCGGACAGCGCCGTGGTCGCCATGCTGCGCACCCGTCCGCGCAGCTCGCCGAGGTTGCCCGGCCAGCGGAACTCCTTCAGGGCGTCGAGGGCGGCGTCGCTGAAGCGGCGCTCGGGCAATGCCAGCTCGCGCACCAGGCGCTCGAGCTCGGCCTGGGCCAGGGCGGGGATGTCCTCCTTGTGCTCGCGCAAGGGCGGCACGCGCACGGCGGCCTGGGCCAGGGCGTTGTAGAGCTCCTTGGAATAGCCGCCCTCCATGGCCTTGAGGGCGAGGTTGCAGGCCGTGGCGCAGACCACCCGCACACGGAACTCGGAGCGGCGCGAGATCAGGAGCGCCAGGCCCTTCTGCTGCAGGGGCGTGAGCTCGCCGATCTCGGGCAGGAAGAGCAGGCCGCCCTTGGCCTGGGCGAGCCAGTCCAGGGGGCGCTCGGCCAGCCCCCCCATGGCCTCGGGCACCAGCCAGGGGGTGCCGGGCACGTGCAGATAGCGGGCGCACTCCTCGGCCCCGGCGCCCGGCTCGCTGGTGATGAGCAGCGGCACGTCGCTCGCCGCCACCTGCTTGAGGCGCTGCGCCAGCTGCTGCACCGCCGCGCCGCCGCCCAGGCCCTCCAGGGTGCCGTTGGGCTCGGGCGTGCGGTTCCGGGCCTTGAGGGCGCGGGCCACGGTGTCCAGCAGCCGGTCGTAGGGCACGGGCTTTTCCAGGTAGTCGTAGGCCCCCAGGCGGGTGGCCTCCACCGCAGTGTGGATGGTGCCGTGCCCGGACATCATCACCACCGGCATGGTGAGCAGTCCCTGAGTGGACCATTCCTTGAGCAGGGTGATGCCGTCGACGTCCGGCATCCAGATGTCGAGCAGCACCAGGGAGGGCTCCTTGGCGATGCGCGCCAAGCGGGCCGCCTCGCCGGAGTCCGCCAGGCGCACCTCGAAGCCTTCCTCCTCCAGGATCTCCTGCATCAGCTCGCGGATGCCGGCCTCGTCGTCCACTACCAGGATCTCACTCATGGTCACCTTCACCTCGGCTCCGGCCGTTCGCTGCGCTCACATTCGCCTCCGCCAGTACTTCGTTTGCCATCACCGGCAGCGTGATCGCGATGCAGGCCCCGTGGGGTTCCACGTTGCGCACCCCGATCGCGCCGCCGTGCTCGTCGACGATCTTCTTCACGATGCTCAGCCCCAGGCCCGTGCCCTTCGGCTTGGTCGTGGCATAGGGCTCGAACAGGCGGTTGAACAGCTGCTCGGGGAAGCCCGGGCCGTTGTCCGCCAGTTCCAGTTCCACGCCCGCGGGGCTGCGCCGCGTGCTCACCCGGAGCTGCGGCCCGGCCACCGCCGCGAGCGCCTCCTGGGCGTTCTTGATCAGGTTCACCAGCACCTGGCGCAGCAGCGCCGGGTCGCCCGCCACCGGGGGCAGGTCCTCGGCCAGCTCCACCTGCAGGGGGATCTGGCCCTCGTACAGGCCCAGGATCTCCCGCACCAGGGCATTCAGATCGATGGCCTGGAGCCGGGCCGCCGGCAGCTTGGCATATTGGGCGAAGGCATCCACCAGGCCCTTCATCGCCGCCACCTGGCCAACGATAGTGGCAGTCGCGCGCGCGAGCAATGCCTCGGCCTCCTCGTCGAGGCGCCCGGAGAGCTTGCGCTGCAGGCGTTCCGCCGAGAGCTGGATGGGGGTGAGGGGGTTCTTGATCTCGTGAGCCAGGCGCCGGGCCACCTCGCCCCAGGCCGCATCGCGCTGGGCCTGGATCATCTGGGTGATGTCGTCGAAGGCGAGGACCACGTCGGCATCCGGCTCGCTGGTCAGGGGGGCGCCGCGCGCGAGCAGGATGCGCGGGCCGCCGCCGCCCTCGTACTCGAGCTGCTCCTGCCACCGGCCCAGGCCGGCCTGCAGGAAGTGCTCCGCCATGGCCTCGGCGAAGCGCGCCAGGCCGGCCGGCGGCGCCTCCCCGGACCCCGCGGCCGCGGCCTCGGGTTCGGCCGCCTGCGGCAGCGGCGCGCCCCGCGCGCGGCAGGCCTTGCCGCCGAGCTGGGCGAGCCGGCAGCCCTCCAGCGCTTCCGGGTCCACGCCCAGGATCCGGGCCGCGGCGGGGTTGACGCTGCGCACCTCCAGCTCCCGGCTCAGGGTGATGACCCCCGTGCTCACGCTGGCCAGGATGCTCTCCAGATAGGCCTTGGCCTCCTCCAGCTTGTCCTGGTTTTCCTGGACCGCGGCGCGGGCATCGGCCAGCTGCCGGGTCATGCGGTTGAAGGACTGGGTGAGCAGGCCCAGCTCGTCGCGGCTGGCCACGGGGTGCACCTGGCTGAAGTCGCCCCGGGCCACGGCGCGCGTGCCCCGGGCCAGGGCCCGCAGCGGCGCGCTCAGGCGCTCGGAGATGATGAAGGCGAGCGAGATGGCCGAGAACAGGGCGAGGACCAGCGCGAGCGTGAGCGAGAAGCCGTACAGGCGCTTGAGCCCCAGGCGCGAGACGGCCAGCTCCTGGTAGTTGCTGTGGGCGGCCTCCACCTGCGTGGCATCGCGGGCGAGCTGGGCCGGCACCGGCTGGACGAGGAGCAGGACGCGCACGCTCTCGGAGAGCGAGACCAGGTTCACCGGCACCGCCACCCGGGCCACCAGCCCCTCGCCGTCCGCCGTCGGCTCGATGCGCGACCAGGGCTGTTGCAGGCGCACCTGCCAGATGGCCGCCGGGCTCGGCGCCGGGGGGGCGAGGGCGAACTTGTCCAAGGAGGCGAAGCCGAGCAGGCGCCCGTCGGCGTCGTAGAGGCCGGCCTCCTGGGCCGCCGCCGTCTCGCGCAGGTCGTTCAGGCGCAGCGGCTGCGCCTCGGCCGGCAGGTCGGCCAGGTGATCGGCCATGCCCTCGGCCTTGCGCACGAGATCCTTGCGCACGTGCTCCAGGGCCGACTGCCCCAGGGAGAGGCCGCCCTGCAGGGCCTGCTCCACGCGCACGTCGAACCAGGACTCGATGGACTTGATCACCAGCTGCACCGAAACGAGGTAGACCACGGAGCCCGGCACCAGGGCCATGAGGGCGAAGACCAGCAGCAGGCGGGCGGTGAGCTTGGAGCCGAAGACGCCGGCCCGGATGCGGCGCACCAGCACGTAGCCCTGGTAGCCGATGAGCAGCACCAGGGCTGCGGCCGCGGCGATGGTCAGCCACAGCAGCAGGGTGAAGTGCCCGGCGAAGAAGGCCGTGTTCGAGGCCGCCAGCGCCAGCAGCGCGATGAGCACGGCACCCACCGCCAGGCTCAGGCCGACGAGTGCGATCATCCTGAAAGACCCCCGTGAACCGCAAAGGCGCACCGTTCGCGTAGCAGGCCCATGGCGTGACCCCCGTGCCCGGCCGTCAGCGCAGCGGCGGACACCCGCAGCCCCATGAACCCCTTTGCGCCTTTGCGGTTTTTACGGAATCCGGGTTCATGGCGGTCAGGGCTTGAAGGTCCACACGTACGAGCCCGAGTCCATCTGCCAGCGGTCGGAGGCGAAGGCGTTCACCTGCAGGGGCTTGGGCAGCTGGGAGAGGTCGACGTACATGCGCACGCGCGCCCGGTAGGCCGTCTTCTTGCGGACCTGGCGGCGTTCGAGCACCTGCCACTCGGCCAGGCTGCCGGCCGCGGCCAGGGCCTCGGGCAGGGTGTCGTAGGTGGTGGCGATGCCGGCCACGCCCAGGGTATAGGAGCGCAGCAGGGCATTGTGGCTGAGCCGCAGCGTCCGGCTCGCCTCGGCGATGCCTTCGTCGAACCAGTAGTCCCGCGGCCGCTTGAGGTCGAAGTCCTGCACGAAGGTGATGGTCACCCCGCGCCGCAGGGACTCCTCCAGCCTTTCGTTGAGCTGGACCTCGAAGCCGCCGGTGAGTACGAACGCCTCGTCGCGCGCCGCCAGATCGATGCGCCTGGAGTGGATGCCCTCGGGGCGCGCCTCGGCCCGGGCCAGGCCGGCCACGGCCAGGGCGGGCACGAGCGCGAGGAACTTACGCCTTGACCAGGCGGGCATAGAAGAATCCGTCATGGAGCGGGTTGGGCAGCAATTGGCCGTCTGCAGCGCCGGGCAAGTCCAGCGGTTCGCGCCGGGCATCCGCGTGGCGGGCGAGGAAGGCCCCCGCCTGCGCCTCGTTCTCCTCCCTGAAGAGGCTGCACGTGGCGTAGAGCAATGTACCACCACGCTTGAGGCAAGGCCACAGCGCATCCAGCAGGCGCGCCTGCTCGCGGGCCAGGGCCTCGATGTCGGTCCCGCGCTTGAGCCATTTGCCGTCCGGGTGCCGGCGCGCGACCCCCGAGGCGGAGCAGGGCGCGTCGAGCAGGATGCGGTCGAAGGGGCGGCCGTCCCACCAGTCGGCCGGCCTTCCCGCGTCGGCGGCCTGGAGCCGGGCCGAGAGCCCCAGGCGGTCGAGGTTCTCCCGCACCCGCGCCAGGCGCGCCGCATCCGTGTCCAGGGCGAGGAGCTCCAGGTCGTGCTCCTCGAGCAGGTGGGCCGTCTTGCCCCCGGGCGCGGCGCAGGCATCGAGGACGCGCATGCCGTCTTCGGCCGCGAGCAGCGCCGCGGCATATTGCGCGCCCAGGTCCTGGACCGAGACCCGGCCCTCGGCAAAGCCGGGCAGCTCGGCCACGGGCACCGGCCTGGCCAGGGTGAGCGCCGCCGCGCCCGTCGCCTCGGCCTCGATGCCCGCGGCGCGCAGGGCGCCCAGATACTCGGCCGGGGTGCAGCGCCGGCGGTTGACCCTCAGGGTCATGGGCGGGTGCTGCATGGCCGATTCGAGGATGGCCTGCCAGCGCTCCGGATACTGCGCCCGCAGCCTATCGATCCACCAGGGCGGGAAGTTCCAGCGCGCCTGCGGGTCGGCCTGCGCCGCGGCGGCGAGCGCCTCGCGCCGGCGCTGGAAGTTGCGCAGCACCGCATTGACCAGGCCCCGGGCCTTGGGGAAGCGGCTCGCCGCCGCCGCCACGGTCTCGCTGACGGCGGCATAGCCCGGGGTGCGGCCCGCCTCCAGCTCGTAGAGGCCGGCGAGCAGGAAGCCGGCGAGGGCGGGATCGGCGAGCGGGCGCGCCAGCAGGCGGTCCAGGTAGAAGCCGAGCCGCCCGTAATGGCGCAGGACGCCGTAGGCGAGGTCCTGGGCGGCGGCGAGGACGCGCGGGTCGGTCCGGGCGGAGCGCGCCGCGGCCAGCGCGGCGGTGAGGCTGCGGCCCTGCAGGAGCACCCCCGCCACCAGTTCGGCGGCGAGTACGCGCGGATTGGACGGGGGCTTGGACAGACCGCGGCCCGGACGCTCAGGCGCCCCGCCGGGCGAGCGCCAGCAGCCGGCGGATGCGCTCCTCGGTGGCCGGGTGGGTGCGGAACAGGCCCGCCACCCCCGCGCCGCCGGCCAGGGGGTTGATAATCATCATCTGCGCGGTCTCGGGGTGCCGCTCCGCGGTGTCCAGGTGCACGCCGCGGGCGTAGGCCTCGATCTTCTTCAGGGCGCCGGCCAGGGCCTCGGGGTCGCCGGAGATCTCCGCGCCGCCGCGGTCGGCGCCGAACTCGCGGGCGCGCGAGATGGCCATCTGGATCAGCATGGCCGCCAGCGGCGCGACGATCATGATGAGGATGTGCACCACCGGGTGCACGCGGCCGCCGTTGCCGCCGCCGAAGAGCATGCCGAACTGGGCCAGGGCGGCGATGGCGCCCGCCACGGTGGCCGAGAGGGTGGAGATCAGGGTGTCGCGGTTCTTCACGTGGGCGAGCTCGTGGGCCATCACCCCGCGCAGCTCGCGCGCCGAGAGCAGCCGCAGGATCCCGGTGGTGGCCGCCACCGCGGCGTGCTCCGGGCTGCGCCCGGTGGCGAAGGCGTTGGGCTGGGCCTCGTCGATGATGTAGACCCGCGGCATGGGCAGCCCGGCGCGGCGCGCCAGGTCCTGGACCATGGCGTGGAACTCCGGCGCCTCCTGCGGACCGACCTCGCGCGCGCCATACATGCGCAGGACCATCTTGTCCGAGTTCCAGTAGGCCCACAGGTTCATGGCGCCGCCGAAGACGAGCGCGACCGCCATGCCCTGGGCGCCGCCGATGGCCATGCCCACCGCGCCGAAGAGGGCGACGATGCCCGCCATCAGGATCGTGGTCTTGAGCCAGTTGTTCAACATCGCTGTGCCGCTCCGAGTAGCTGGAAACGCCGGTTAGATGCCGCCGAAACCCGAAAATTCAACCGTAAGGGCAGCGTGAGCTCGTCCCCGGTCCTCAGGCCCCAAGCGTCTCATTCGAAGCGCTGGCCCGGCTGCAGCGGATTGCCGGCGAGGAAGGCGGCGAGGTCCATGCGCTTGGCGCCCGCCTTCTGCAGCTCCAGCAGGTCCAGGGCCCCGCTGCCGCAGGCCACCCGCACGGCCTCGCGCGCGACCGCCAGGACCTCGCCGGGCCCGCCGCTGCCCTCGGCAGGCCGGGCCCGCCAGACCTTGACCGGCTCGCCCGCGAGCGTGGCATGGGCGCCGGGCACGGGATTGAAGGCGCGCACCTGGCGGTCGATCTCGGCGGCCGGGCGGCGCCAGTCCATGGCCGCCTCCTGCTTGCTGATCTTGGCCGCATAGGTGGCCCGGGCCTCGTCCTGGGGCACGGCGCGGACCTCGCCCCGTTCGAGCCGCGGCATGAGGGCGACGATCTCGCGCGCGCCCAGCTCGGCGAGGCGGTCGTGCAGGCTGCCCGCCGTGTCCTCGGGAGCGATGGGCAGGGGGGCGGCGCTCAGCATGGCGCCCGTGTCCAGGCCGGCATCCATCTGCATGAGGGTGATGCCGGTCTGCGCATCGCCCGCCAGGATGGCGCGCTGGATGGGGGCCGCGCCGCGCCAGCGGGGCAGGAGCGAGGCATGGATGTTGACGCAGCCCAGGCGCGGGATCGCCAGCACCCCCTGGGGCAGGATCAGGCCGTAGGCCGCCACCACCATGACGTCGGCCCGCGCCTCATGCAGGGGCGCCCAGGCCTCGGGGGCCTTGAGGCTCGCCGGCTGCGCCACCGGCAGGCCGTGCGCCAGGGCGAGCGCCTTCACCGGGCTCGCCCTGGGCCTCATGCCGCGGCCGGCCGGCCGGTCCGGCTGGGTGAGCACCAGGGGGATGTCGTGGCCCGCCGCGACCAGGGCGGCGAGGGCCCGCGCGGCGAATTCCGGGGTGCCGGCGAAGAGGATGCGCATGATGGGGGCGAGGGGCGAGGGGCGAGGGGCGAGGGGCGAGGGGCGAGGGGCGAGGGGCG
>DYFL01000038.1:12296-26473 GCA_020725195.1 Hydrogenophilus sp.
GGGGCGAGGGGCGAGGGGCGAGGGGCGAGGGGCGAGGGGCGAGGGGCGAGGGGCGGGAGTATAGCCTTACGTCACCTGCCTCTCGCCCCTCGCCTCTCGCCACATTTCCTACATCACTTCCCGCTCGCGTTTCCTGAGCTTGTGGCGGATGCGCTCCTGCTTGAGCCGGGAGAGGTATTCCACGAAGACCTTGCCCTTGAGGTGATCGATCTCGTGTTGGATGCAGATGGCGAGCAGGCCGTCGGCCTCGAGCTCGAAGGGCTGGCCCTGCAGGTCGAGGGCGCGCACCCGGATGTGCTTGGCGCGCCTCACCTGCTCGTAGATGCCGGGCACCGAGAGACAGCCCTCCTCGTGCACCGACTCGCCGTCGGCCTGGAGGATCTGCGGGTTGATGAAGACCTGGAGCCGGTCGTGGGTCTCGCTCACGTCCACCAGGATCATCTGGATGTGCCGGTCCACCTGGGTGGCCGCCAGGCCGACGCCCGGTGCGGCGTACATGGTCTCCGCCATGTCTGCGGCGAGCTTGCGGATCTCGTCGTCCACGCGCTCCACCGGCTGGGCCACCGTGTGCAGGCGCGGGTCGGGATAGTGCAGTATTTTCAACAACGCCATTGGTTCAATTGCTCGTGTATGCCGCACATTGCGTGCAAATTCGCATAAACTGGTTTAACTTAGCCATTGTATAAGAACACGGGCTCCCGAGGGGAAACCATGCGTCTCGCCATAATGACCGTTCTCGCCGCCCTGGCGTTCACCGCCGCGGCCGACGAGGTGCAGATCCAGAAGGACGCGCCCGAGCGCTACACCGTGAAGAAGGGCGACACGCTCTGGGGCATCTCGGAGCGCTTCCTGAAGAATCCCTGGAAGTGGCCCGAGGTCTGGCAGCTCAACCGCGAGCAGATCAGGAACCCCCACCTGATCTACCCGGGCGACACCGTGATCCTCATCCGCGGCGCCCAGCCCCGGCTGGTCCTGGAGCGGGGCCTGAAGACCGTCAAGCTCTCCCCCCAGGTGCGCGCCGAGCCGATCGCCAAGGAGGAGGAGGCCATCCCCAGCATCCCCTACGAGGCCATCGCACACCTACTGAACCAGGGCGGCGTCATCGCGGCGGACGACCTCGCCGCGGCCCCCCGCGTCCTGGGCGGCAGGGAGGACCGCGTGCTCTACGCCGCGGGCGACCAGGTCTACGCCAGCGCCGGCGACGAGACCGTGCCGCGCTGGGAGATCGTGCGCCAGGGCAAGGCCGTGGTCGATCCCGACAGCGGCGAGACCCTGGGCCATCTGCTGGAGCACGTGGGCATGATGCGCATGGTCAGGCCGGGCGCGCCCGCCCTGTTCCAGATCGAGCGCACCGCCCAGGAGGTGGTGGAGCGCGACCGCCTGCAGCCCCACTTCGGCAGCAGCCCCATGCAGTTCGTCCCGCGCGCCCCGGAAAGGCCGGTCGAGGCCAGGGTGGCCGCGGTCCTCGGCGGCGGCCAGGGCGCCGGCGCCTACGCCACGGTGGTGCTCAACAAGGGCCATCAGGACGGCCTGGAGCCCGGGCACGTCCTCGGGGTCTACCAGACCGGCCGCTCCCTGGCCGACCCGCGCTGCATGCGGGCCGAAAAGCTCGCCTTCCTGTCGGGCGCCGTGCCGCCCACGGAGCTCGAGTGCCAGGCCGCCCGGGAGGGCGCTGCCGCCCTGCCCGAGGCGCGGGTCGGGGTGGTCTTCGTCTACCGGGTGTTCAAGCGGGCCGCCTACGCCCTGGTGATGAAGAGCGAAGTGCCGGTCTACGTCAAGGACGCGGTCAGGAATCCTTGACCACGCGCGAGGACGCCCTCTACTGGCTGGGCCTGGAGGCCATCCCCGGCCTGGGCCCCGAGACGGCGGGCCGCCTCCTCGGGGCCTTTCCCGACGCCCGCAGCGTCTACGCCGCGCCTGCAGGTCTGCTCAAACCCCTGGTGGGCGACGCGATCGCGGCGGCCATCGCCCGGGGCCCCGATCCCGAGGCGCACCGGGCCGCGCTCGCCTGGCTCGGGGAGCCCGGGAACCACCTCCTGCCGATCACCGATCCCGCCTACCCGGAGCGGCTCAAGGCCATCGCCGATCCGCCGCCCTGGCTCTATATAAAAGGCGACCCCGCGCTGCTCGACCGCCCCATGCTCGCCATCGTGGGCAGCCGCCACGCCACGCCCCAGGGCCGCCGGGACGCCCAGGCCTTCGCCCGGACCCTGGCCGAGGCGGGGCTCGCCATCGTCAGCGGCCTGGCCCAGGGCATCGATGCCGCGGCCCATGCAGGCGGGCTCGAGGGCGGGACCAGCGTCGCCGTCGTGGGCACGGGCCTCGACCGGGTCTATCCGGCGAGGAACCGGGAGCTGGCCCACCGGCTGGCGCAGCAGGGCGCCATCGTCTCCGAGTTCGCCCTAGGCTCGCCGCCACGCCCCGGGCACTTCCCCCGCCGCAACCGCATCATCAGCGGCCTCGCCCTGGGCGTGCTGGTCATCGAGGCGGCGCCGGACAGCGGCTCGCTCATCACCGCCCGCCTGGCCGCAGAGCAGGGCAGGGAGGTCTTCGCGCTGCCGGGCTCCATCCACTCGCCCCTGTCCCGCGGCTGCCACGCCCTCATCAAGCAGGGGGCCAAGCTGGTGGAGTGCGCCGCCGACATCCTGGAGGAGCTGCGCTACCAGTGGACACCCCCCGCAGCCGCCGCGCCGCCGCCCGAAGATGGCCCGGAGTCGCCGCTGCTCGCCCTGATGGGCGCGGAGCCGGTCGGCCTGGACCGCCTGCTGGCCGGCTCCGGCTTGACGGTGGATAGCGTTTCGGCGATGCTTCTCGCGCTCGAACTGGACGGCAAGATCGCCGCACTCCCCGGCGGCTTGTATCAGCGCCTCTACTGACGCGATATGTTTGACATCCTGCAATACCTCTACGACAACTACTTCGTCGACGACTACTATCCCGACGCCGAATCGCTTGCCCGCAAGCTGCTGGCGGCGGGCTTCGAGCAGACCGAGATCGACCGCGCCCTGGAATGGCTCGGCGGCCTGGAGCACCTGCTGCCCCAGGATGACGCGGCAGAGCTCGCCCACACCGGGCTGCGCCATTACACGGAGCAGGAGCTGAGCCGGCTCGCCGCCGAGGGCCGCGGCTTCCTCACCTATCTGGAGAATGCCGGGCTGCTCAGCCCCTATGGCCGCGAATGGGTCGTCGAGCGGGCCCTGGCCCTGGAGGATCGCGAGGTCCCCGCCGACAAGATCAAGTGGATCACCCTGATCGCGCTGTGGCGCCTGGGCGGGCCCATGGAGGCCCTGTGGCTCGAGGACCTGGTGCGCGGCGAGGAAGACGAGGGCTACACGCCCACCCTCCACTGACCATGCACCTGCTCATCGTCGAATCGCCCTCCAAGGCCAAGACCCTCAAAAAATACCTCGGCGGCGACTTCGAGGTCCTGGCCTCCTACGGCCATGTGCGCGACCTTACCCCCAAGACCGGCTCGGTGGATACCGCGAACGAATTCGCCATGAAATACGAGGTGATCGAGCGCAACGCCAAGCACGTCGAGGCCATCGCCCGCGCGGTGAAGAAGGCGGACGACGTGCTGATCGCCACCGACCCGGACCGCGAAGGCGAGGCCATCGCCTGGCACCTCGCCGAGCTCCTCAAGGCGCGCAGGCTCCTCGACTCGAAACCGGTCAGGCGCGTGGTGTTCTACGAGATCACCGAGCGGGCGGTCAAGGAGGCGGTGGCCAACCCCCGCGACATCGCCATGGAGCTGGTCAACGCCCAGCAGGCGCGCCGGGCGCTCGACTACCTGGTGGGCTTCAACCTCTCGCCCCTGCTCTGGAAGAAGATCAGCCCGGGCTTGTCCGCGGGCCGGGTGCAGAGCCCGGCGCTCAGGCTCATCGTCGAGCGCGAGGAGGAGATCGAGCGCTTCCAGCCCCGCGAGTACTGGACCATCCACCTGGATTCCCACAAGGGCCGGCAGAAGTTCAGCGCGCGCCTCACCCAGTTCGCGGGCGAGAAGATCCAGCAGTTCTCCATCGAGAACGAGGCCCGCCACGCCGAGGTGGTCGCCGCGCTCAACCGCGCCGCCCCGGACGGGGTCCGGGTCGCCAAGGTCGAGAAGAAGCGCCGCAGCCGCCAGCCCGCCGCGCCCTTTACCACCTCGACGCTGCAGCAGGAGGCCGTGCGCAAGCTGGGCTTTTCCGCCGAGCGGGCCATGCGGGTGGCCCAGCAGCTCTACGAGGGCATCGACATCGGCGGCGGCGCCGTGGGCCTCATCACCTACATGCGGACGGACTCGGTCAACCTCTCCCAGGAGGCCATCGAGGACATCCGCGGCTACATCGGCAAGACCTTCTCGGGCGACTACCTCCCCAAGAAGGCGGTCGTCTACAAGTCCAAGGCCAAGAACGCCCAGGAGGCCCACGAGGCCATCCGCCCGACCGCCGTCAAGCGCACGCCCGAGAGCCTCAAGGACCACCTCAACGGCGACCAGCACCGGCTCTACGAGATGATCTGGAAGCGGGCCCTGGCCTGCCAGATGGCCCCGGCGGAACTGGATACCGTGGCGGTGGACATCGCCGTGGGCGAGGCCGTCTTCCGGGCCAACGGCCAGACCGTCGCCTTCGACGGCTTCCTCGCCGTCTACCACGAGGACACCGACGAGCCGAGCGAAGAGGAGGAGGAGGCCAAGCTGCCGCCGCTCGCCGAGGGCGAGGTGGTGCCGGTCGACAGGCTCTACGGCGAGCAGCACTTCACCCAGCCGCCGCCGCGCTACTCCGAGGCGAGCCTGGTCAAGAGCCTGGAGGAATACGGCATCGGCCGCCCCTCCACCTACGCCAACATCATCTCCACCCTGCTCTACGACCGCGAGAACATCGGCGCCTACGTCGTCCTGGAGAAGAAGCGCTTCAAGCCCACCCCCGTCGGCCGGCTGCTGAACTGCTTCCTCACGAACCACTTCGACCACTACGTCGACTACGACTTCACCGCCCAGATGGAGGACGAGCTCGACGACATCTCCAACGGCGAGCGCCAGTGGCTGCCGGTGATGCACGAGTTCTGGGACGACTTCGCCACGCGCCTGAAGGAGAAGGACAAGGTCGAGCGCGGCTGCCGCCTCGACGAGGCCTGCCCCAAGTGCGGCCAGCCGCTCTTCCTGCAGGCGAGCAAGCGCGGGCTGTTCATCGGCTGCAGCGCCTACCCCGAGTGCGACTACACCCGCCCCTTCGGCGAGGTGGTGGAGGAGGGCGGCCGGGTGCTGGGCACCGACCCCGCCACGGGGCTGGAGGTCAAGCTGCTCAACGGCCGCTTCGGCTGGTACGTGCAGCTCGGCGAGGGCGAGGGCAAGGCCAAGCCGCGGCGCGCGAGCTGGCCCAAGGACCGCCCCGTCGAGGCCGCCGACCTGGACACGGCCCTCGTGCTGCTGTCGCTGCCCCGCGAAGTGGGCGCCCACCCCGAGACCGGCAAGCCCATCGTCGCCAGCATCGGCCGCTTCGGCCCCTACCTGCTGCACGACGGCAAGTTCAAGTCCATCCCCAAGGCCTATGACGTCTACGCCATCGACCTCAGGCAGGCCCTGGAGGTGCTGGCCCTGCCCTCGGGGCGGCGCGGCGGGGAGGACGGCGCCGCCCGGGAGCTGGGGGCGCATCCCGAGGACGGCAAGGCGGTGACGGTGAAGAGCGGCCGCTA
Organism: Hydrogenophilus sp.; assembly: GCA_020725195.1. Taxonomy (GTDB): domain Bacteria; phylum Pseudomonadota; class Gammaproteobacteria; order Burkholderiales; family Thiobacillaceae; genus DYFL01. The sequence goes on from DYFL01000038.1 coordinate 17,970, forward strand.
CGGCCCCTACGTGCAGCACGGCAAGCTCAACGCCACCCTGCCCAAGGACCTCAAGCCCGAGGCCATCACCCTGGAGGAGGCCCTGGACCTCCTCGCCGCCAAGGCCGGGCGGGACCAGGCCAAGCCCGCCAGGGCGACGCCCCGCAAGCGCAGCCCGGCCTGATCCGGTTCGACTCCAGGGCATGAGCGGCAGCAAGACCCTGCTCTCCGTCATCGAGCTGCTGGGCTACCCCAACCTGCGCCCGCTCTTCGAGCGCCTGGGCTTCCAGGTGACCACCGAGTTCTCGGTGCGCAAGGCCATCGCCCTGCTGCGCAAGGCCCCGCCCGACGTGGTGGTCGCCGACTTCTACTTCCAGCCGGACTTCCGCGACCGGGTGAGCAACCTGGAGTCCCTGCTCGCCGCGGTGCAGAAACTGCCCTCGGCCCGCGTCCTGGTGCTCTACGAGGCCCGGCACCAGGAGGCGCTGGACAAGGTGCGCCGCCGCATGCGCATCGACGCCGCCCTCACCCTGCCCGTCAAGGAAGCCGAACTCGAGGCCGTGCTGCGCGGCTGGATCTAGCCGGCCTCCCGCGCTGCGCCTGTTCGGTTTCACGTGGAACATGCCGGGGGCAGGGCGGCCGGCCCCGGTGGCCGAGTACCTGTCCGGGCACGGCGTAGCGCCCTGCGCGCCTTTTGCGCACAAATTGCAAGGGGGCCGCGAGGCCCCCTGGTGTTTGCCGACGATGCGATGAAGGCCGCCGGGGCTACTCCTTGGACCTCTCGGCTTCTTCGCCTGCCTCGGTCGCCTCGCCGTCGATGCGCGGGACATCGCGCTGCGGGTGCTGCCTGATGGCGCGCTTGAGCCGCTCCTGCTTGGAGATGCTCTTCGGCTCGCCCATCTGGATCTCGAACTCCTCCTCCCTTTCGGTCGGCTCCGGACGCTCGTTCATGGATACCTCCTGATAAAAACAAGGAAAGGTGATGGCCGGCCGCTGCCCGGGCCTCCATCACGCCCCAACCCCCCTTATCAAGGATAGCTTAGGGCTAGCGCACCCGCACAAAGGGATAGCGCCGGCGCAGCGCACGGTCCAGCAGGGCCACGCCGGCCTCGCCGCCCAGGGTCTCGCAGGCGACGATCCAGTCGGGGTCGGCGAAATCGGTCTGCAGGCTCCCGCCGCGGCCCTGGACCAGCGCGATCAGGCAATCCGCCGCGTCCCGCTCCGCCTCCTGGCTGTGCACCCGGCCGAGCAGCCCGCGCCGCTCCACCCGCACGAAGAAGGTCCCGCCCAGGCGCGGGGCCATCGGCGCCAGCGCCTCCTTGAGCCTGGCCGCGAAGTCCTCGGGCTCGAAGCGGAAGGTGCGCTCCACGGGGACGATGCGGGCCAGATGGCGCGTCCAGCCTTCGCCCGCCGCCAGCGCCTCGCGCACCGCCTCCAGGAAGGCGGGCGCGTCCGCCACCCGGCCCAGGCAAACGTCCTTGAAGTGGCTGGCATGGAATTCGCCCAGGCGCTTCAGGCCCTGCAGCAGCCGCCTTTCGTGGCCCGGGCCCTGGGCCACGGTGGCGATCACGTTCCAGTCCATCGATTCGCTCCTAGAAGAGGCGGCGCTTGGCCTTGGCGGCGAGTGCGCGCAGCCGCTCGTAGAGCTCGCGCTCCTCGCGGGAGGGCTTCTCCGGGATCTCGGCCTTCACCCTGAGGAAGAGGTCGCCCCGGCCGCGGCCGCCGAACTCGGGCAGGCCCTTGCCGCGGAGCCTGAGCACCGTGTCGGGCTGGGTGCCGGCGGGGACCTCCACCTGGATGCGGCCGCCGGCCAGGGTCGGCACCTCCAGGCTCGCGCCCAGCACCAGGTCGGGCACGCTCAGGCACAGCTCGCGCCACAGGTCGGCGCCGTCCCGGCTGAAGCGTGCGTCCGGGGCCGAGCGCACCACCACGTAGAGGTCGCCGGGCTCGCCGCCGGGCTCCGGGGCGGCCATGCCCCGGCCCGCCACCCGCAGGGCCATGCCGTCCTCCACCCCCACGGGGATCTTCACCGTGATGGTCTCGACCGTTTCCGTCTCGCCGCGGCCGCCGCACTCCGGGCAGGGCCTTTCGATCACCGTGCCGCGTCCCTGGCAGACCGGGCAGACGGCGACCTGGCGCAGGGTCACGCTGCCCTCCCGGCGCGTGGTCACCTGCTGGCCCCGGCCGCCACAGGCCGGGCAGGCCTCGGGCGCGCTGCCCTTGGCCGCGCCGGTGCCCAGGCAGGCCGGGCAGGGTGCCGGGCGGGCATAGCGCACCCGCTCCTCGCCGCCGCTCGCCACCTTCTCCAGAGGGAGGGTGACGTCCACCTCGATGTTGCCGCCCCGGGGCGGACCGCGCCGGCGCCGGAAGAAGTGGTCGAAGAGCCTGCCGCCGAAGTCGAAGCCGAGGTCGAAGCCGCGGAACAGGTCCTCGAAGTCGATGCCGCCGAAGAGGTCCTCCGCGCTGTAGCCCGCCACGCCGGCGTGGCCCCGGGCGTCGTACTCGGCGCGCTTCCTGGGGTCGGAGAGCACGGCATAGGCGGCGGCGATCTCCTTGAAGCGCTCCTCGGCCCCCGCCGCCTTGTTGCGGTCCGGGTGGTACTTCAGGGCGAGCTGGCGGAAGGCGTCCTTGATGGCCCTGGCGTCCGCATCGCGGGGGACGCCGAGCACCTCGTAGTAGTCGCGCTGGGGTGTCGAGGAAATCGCCGCGCCCCCCTACTTGTTCTCTTTGTACTCGGCATCCACCACCTTGCCCCGGGGGCCGGAGCCCGAGGGCCGCGCCTCGCCCGTCGGGGGCGGCTTGCCGCCGGGGTACTTGGTCTCGGCGTAGGGGCCGGTGGTGGTGGACTGGGCGTAGATCACCGTGCCGGCCTCCTTGAGCAGCTTGCGCAGCCGCTCGGCCTTTTCTGCCGCCGCCGCGGCGTCCTTCCTGACGAAGGCCTCCCGGGTCTCCTGCATGGCCGCCTGGATGTCGGCCTTGAGCTCGTCGGTGAGCTTGTCGGCGAAGTCGGCCAGGAGCTTCTCGGCCTGGTAGCAGGCGGCGTCGGCGTCGTTGAGGCGGTCCGCGTCCTCGCGCCGCTTCCTGTCGGCCTCGGCGTACTTCTCCGCCTCGCGGACCATGCGCTCCTTCTCCGCCTCGGACAGGCGCGTGGAGCCGGTGATGCGGATGGACTGCGTCCTTCCGGTGGCGGTGTCGCGGGCGGTGACGTCGAGGATGCCCGAGGCGTCGATGTCGAAGGTGACCTCGATCTTGGGCACGCCGCGGGGTGCGGGGGCCAGGCCGTCGAGGTTGAATTCGCCCAAGGATACGTTGTCCGAGGCCATGGGGCGCTCGCCCTGGAAGACATGCACGGTGACCGAGGTCTGCATGTCGGCGGCGGTGGTGAAGACCTCGCTCTTCTTCACCGGGATGGGGGTGTTGCGGGCGATGAGGGCCGTGGCGACGCCGCCCAGGGTTTCTACTCCTAATGTCAGCGGCGTGACGTCCACCAGGACGATCTCGCCCAGGCCCGCCTCGCCGGCGAGCACCCCGGCCTGGATGGCGGCCCCCGCGGCCACGCACTCCATGGGATCGATGCCCATCTCGGCCCGGCGCCCGAACAGCTCCTCGAAGAAGCCGCGCACCGCCGGCATGCGCGTGGGGCCGCCGACGAAGACGATGCGGTCGATGTCCGGGGGCTTCACGCCGGCATCCGCCAGGGCCTGCTCGACGGGCCCGCGGCAGCGCTCGATCACCGGGCGCACGATGCGCTCGAGCTCGCTGCGGCCGAGGTCCATCTCCAAGTGCTTGGGCTCGCCGCCCGCAGCCGCGATGTAGGGCAGGCTGAGGTGGGTGCTGGTACTGGTCGAGAGCTCGATCTTGGCGATCTCCGCCGCATCCCTGAGCCGCGCCGCCGCCTTGGCGTCCTGGCGCAGGTCGATGCCGCTGGCCATCTGGAAGCGCTCGGCCAGGGCGTCGATGAGGCGCTGGTCCATGTCCGTGCCGCCCAGCCGGGTGTCGCCCGAGGTGGCCTTCACCTCGAACACCCCCTTGCCGAACTCCATGATGGTCACGTCCAGGGTGCCGCCGCCCAGGTCGATGACCGCGATCCTGAGTTCCTGGCCCAGGCGGTCCAGGCCATAGGCCAGGGAGGCCGCCGTAGGCTCGTTCACCAGGCGGGCGACCTCCAGGCCGGCGATCCTGCAGGCGTCCTTGGTGGCGCTCCTCTGGTTGTCGTCGAAGTAGGCGGGCACGGTGACCACCGCCTGGGTGACCGCCTCGCCGAGGAAGGCCTCGGCGTCGCGCTTGATCTTCTGCAGCAGGAAGGCGGAGAGCTGCTCGGGGGTGAATTCCTGGTCGCGCAGCCGGATCCTGTCCCGCCGGCCCATGCGCCGCTTGAAGGCGGTGGCGGTGCCCTCCGGGTTGGCGGCCCCCTGGCGCCGGGCCGGCTCGCCCACCAGCATCTGGCCGTCGGCCGTGACGGCCACATAGCTCGGGAAGGCCTTGCCGCCGAGGCTCACGCCCTCGGCGCTGGGGATGATCACGGGGCGGCCGCCGCGCAGGACGGCGGCCGCGGAGTTGGACGTGCCCAGGTCGATGCCGATGATGGCCATGGTCTACTCCTGTCCGGTAGCTCTCCAAATCAGACGGACGGCGCGGCGGCCACGGCCCTTACCTCAGGGCCTCACCGACGCCACGCTCGAGAAACAGATAGACGCCGATGACGAAGCCTGCGAAACCGACCAGCCCCGCCTTCATGCTGATCGCGGTGTACGCCTCGAAGCCGGGCAGTGCCGCCGTGACCTCGGCGCTGACGCTGAAGGTCTCGAAGGCGTCCTTGGCCGCCTGCGGCAGGAAGTTGGCGAGCAGCACATAGAGGCTCTCGCCCAGGATCGTGAGCAGCACGGCCATCATCAGCCAGAACCAGGGCTGGGCCCAGAGCGAAAAGGCCTCCTGCCAGGCCTCGGGCGCCTTCGGGTCCCGCCAGGGCACCAGGTACAGGGCGAGGGCGAGCATGGGCAGCACGATCAGGAGCAGCATGCTCACCGGCGGATAGACCAGCTCGCCGGCGGGCAGCTTGACGGTGATGCCCAGGGCCAGGGCCCGGGTCAGCTCCGGGAAGGCGGGGCCCAGCAGCAGGCGGTCCACCGCGAGGGCCAGGATCATCCAGAGGATCACCACCACCGTGGCGACGCTGATGGGCGAGAGGGTTTCCAGGCGCTTCGATACGGGTTTCACGGTCATCCTCCTTGCTGCCGGCCGGCATGCCGCTGTCCTCCTGTGCATTAAGCTTAGAACACCGGCCGCCAGCGTCAGCGCCGCGCAGGGCCTCGGCCGCCGAGGCGGGGCCGAGGCGCAGGGGATGAGACGAAATGGCGGGGGCCGCAGGCCGGGATCCTGCGGCGGCGGGCCGTTCTGCCCGGATCAGCGCCGGAGCACCTCGGCCTTGGTGATCACCACGTCCTGCAGGGGCACGTCGCCGAAGGGGCCGACCCGGCCGGTCTGCACGTTGGCGATGCGCTCCACGACGTCCATGCCCCGGGTCACGCGTCCGAAGACGGCATAGCCCCAGCCCTGGGGGGTCTTGCCGCGGTGGTCGAGGAAGGCGTTGTCCACCTCGTTGATGAAGAACTGCGCCGCGGCCGAGTGCGGCTCCATGGTCCGGGCCATGGCGATGGTGCCGGCCTTGTTCTTGAGACCATTGTCCGCCTCGTTGCGGATCGGGCCCCGCGTCGGCTTCTCCTTCATGCCCGGCTCGAAGCCGCCGCCCTGGAGCATGAAGCCCGGGATCACCCGGTGGAAGATCGTGCCGTTGTAGAAGCCCGAGTCCACATAGCCCAGGAAGTTCTTCACCGTCGCCGGCGCCTTGTCGGCGTCGAGCTCCAGCTCGATGGCGCCGAGGTTCGTGGTCAGGCGCACCTGCGGGCCGGCGGCCAGGGCAGGGGAGGCGAAGCCGATGAGGGCAAGGACGACGAGAGCGGCGCGGATCAGAGCGCGGGACATGGGCGATCTCCTAGGGTTGAAATACGGATCAACTTTTCATCCGCAGATTACGCAGATGAACGCAAACGCAAATTATCACCTGTCCGCTGCAGGCATCCCTGGCTAGAGACGAGACGATCATCGAGCCATCACTCTTATGTGGTCTTATCTGCGTACATCTGCGTAATCTGCGGATCACTCCAGTTGAATCTATGAACCCGGCAGATGCCTGCGCAAAAAACGGTCCAGCTGGTTGGCGAAGGCCTGGCGGTCGGCGTGGGACAGCGGCGGCGGCCCGCCCGTCTGCACCCCGCTCGAGCGCAGCCCGTCCATGAAGTTGCGCAGGTCCAGGGCCTCGCGGATGTTCTCATTCGAATAGAACTCGCCGCGGGGGTTCAAGGCGTGGCCGCCCTTGTCGATCACCTGGGTGGCGAGCGGGATGTCGGCCGTGATCACCAGATCGCCCGCCTCGCAGCGGCGCGCGATCTCGGCGTCCGCCACGTCGAAGCCGCCGGGCACCTGCAGGGCCTGGATGTAAGGGGAGGGCGGCACCCGCAGCAGCTTGTTGGCCACCAGGGTCAGCGGCACCCGCACCCGCTCCGCGGCGCGGAACAGGATGTCCTTGATCACGCCCGGGCAGGCGTCGGCGTCGACCCAGATGTGCATGATGCGGCTACTCGTAATGGGTCCACATGCGCAGCACCTTCACCGTGTGCTCGGCCTCCAGGACCTGATAGACCAGGCGGTGCTGGATGTTGATGCGTCGGGAATAGGCCCCGCTCAGGTCGCCGACCAGCTTCTCGTAGGGCGGCGGGTTACGGAAGGGGTTGTCGGCCAGGACGGACAGCAGTTCCTGCGCCTTGGCCTTGAGGTCGGCAGCGGCGAGCTTTTTCGCGTCCTTCTGGGCCTGCCGGGTATAGACCAGCCGCCAGCTCACCAATCCAGTTCCTTGGCGCACTCCTCGACCGGGGTCTGCATGCCCTCGCGGATGGATTCTCGCATCCCGGGCACGGAGAGCAGGAACAGCGTCTCCTGGATGGCGGACCAGTCCTCTTCCGAGATCAGCACGGCGTTGTGGCGCTTGCCGGTGATGAGTATGGGCTCGTGTGTCGCCGCGGCATCGTCCAGGAGACGGTAGAGATTGGATCGGGCTTCGCTGGCGGTGATGGTGGACATAGTGCCTCCGTGTTTCGAGGCTTAAGCGTACGCCAATACGTACGGTTGTCAACGTCCTGAATGGCCCGGATTCCGCTGCGCTGCATCCAGGCTACGCCTATTCGCCCACCGTGAGCGGCTGGCCGTTGTCCTTGGGGCCGAGCTTCAGCAGCCACGGCACCGCCTCCTTGGCCCATTGCTCCGCCGTCGGGTAGGCCGAGGCCTCCTCGCCGAAGCAGCTTCGCAGCATCTCGGTGTGGATGATGCCGGGGGAGAGGGGGATGGCCGCCATGCCCCGGGGCAGCTCCTGGGCCAGGGCCTGGGTCAGGCCCTCCATCGCCCACTTGCTCGCGCAGTAGGGCGCCACAAACGGGTCGGTGGCGCGGCCCCAGCCGGAGCTGAAGTTGCAGACGACGCCGTGCTTCTTCGCCACCATCGCCGGCACGAAGTGGCGGATGACATTGGCCACGCCCTTGATGTTGACGTCGATCACCGCGTCGAACTCGGCCGCCGGCACCTCCCAGAGGGGGGCGTTGCGGTTGATCAGCGCCGCGTTGTTGAGGAGCAGATCGGGTGGGCCCAGCTCGGAGAGCAGCGCCTGCGCCCACTTCGCCACCCGGGCATCGTCGGTCACGTCCACCACGTCGAAGCGATTGGGCGGGCCGTAGGCCTGCTTCAGCTCGGCGATCGCCGCTCGGCTTCGGCCGCAGCCGGCCACGATGTGGCCCCGGCGGATGAACGCCTCCGTCATGGCCCGGCCCAGGCCGCGGCTCACGCCGGTGATGAGGATGGTCTTCTTCATGACATTCGGCGGCTTGCTTCGCGAAGCCGCCCTACGATTTCTTTACTGTCGATAGGTTAGGGGGCATAACGGTACCGGCGGACAAAGCCTTCGACATTTTTTAGAAAGGAGTCAGTATCGAGGTAGTAGTTCGGGTACGACTCGCGTATTGATTTGAAGGAGTCTGCACCGACTAGCACGGCTTGGGCCCCTGAGTAGTCTGACAACTCGGGAAATAACGGCAGTTGTCGACCGCGTGGATACAGAGGCATTAGGCGCTCATACCGCTCGTACTCGCGGTATGCCGCGTCAACATTTCGCTTTGAAAAAGCAAAAATCTGTAGTTCTGGCTCGTTCGGCAGTAGGACAAGCAGGAAGTAGCCGGCCGACTTAGCATCCAACTTCTCCGTTGCCTTCAAAGCTGCACGATACGCTTTCAGTCTCGTGGAAACCTGCAGTTTCTTCGTAAATTCTTCGAGCGATCTTGCCACAGTGCCCCGAGACATTGAGGTGTGAAGTGTTGTATCGGGCTGTTCAGTAAACTCAAGTGCTAGTGCAGCATGTTGAAAATAGCCTGAATCCGTGTTCCCCTTGGCTTACACCTTCCCTCCTGGCCTGAACGCATGAA
>DYFL01000039.1 GCA_020725195.1 Hydrogenophilus sp.
GTACCGCCCAACGCAGCTATCGGGACGCGCAGTAGGTTTATTCACAAGCTCTCAGACGAGCTGCTGGATGCCGGCCACCACCCAGCCATGCCCACCGTCGGCGGGCTTGGTCAGGTGCCAGACCTCGTCGAAGGGCCGGGCCTGGGCGTCGGCCTCCTCGCGGATCAGGCCGTGGAAGCGCACGCTGACCACGTAGCGGCCGGTCTCCTCGACGGCCTCCAGCACCTCGGCGTCGAGCGTGACCACCTCGGTGCGCTGCGGGGCGCCGCCGCGCTCCTCCAGCTGCAGCCTGGTCTCGGCGTACATCTCGGGGCTGGTGAACTCGCGGATGTCGTCCAGGTTGCCGGCGTCGAAGGCGGCCTGCAGGCGCAGGAAGTTGAGCTTGGCCTGGCGCGCGAAGGCCTCGGCGTCGAAGCCCGCGGGCAGGGCGGCTGCGCTCGGCGCGGCGGCCGGGGCCGAGGACATCGGCGCGGCGGCCGGGAAGGGCGTGACGCTGCCGGCGGCGCCGGCAGCCGCGTACTGCATGCCCGCTTGCCGGGCCGGGCGGGCGCGGTTGCGGGTGAGCAGGCGGAACAGCAGGAAGGCGCCCATCGCCAGCAGGGCGATGAGCAGGATGCCGGCCATCTCCTCGCCCAGGCCCAGGTGCGAGGCCAGGGCGGCGAGCCCCAGGCCGGCGGCCAGGCCGGCGACGGGGCCGAGCCAGGAGCGCTTGCCGGCCGGATTGGCGGCGGCGCCGGCGGCGTTCTGCTGGGCCGGGGCGCCGGCGTCGCGCTGAGGCGCGGCCGGGCGCTGGGGCGTGGCGTCGCGCTGGATGCCGGTGGACTTGCCGCCGCCGAAGCGTTTGGCCTCGGCGTCGTGCACGGGCAGCGCGAGGGCCAGGAAGGCGGCGAAGACGGACAGGAACAGGCGTTTCATCGGAAGGGTCTCCTTAAACTGAAGCGTGACGCGACACTTCTTGCGAAGGACTATTCTAACCGAACGGGCCGCCGCCCGTGCCACGAGACCAGGGGGAGCCATGGCGAAGTCCCGCAAACCCGCCGCACGCGACCAGGGCGTCTTCGGCATTCTGCGCCAGTTCTCCTGGGCGAGCCTCGCCGCCATCCTGGCGGCGGCCTTCCTGCTCACCCTGCTCTACCGCCAGGTGGCCGTCGGCAACGTCGTCAGCGTCGGCGAGCACGCCAACCTGACCCTGGCCAGGGCCGCGCTGCTCGTGGTGAAGCCCCGGCTGTTGGCCTACCTGGAGGCGGCGCAGGGCGAGGGCGTGGCCCCGGGCAGCCTGCCGGCGGAACTGGACGAGGCCTTCGCGGCGATCATGCGCAGCACCGCCGTGGTCCGCATCAAGGTCTACGGCCGGGACGGCACCGTGCTCTTCTCCACCCGGTACGGCCAGATCGGGCAGCGCCGCCTGGACAACCCTGCCGTGGTCTCCGCCCTCGGCGGCGAGGTGGCCAGCAAGCTGCTCTACCAGGAACGTCTCAATCCCTTCGACCGCGAGACCGGGGAGGACAAGCTGATCCAGAGCTATCTGCCGGTGCGGGCGGGGCCGACCGCTCCCGTCCTGGGGGTGTTCGAGATCTATACCGACGTGAATCCCATGGTGCGACAGATCGAGGAGGCGGAGCTGCTGCTCCTGGGCGGCAGCCTCGCCGTGATGCTGCTGCTCTACGCGGCGCTGCTCGCCATCGTGCGCCGCGCCGGGCGCGTCATCGAGCAGCAGCAGGCGACCATCCGCGAGCGCAGCCTCACGCTCGAGCTGCTCTCCAGTCAGCTCATCAGCGCCGAGGAGAACAAGAAACGGCAGGTGGCCCAGGAGCTGCACGAGGGCATCGCCCAGACCCTCGCCGCCGTCAAGCTGCAGCTGGAATCGGCCTGCAGCGCGGCGGACCGGTCCTGCCGCGGCTCCGTCCCCCTGCAGGCCATGGTGCCCGTGATCCAGGACGCCATCCAGGAGCTGCGCGCCATCGCCATCGACCTGCGGCCGCCCAGCCTGGACGAGCTCGGGGCCCTGGCCGCCCTGAATGGCTATTGCCGCGAGCTCGGCGCGGTCTATCCGCAGCTGCGCCTGGAGCAGGACCTCGACCTGGACGAGGCGGACATCCCCCCGCCGCTCAAGGTGGTGCTGTTCCGGGTGGCGCAGCAGCACCTGCAGGACCTCGCCCGGCACGCCCGGGCCAGCCGGGCGCACCTCGGCCTCGACTGCGTCGACGGCAGCATCGTGCTGACGGTGAAGAGCGACGCCCCCGCGCCCGCCGTCGGGGGGGACGATACGCCGATGCGGCTCGCCACCCTGGGCGAGCGGGTCAAGCTCGCCGGCGGCAGCCTGGAGGCCGCGCCCAACGACTGGGGCGGCACCACGGTGATCATGAGCTGGCCGCGCTGAGGCGGCCGCCTACTTCTTCCTGGCGGCAAGCCCCTCCAGCAGGCTGGCCAGGTCGTCGGCGTGCTCCTCCTCCATGGCCAGGATGCCCTCCAGCATGCGCCGGGTGGTGATGTCCTTGTCGCCGATGTAGCGGATCATCTCGCCGTAGCTCTCGATGGCGATGCGCTCGGCCACCAGGTCCTCCTTGATCATGTCCACGAGGTCCTCGCCCTCCACGTATTCCGCGTGGCTGCGGGTGGCCAGGCCCTCGGGGCTGAAGTCGGGCTCGCCCCTCAGCTGCACGATGCGGGCGGCGATCTGGTCGGCGTGCTGCTGCTCCTCGTTGGCGTGCACCAGGAACTCGGCCGCCACGGCCTCGGCGTTGATGCCGGCGGCCATGAAGTGGTGGCGCTTGTAGCGCAGGATGCAGACGAGCTCGGTGGCGAGCGCCTCGTTGAGCAGCTTGATCACCGTGGCCCGGTCGGCCCGGTAGGCGGCCGTCACCGCGCCGTCCTCGATGTGCCTGCGGGCCCGCTCGCGCAGGGTCTTGATGTCGGTGAGGAAGGGCTGCGCAGCTTTCGCGCTCTTGCCGCTTGTTGCGGATGCTTTGGCCATGCTCTTCTCCTTTATTGTGTTGAAGCAGGACGCTCAACGGAGGGAGGCATCCGCCGGGTCGCCGCCGCAGGCGATGCCCGCGAGCCCGATGCCCAGCAGGGCGAGGCTCTGACGGATGGCGGCGGTATCGAGCGCCGCGCGGGCTGCGGCTACGCGCCAGGCCCGATAGTTACGGTATAGGCGGATTGTCATGATCGCGCTCCTGTCGAGGCCGCGGGGCGGGCAGGCCCGCCCCGCGCGGGTGGCATCATGGAGTGGAGGTTGGAGCCTGCCGAAATCAGGCCAGATCGAAGCGGTCCAGGTCCATCACCTTGCTCCAGGCCGCGACGAAGTCCTGGACGAACTTCTCCTGGGCGTCCGCGGCTGCATAGACCTCGGCCAGGGCACGCAGCTCGGAGTTGGAGCCGAAGATCAGGTCGACCCGGGTGCCGGTCCACTTCGCCTTGCCCGTCTTGCGGTCGCTGCCTTCGAACAGGTCGGCGTCTTCAGAGGCGGCCTTCCAGGTGGTGCCCATGTCGAGCAGGTTCACGAAGAAGTCGTTGGTCAAGGCCTCGGGGCGGTCGGTGAAGACGCCGTGCCGGGTCTGGCCGAAGTTGGTGCCCAGCACGCGCATGCCGCCCACCAGGACCGTCATCTCCGGCGGGGTGAGCGTCAAGAGCTGCGCCTTGTCCACCAGCAGTTCCTCGGCCGAGACGGTGTACCTGGCCTTCAGGTAGTTGCGGAAGCCGTCCGCGATCGGCTCCAGAACGTCAAAGGACGCCACATCGGTCTGCTCCTGCGAGGCGTCCGTGCGGCCCGGCGAGAAGGGCACCGTCACCGCGTGGCCGGCGGCCTTCGCGGCCTTCTCCACCCCGGCGCAGCCGGCCAGCACGATCAGGTCGGCGAGCGACACCCGCTTGCCGCCGGACTGGGCGCCGTTGAACTCGCGCTGGATGCCCTCGAGGGTCTCGATCACCTTCGCCAGCCGATCCGGCTGGTTGGCTTCCCAATCCTTCTGCGGCGCCAGGCGGATGCGGGCGCCGTTGGCGCCGCCGCGCATGTCGGAGCCGCGGAAGGTGGAGGCGGAGGCCCAGGCGGTCGAGACCAGCTCGCCGACGGAAAGCCCGGAAGCCAGGATCCCGGCCTTGAGGTCGGCGATGTCCTGCTCGTCGATCAATGCGTGATCGACCGCCGGGATCGGGTCCTGCCAGATGAGATCCTCCTGCGGCACCTCGGGGCCGAGGTAGCGCGACTTCGGCCCCATGTCGCGGTGGGTCAGCTTGAACCAGGCGCGGGCGAAGGCGTCGGCGAACTCTTCCGGATTTTCACGGAAGTGCCGCGCGATCGGTTCATAAGCGGGATCCATGCGCATCGACATGTCGGCGGTCGTCATGATGATCGGCCGTTTTTGCGACGCATCCTCCGCGGCCGGCGCCTGGTTGCTGTCGGTGGTCTCCTTCGGCGTCCACTGCCAGGCGCCCGCCGGGCTCTTGGTCAGTTCCCACTCGTTGTCGAACAGCATGTCCAGGTAGGTCATGTCCCACTGCGTCGGGGTCGGCGTCCATGAACCTTCCAGGCCGCTGCCGATCTGGTCGCCGCCCTTGCCGCTGCCATGACCGCTCTTCCAGCCCAGGCCCTGCTCTTCGATGCCGGCGGCCTCGGGTGCGGGGCCCACCAGCTTCGGGTCGCCGGCGCCGTGGCATTTGCCGAAGGTGTGGCCGCCGGCGGTGAGCGCGACGGTCTCGTAATCGTTCATCGCCATGCGCGCGAAGGTCTCGCGAACGTCGCGGCCGGATGCGATCGGATCCGGATTGCCGTTCGGCCCTTCCGGGTTCACGTAGATCAGCCCCATCTGCACGGCGGCAAGCGGGGTTTCCAGGTGCTCGTGCTTGCCGGCATAGCGCTGGTCATCCAGCCAGGTGGTCTCGGCTCCCCAGTAGATGTCCTTCTCCGGCTCCCAGATGTCCGCCCGCCCGCCGCCGAAGCCGAAGGTCTTGAAGCCCATGGATTCCAGGGCGACGTTGCCGGCGAGGATCATCAGGTCGGCCCAGGAGATCTTGCGGCCGTACTTCTGCTTGATGGGCCAGAGCAGCCTGCGCGCCTTGTCGAGGTTGACGTTGTCGGGCCAGCTGTTGACCGGGGCGAAACGCTGGTTGCCGGTGCCGCCGCCGCCGCGGCCGTCGCCGGTGCGGTAGGTGCCCGCGCTGTGCCAGGCCATGCGGATGAACAGGGGCCCGTAGTGGCCATAATCCGCCGGCCACCAGTCCTGGGAATCGGTCATCAGGTCACGGAGGTCCTTCTTCACGGCCGCCAGATCGAGGCTCTTGAATGCTTCCGCGTAGTCGAACCCCTCGCCCATCGGATCGGACTTGGAGGAATGCTGGCGCAGGATGTCCAGGTTCAACCGGTTGGGCCACCAGTCTCGGTTCGACATGCCGCTGCCTGCGGTGTGATGGAACGGGCATTTGCTCTCGGACATGGTCATCTCCTGTGTGCAAGGTCTGGTCGGGGTCCCGGCGGCAGCCGGGCTTTCAATCATTAAAGACCAGTAGTCTTTATCTAACCAATGGATTGTCTAGAATTTAACGATCGATAAATTAGATCGCATCGCCATGACCCTGCAGGAGCTGCGCTATCTGGTGGCCCTCGCGGACACCGGCCACTTCGGCCAGGCGGCCGAGGCCTGCTTCGTGAGCCAGTCCACCCTGTCCACCGGGCTGAAGAAGCTGGAGGACTACCTCGGCACGGTGCTCTTCGACCGCAGCCTGAAGCGCATCACCCCCACGCCCATCGGCCGGGAGATCGTGGAGAGCGCCCGGCTCATCCTGCAGGAGGCCGAGCGCATCCGCGAGCTCGCCAGGTGCGCCCAGGACCCCATGGACCGCACCGTGCAGGTGGGCATCATCCCCACCCTGGGGCCCTATTACCTGCCCCATGCCCTCATGCGGGTGCGCGAGGCCTATCCGAGGCTGAGATTGCTGCTGCGCGAGGTGATGACGCCCCAGCTGCTCGCCCAGCTGCACGAGGGCAGGCTGGACGCGGGGCTGCTCGCCCTGCCCATCGAGGAGGAGGGGCTGACGCTGGTGCCCCTCTTCACCGAGCCCTTCCTGGCGGCGCTGCCCGCCGGGCACCGCCTGGCGAAGAAGGCGCGGGTCGGCCTGCAGGAGCTGGGGCGCGAGAACCTGCTGCTCCTGGAGGAGGGCCATTGCCTGCGCGATCAGGCCCTGGAGGTCTGCGGCCTGGACGGCCTGGCGGGCGAGGAGGTGCGCGCCACCAGCCTGGAGACCCTGCGCCAGATGGTGGGCATGGGCATCGGCGTGACCCTGATGCCGCGCCTCGCCTGCCCGGCGGACCCCAGGGCGGTGCAGGACGGGGTGGCGGTGAGGCCGCTCGCCGCGCCCGGCGCGCGCCGCACCATCGCCCTCGCCTGGCGCAGGCGCACGCCCTATCTGGAGACCCTCGACCGGCTCGCGCGCATCCTGAGGGAAAGGCTGCCCGAAGGGGTGCGGGCGCCGCCGCAGGGCCCGTGAAGGCAGCGGGGCGGGCACCGCGCCACCTGGCCCGCGCAGGAGATCGGCAAGCCCTCAGGCCGGGCGCGGATAGGCCGCCAGCAGGACCTTTACGGACGAGCCCAGGAACAGGCCGGCGATCGCCACGCCCACCGCGATGTCCGGCCATGGATGCTGCACCAGGGCGGTGGCGCCGGCCGCGCCGATGACGGCCAGGTTGGCGACGACGTCGTTGCGGGTGCACAGCCAGGCGGAGCTCAGGTTGAGGTCGTCGGCGCGATGCCGCCAGAGCAGGGCGAAGGCGGCGGCGTTGACCGCCAGGGCCAGGGCCCCGATGGCCCCCATGGCCTCGGCCGCCGGCAGCACGGGGTGCATCGTCTTCCAGGCCGCCTCCGCCAGCACCAGCAGGGCCAGCCCGCCCATGGCCGCCCCCTTGGCCAGGGCCGCGCGCCGCTTCCAGGCCTCGCCGCGGTTCAGGGCGTAGAGGGTGAGCGCGATGAGGCTCGCGTCCGAGAGCATGTCCAGGGAGTCGGCGAGCAGCGCGGTGGAGCGGGCCAGCACCCCGCCCACGGCCTCGACCAGGAACATGGCCGCGTTGAGGGCCAGGACCAGCCTCAGGCTGCGCGCCTGGCGCTCGACCAGCGCCGGGTCGGCGGGCGGGCAGCAGCGCTCGCTCATGGCCGGCTGCTCAGCCCAAGGCGGTGTCGAGCAGCATCATCACCACGAAGCCGCCGACGACGCCCGCGCTGGCCGCCTGTTCGTGGCCCTTGCGGTGGGTCTCGGGGACGATCTCGTGGAACACCACCCAGAGCATGGCCCCGGCGGCGAAGCCCAGGCCGAGGGGATAGAGCAGGGCCGTGCCCGAGGTCAGGGCGTTGCCGAGGATGGCCCCGAGCGGCTCGGCGAGCCCCGTGGCGGCGCCGATCAGGGCGGACTGGACGCGCCCGTAGGCCACCGTGCGCAGGGCGACGGCCACCACCAGGCCCTCCGGGATGTCCTGGATGGCGATGGCCGCGGCGAGCGGCACGCCCACGGCCGGGTCGTTGCCGGCGAAGCCCACGCCGATGGCCATGCCCTCCGGGAAGTTGTGCAGGGCGATGGCGAAGACCATGAGCCAGACCCGGCGCAGATGCACGGCGTCCGGGCCCCGCCGGCCGGCCACCGCGTGCTCGTGGGGCACGGCCTTGTCGGCCAGGACGAGGAAGGCCGCGCCCAGGACGAGGCCCGCCGCCACCCAGGCCGCGCCCAGGGGGCGGGCGCCGAGCAGGGCGTCCGCCGCCTCCACCCCGGGCAGGATGAGGGAGAAGCAGGAGGCCGCGGCCATCACCCCGGCGCCGAAGCCCAGCATGACGTCCTCCACGCGGGGCGAGAGCCGGGCCACGAAGACGGCCGGCAGGGCGCCCAGGGCCGTGGCCAGGGCGGCGGCGAAGCCGGCGGCCAGGGCCTTGCCCATGCCGGTGTCGAGGTCCAGGCCGCCCAGCGCCACGGCCTGCCAGGCAAGTCCCAGGACGGCGAGCGCCAGCAGCCCCCAGGCCGCGGCGCGGGCGCGGCCCGACAGGGCCTTGCCCGGCTGCCGGAGGCTGGCGGGGCGGTTCATGTCGGTTCCCCAGGAATCATGGCTACGCTCCTGATCGGGCCGGAAGGCCCCCTACCCCGCAGGCGGGGAGGGATGTCTTTACCCATTTCATCCTAGGAGCCTGTCGGACTTAAAGGAAATCGGCTGCAAATTCGGCGGAACGGTCCATATTTCGCCGCTTTCTTGGGCAATAGTGCGACTATTGCCCGGCGAAATCGCCAAAATCTGGCCTCGTTCGGCCGAATTTTGGCTGCGCCGAAACTCCGTTTTCGCTTCGATTCTTCAAGTCCGACAGGCTCCTAGAAACGGCAGTTGAAACAGGCCAGAGGCTCGGGCGGCAAGCTGCGATGCGGCATGGGGAGAGCGATCAGGTTCACCATTTCGGCGAACTGCCGTCTGTAGCTTCATTCAAGCCCGGATGCGCCATTTATCTAATTGATAATATTGAATTTATCGATCTACCCGGTCGATCGGGCCCGGCGCCGGCGGCCGGCCGGATGCTAAGGTAGAGAGACATCGATCGGGACGGAGGCGGCGGCATGGCAACGGCGGGAGCGGGCAGCCCAAGGCGTATCCTCATCCTCGGCGCCGCCGGGCGCGATTTCCACAACTTCAACGTCGCCTACCGCGACGACCCCGCGGTGGAGGTGGTCGCCTTCACCGCCGCCCAGATCCCGGGCATAGGCGGCCGGCGCTATCCGCCCTCGCTCGCCGGGCCGCGCTACCCGGGGGGCATCCCCATCGTCGACGAGCCCGAACTGGAGGCGACCATCCGCGGCGGCGCGGTCGAGGAGGTGGTCTTCGCCTACAGCGACGTGCCCCACGCCCACGTCATGCACCTGGCCTCGCGCGCGCTCGCCGCCGGCGCCGACTTCCTGCTCCTGGGCCCGGTCCGCACCATGCTGGCCGCGCCCGTGCCGGTGATCGCCATCTCGGCGGTGCGCACCGGCTGCGGCAAGTCGCAGACCTCGCGCTACCTCTCCAGGCTGCTCAAGGCCAGGGGGCTGCGGGTGGCGGTGCTGCGCCACCCCATGCCCTACGGCGATCTGGAGGCCGAGGCGGTGCAGCGCTTCGCCAGCCGGGCCGACATCGACGCCGCCCTCTGCACCGTGGAGGAGCGCGAGGAGTACGAGCCCCACGTCGCCCAGGGCCACGTCGTCTACGCCGGGGTGGACTACGCCCGCATCGTCGAGGCCGCGGCCCGCGAGGCGGACCTCATCCTCTGGGAGGGCGGCAACAACGACTTCCCCTTCCTCAGGCCCGACCTGCACATCGTCCTCGCCGACCCCCTGCGCCCCGGCCACGAGGTGAGCCACCACCCGGGCGAGGCGGTGCTGCGCATGGCCGACATCGTGGTGCTGGCCAAGACCGACAGCGCCGCGGCGGCCGACGTGCAGCAGGTGATCGACAACGTGCGCCGGGTGAACCCCGCGGCCGACCTCGTGCGCGCCGTCTCGCCCATCAGCCTGGACGACGCGGAGGCGGTGCGCGGAAAGCGGGTGCTGGTGGTGGAGGACGGCCCCACGGTGACCCACGGCGGCATGCGCTACGGCGCCGGGTATCTGGCCGCCTCGCGCGCCGGGGCCGAGGTCGTCGACCCGCGCCCCTGGGCGGCGCCGGCGATCGCCGAGGTCTATGCGCGCTATCCCCACCTAGGCCCGGTGCTGCCGGCGGCGGGCTATTGCGAGGCCCACCTCGCCGCCCTGGCCGAGACCATAGAGCGGGCCGAGGTCGACGCCGTGGTCACCGCCACCCCGGCGGACCTCGGGGCGCTGATCCGGGTCACGAAGCCCCTGGTGCGGGCCCGCTACGAATATGCCGAGGCCGAGAGCCCGGGCCTCGCCGGCCGGGTGGAGGCCTTCCTGCGGCGTAGCGGATTGCTGAAGGCCGAGTGAAGGGCGAGGGTGCAGGCAACGCAGGCAGGTCTATTGTAGGAGCGGCTTCAGCCGCGAATCTGCCGGCAAAATTCGCGGCTGAAGCCGCTCCCGCAGTGATGGCCATCAGCGGATAAGCCCCAGCGCCCGCCCCACCCGCTGGAAGGCCGCCGCCGCCTTATCCAACTGCTCGTGCGTGTGGGCCGCGGTGACCTGGACGCGGATGCGGGCCTCGTTCCTGGCTACCACGGGGTAGGCGAAACCGATGGCGTAGATGCCCTCGCGCAGGAGCTCGGCCGCCATGTTTTGCGCCAGTTCCGCGTCGTAGAGCATCACCGGCACGATGGGGTGCTCGCCCGGGCGCAGCTCGAAGCCCGCCCGGGCCATGTGGTTGCGGAACCAGGCGGTGTTCTCCGCCAGGCGCTCCCGAAGAAACGGCTCGCGGCGCACGATCTCCAGGGCCTTGAGGGCCCCGGCCACGACGTGCGGCGGCAGGCTGTTGGAGAAGAGGTAGGGCCGCGAGCGCTGGCGCAGCAGCTCGACGACGGCCCTGCGGCTCGCGGTGAAGCCGCCGCTGCCGCCGCCCAGGGCCTTGCCCAGGGTGGAGGTATAGATGTCGACCCCGCGCATCACCCCCAGATGTTCCGCCGTGCCGCGGCCCTTCGCGCCCAAGACCCCCGTGGCGTGGGAGTCGTCCACCATCACCAGGGCGTCGAAGCGCCGGGCCAGGGCGACGATGTCCGTGAGCTTGGCGATGTCGCCGTCCATGCTGAACACGCCGTCGGTGGCGATGAGCCGGGTGCGCGCACCCTTCGATTCCCTGAGGGCGCGCTCCAGCTCGCCCATGTCGCCGTGGGCGTAGCGGTAGCGGGCCGCCTTGCAGAGCCGGATGCCGTCGATGATGGAGGCGTGGTTGAGCGCATCCGAGATCACCGCGTCCTCCGGGCCGAGGAGGGTCTCGAAGAGGCCCGTGTTGGCGTCGAAGCAGGAGGCATAGAGGATCGCATCCTCGGTGCCCATGAAGTCGGCGAGGGCGGCCTCCAGTTCCCGGTGCAGCACGCCGGTGCCGCAGATGAAGCGCACCGAGGCCATGCCGAAGCCGTAGTCCCTGAGCGCCCGGGCGGCCGCCTCCAGGACCTCGGCGCGGTCGGCCAGGCCCAGGTAGTTGTTGGCGCAGAAGTTGAGCACGCGCCCTCCCTCGCGGGTGGCGACCTCCACGCCCTGCGGCGAGGCGAGGACGCGCTCCTGCTTGTAGAGGCCCTCGGCGCGAAGCTGCCGCAGCTCGGCGAGGAAGCGGTCGTCAGCCGGCTGCCCCATCAGGCCCACTCCAGGATCACCTTGCCGCACTGCCCCGAGCGCACCGTCTCGAAGGCCTGCTCGAAGTCCTCCGCGGGGAAGCGGTGGGTGACGACCGGGGCGATGTCCAGGCCCGAGCGCAGCAGCTGGCTCATGCGGTGCCAGGTCTCGAACATCTCGCGGCCGTAGATGCCCTTGAGGGTGAGCCCCTTGAAGATCACCCGGTCCCAGTCGATCCCGGTGCCGGTGGGCAGGAAGCCCAGCAGGGCGACGCCGCCGCCGTGGTACATGGCGGCGAGCATCTGCCTGAAGGCCTCCGCGCTGCCGGACATCTCCAGGCCGACGTCGAAACCGTTGGACATGCCGAGCTCGCGCATCGCCTCTTCGAGCGGGGTGCGGGCGACGTTGACCGCGCGGGTGGCGCCGAGCTTCGCGGCCAGCGCCAGGCGGTAGTCGCTCACGTCGGTCACCACCACGCGCCGCGCGCCCAGGTGCCGGCACACCGCCGCGCTCATGAGCCCGATGGGCCCGGCGCCGGTGACGAGCACGTCCTCGGTGGCGACCGGAAAGGCGAAGACCGCGTGCACGGCGTTGCCGAAGGGGTCGAGGATGGCCGCCATCTCGTCCGGGATGTCCGGGTGCAAAGGCCAGAGGTTGAAGGCGGGCACGGCGAGATACTCGGCGAAGGCGCCGTCGCGCCCGCCGCCGATGCCCGCGGCCCGCTCGCACAGGTGCCGCTTGCCGGCCCGGCAGTTGCGGCACAGCCCGCAGGTGACGTGGCCCTCGGCGGTGACCCGGTCGCCGACCGCGTAGCCCGTCACCCCGGGGCCCAGCTCGACGATCTCGCCCACGAACTCGTGGCCGACGATGCGCGGGGTCTGGAGGTTGCGCCGGGCCCAGTCGTCCCAGTTGTAGAGGTGTAGGTCCGTGCCGCAGATGCCCGTCTTGCGCACCCGGATGAGCACCTCGTTGGCGCCCGGCCGGGGTTCGGGGACTTCCTCCAGCCAGAGCCCGGCTTGCGGGCGGGATTTGACCAGCGCTTTCATGGGGCCGCCTCGTCCGGTTTTTTTCAATCTAGCCCATGGCGGCGTCCGGGGCGCCGGCTTGACGCCCCCGCGGGGAGCACATACAAAAAGATTAACAGGCAAGCGAATTGTCAGCGTTGCCGCGGCTGCCCGGGCTTCGGCGCGGCCGGGGCGGGAGCTTCAAGATGAACGCATCCGTGGATGTCGCCTGCCGGGTGAGCCCGGCGCTTTCAGAGATACTCGAGGCCCAGGCCGACCACCCCGAGGCCATCCAGCCCGCCACCCTGGGGTCCGTGCGCGCCGCCCTGGTCGGGGGCGGGCTCGCCGAGGTCTACGATGCGGATCGGCTGCATCCGCAGACCGCGCGCTCCATCCTCTCCGAACTGGACGACCTGATCGAGGAGTTCGGGGAAGAGGCGGCGGCCCGGGATTTCGTCGTGATCGAAGCCAGCCTGGAACTCAGCTCGGTGATCCAGAGCGTGATCGACGGCGCCTCCCGGCCGCCCACCCTGGAGTCCGTGCAGGAGGCCATGGGGAGGGGGCTCGTGGCCCGTCTCGTGGGCGAGGGCGCGATCGACCCGGACGACGACGAGACCCTGCAGGAGGAGCTCGCCAACCTCATCCGCCGCTACGGCCCGCACGTGCCGGCCGAGTGCTTCCTGCGCTACGAATGAGCCGAGGAACCGCCGCCACGCAGATTCATCTCCTCTCAACCCAGATTATCCATTAGCCGCAATATCCCCTCCCCCTTGCAGCCTCGTAGCCCAATGCAGGCCGATAGGCCGCAATCCGGGATGAGGGCCCGGCCATGCCCTCCCCGGATTGCGCTTCGCTTCATCCGGGCTACTTTTTTCTGCGGGGGCGCACCCGGATCGGCTGGCGCGGGATCGGCTGGGGGGGTCATAATGGGGTCAGACGCGATTGTTGCCATGGGGCGGCCGCTGCAAGGATCTACGCAACGGGCTTGAGGCCCAAGGGCGGGCACGGCGTCCACCCGATCGAACCCGGGGTGCCCCCAGGCATGCTGCCCCACCGCTCCGGCGTTTAAACCAGAATCGACAGGAAGGCACGGGGTCACAATACAAGGGCGGACTTCAGTCCGCCAACGGCTCGGCCGGCTGAAGCCGGCCCTGCCGTACGGAATTTTGTGGCCGGTTTGATAGGTTCGATGCGGCTCCTAGGAGCCTGTCGGACTTGAAGAATCGAAGCGAAAACGGAGTTTCGGCGCAGCCAAAATTCGGCCGAACGAGGCCAGATTTTGGCGATTTCGCCGGGCAATAGTCGCACTATTGCCCAAGAAAGCGGCGAAATATGGACCGTTCCGCCGAATTTGCAGCCGATTTCCTTTAAGTCCGACAGGCTCCTAGGCTATACATTAAGCTATACCCTTGTTGCATTCCCCCTACAGGAATTCAACCCCGGCTTGTCTGCATTGCGGGGCATGGGCTAAGTTGCCCGGGTTTCTTGGCGGGAGGGTGGACGTGGACTTTTCCCTGGGTGAGCGATGAACGATCACAGCGCCGCAGCGCAGAAGGCGTGGGTGGAGCCGGAGGAGTCCGGCGGGGTCCATGACCCCTTGCTGGAATGCCTGGTGACCCTGGCCCGCTACCACGGCCGCCCCTGCACCCGGGACACCCTCTCGGCGGGGCTGCCGCTCGAAGACCATCGGCTGACGCCCTCCCTGTTCGGGCGCGCGGCGCACCGCGCCGGCCTGGCCAGCAAGGTCGTCGAGCGTCCCCTGGAGAAGATCGAACCCGCCCTGCTGCCGGTGGTGCTGCTGCTCGACGACCGCCAGGCCTGCGTGCTGATGGGCCTGAACGTCGGCCACGGCATGGCCCGCGTGGTGCTGCCCGAGATGGGCGAGGCCGTGGTGGAGATGCCGCAGGAGGAGCTGCGGGCCCGCTACACCGGCCTGGCCATCCTGGCCCGTCCCCGGTTCAGCTTCGACCGGCGCACCCCCGAGGTGGGCCGGGTGCGCCGCCGGCACTGGTTCTGGGGGGCGCTGGCGGAGAACTTCGCCATCTACCGCGACGTGCTCTTCGCCGCCGGGCTGATCAACGTCTTCGCCCTGACCATGCCCCTGTTCATCATGAACGTGTACGACCGGGTGGTGCGCAACCAGGCGTACGAGACGCTGTGGATGCTCGCCGCGGGCATGGTCATCATCATCGTCGGCGACCTCGTGCTCAGGACCCTGCGCAGCTACTTCATCGACCTGGCGGGCAGCCGGGTGGATGTGGACCTCTCCGCCCGGATCATGGAGCGGGTGCTGGGCATCCGCATGGAGCAGCGGCCGAGCTCGGTGGGCTCCTTCGCGGCCAACCTGCGCTCCTTCGAGACGGTGCGCGACTTCATCACCTCGGCCACCGTCACCACCCTCATCGACGTGCCCTTCGCCCTGCTCTTCCTCGCGGTGATGGCCTGGATCGACCCGCCCATGGTCCTGCCGGGGCTGGTCGGCATGGCCGTGGTGCTGACCTACGCGCTCATGGTGCAGGGCAAGATGCACGACCTGGCCGAGACCACCTACCGGGCGGGCGCCCAGCGCAACGCCCATCTGGTCGAGAGCCTGGTGGGCCTGGAGACGGTCAAGGCCCAGGGGGCCGAGGGCGTCATGCAGCGCAAGTGGGAGCAGACCGCCGCCTTCCTCGCCCGGGTGACCACGCAGCTGCGGCTGCTGGCGGCCTCCACCACGCACAGCGCGATGTGGGTGCAGCAGCTCGTCACCCTTTCCATCATCGTGCTCGGGGTCTACCGCATCGGCGAGAACGCGCTCAGCATGGGCGGGCTCATCGCCTGCACCATGCTGGCCTCGCGGGCCATGGCCCCCTTCGGCCAGGTCGCGGGCCTGATCACTCACTACCACAACGCCGCCACGGCGCTCACCTCGCTCGACCAGGTCATGGCCAACGAGGTGGAGCGGCCGGAGGACGCAGGCTTCGTCAGCCACCCGCAGTTCAGGGGCGACATCGAGTTCAAGGACGTGAGCTTCGCCTATCCGGGCTCGGAGACCGATGCCCTGCACCACGTCTCCTTCCACATCAGGCCGGGCGAGCACATCGCCCTCATCGGCCGGGTGGGCTCGGGCAAGTCCACCATCGAGAAGCTGATCCTGGGCCTCTACCAGCCGACCGCCGGCTCCATCCGCATCGACGGCGTCGACCTGCGCCAGCTCGACCCGGCGGAGCTGCGCCGCGCGATCGGCTACGCCCCCCAGGACGTGACCCTGTTCTACGGCACCCTCAGGGACAACGTCGCCCTGGCCACCCCGCATGCGGACGACATGGCCCTGCGCCGGGCGGCGCAGATCAGCGGCATCGCCGAGTTCGTCAACGTCCACCCGCGCGGCTTCGACATGCTGGTGGGCGAGCGCGGCGAATCCCTCTCCGGCGGCCAGCGCCAGGGCGTGGCCATCGCCCGGGGCGTCATCAACGACCCGCCCATCCTGCTCCTGGACGAGCCGACGAGCTTCATGGACTTCAGCACCGAGGACGCGGTCAAGGGCCAGCTGCGCGAGTTCGCCGCCGACAAGACCATGATCATCGTCACCCACCGCACCTCGCTTCTCGATCTGGTCGACCGCATCATCGTCATCGACGGCGGCAAGGTCGTGGCCGACGGGCCCAAGGCCCAGGTGATCGAGGCCCTGCGCCAGGGACGCATCGAGAAGTCGAAATGAGCGAGCAGCCGCGGCCGGAAGTCCACGAAAGGAAGGTGCTGGCGCCGGGCCTCGCACGGCGGGGCAGGGGGCTCATCGACCGCATGTTCTCGCGCTGGATCCCGGAGCGCCCCGAGGAGGAACTCGACTGGGTGAGCGACGCCGAATGGGCGCAGCTGCAGCAGGAGCCCCTGCTCGCCCGCTCGGTGCTGCGCTGGATCGGCCTCATCCTGCTCGTGCTCATCCTCTGGGCGGCCTTCGCAGAGGTGGACGAGGTCACCCGCGGCAGCGGCAAGGTCATCCCCTCCAGCCAGGTGCAGATCATCCAGGCGGTCGACGGCGGCGTGGTCCAGGAAATCCTGGTGCGCGAGGGCCAGGCCGTGGGGGCCGGGCAGATGCTGTTCAAGATCGATCCGACCCGCTTCGTCTCCTCCCTGCGGGAGAACCAGGCCCAGTACCTGGCCCTGCAGGCCAAGGCGGCGAGGCTGCGGGCGCTCGCCGAGGGCCGGGACTTCGTGCCGCCCCCCGATGTGGTCAAGGAAGACCCCGCCCTGGTGGAGCAGGAGCGCAGCCTCTACCTTTCGCGGCGCAGCGAACTCGATGCCCAGCTCGGCATCGCCCGCCAGCAGCTCGCCCAGCGCAGCCAGGAGCTCAACGAGGTGGAGGTCCGCCGTGAGAACGCCGCCCGCAGCTACGAGCTCACCGCCAAGGAACTCTCCGTGACCAAGCCCCTGGTCGGCTCCGGCGCCGTGTCCGAGGTGGACCTGCTGCGCCTGGAGCGGGACGTGAACCGGTTCCGGGGCGAGCGCGACCAGGCCGCCGCCCAGATCGTGCGCATCCGCGCCGCCATCGCCGAGGCCTCGCGCAAGATCCAGGAGGTAGAGCTCAACTTCCGCAACCAGGCCCGCACCGAGCTGGCCGACGTGACGGCCAAGCTCAGCGGCCTGTTCGAAAGCAGCATGGCGCTCACCGACCGGGTGGTGCGCGCCGACGTGAAGTCGCCGGTCAAGGGCACCGTCAAGCGCCTGCTGGTCACCACCGTCGGCGGCGTGGTGCAGCCGGGCACCGAGATCGCCGAGGTCGTGCCCTCGGAAGACGCCCTGCTCCTGGAGGCGCGCATCGAACCCAAGGACATCGCCTTCCTGCGCCCGGGCCAGGAGGCGCAGGTGCGCTTCACCGCCTACGACTTCGCCGTCTACGGCGGCCTCGATGCGGTGCTCGACCACATCGGCGCCGACACCGTCACCGACGACAAGGGCAACGCCTTCTACATCGTCCGCGTGCGCACCCTGAAGTCCAGCCTGGGCCAGAACCTCCCCATCCTGCCAGGCATGGTGGCCGAGGTGGACATCATGACGGGCAAGAAGACCGTGCTTTCTTATTTGATGAAGCCCATCCTCAGGGCCCATACCTACGCACTGACCGAGCGGTGAATGAGATGAAGCGGCAGATCTTCCTGACCTACCGGAACGAACCCCTCCCCCGCTGGCGCGAGGCCTTCGGCGGCGCGGAGATCAGAGGCTATCCGTCCCAGGGCGCGGCACTGGGCACCCGGCCGGGCGAGGCGGTGGTGTGGCTGCACCTGAACCCGGAAACCAAGAATGTCGGTGATCTCGTGCAGGCTATTGCGGCAGCCGCTCCCCAGTGTCCGCTGATCGTGCTCTCGAACGTGCCGAACGACGAGGAAGGCATGGCCGTCCTGTCGGCCGGGGCGGTGGGCTACTGCCATGCCCTGGCCGTGCCCGAACTGCTGCAGCAGGTCGCCCAGGTGGTGGAAAACGGCGGCCTCTGGGTCGGGCCGGACCTGATGCAGCGGCTCGTGACCGCGCTGGCCGCGCGCTCGGGGCAGCAGATGCCCACGCTGAAGCTCGCGAGCCTCAGCCCGCGCGAACGCGAGGTCGCCCTCGCCGTGGCCCACGGCGCCAGCAACAAGGAAGTCGCCCGCCGCCTGGACATCACCGAGCGCACCGTCAAGGCCCACCTCTCCACCGTCTTCGAGAAGATGGGCGTGCGCGACCGGCTGCAGCTCTCGCTCCTGATCAACGGCGCCCCCGGGCTCGCGCCGGCGAAGCAGCTCGTGCACTGATCCGGGCATGCAAGCCGCAGCCCTGTAGGAGCCCTGCGGCAGCCCTGTGGGAGCGGCTTCAGCCGCGAAAACCCAGGGAATCCGGCAGGGCTTCACGGCAGAAGCCGCTACTCTGCACCAAGCCCAGCCCCACCCCCCCCGCTGGCAAATGCGCCCGGTCCGAGCAGGGCGGCAGCCCTGTGGGAGCGGCTTCAGCCGCGAAAACCGGGAAATCCGGCAGGGCTTCACGGCAGAAGCCCGAGCAAGGCGGCAGCTCGCTGCCGCCGCGGACGGGCGCATGGAAACCATCCGCCCTACCGGGGCTGGACGATCCGCCAGATTGCACTTTTGTCCAATGGCGGGCGTGCGCCGGCGCGGCTAAAAATCGAATCAGAAGCCCCGTTACGGGATCGCCCTTGTCGGGCGGCTAATCAGGAAAGGTGAAGATCATGGCTGCGACTCTCTCCTCCGCTCAGGTCATCGCGACCGTCGTCTCCGTCCAAGGCGAGGCCTATGCCCGCAACGAACAGGGCGAGATGCGCCAGCTCAAGGCCGGCGACGCCCTCTACCGTGGCGAATCCGTCGTCACCCGCGCCGGCGGCCGGGTGGAACTCGCCTTCGCCGACGGCTATGTCATGGCCGTGCTGCCCAACGAAACCTTCCAGCTCAGCCCCGAGGCCGTGGCCGGGCTGCGTCCCACGCCCGAGGAGGCCGCCGTCAGCGCGGCGGACATCCAGCGCGTGATCCAGGCCCTGGAGGCCGGACGCCCCATCGACGAGGAACTCGAAGCCGCGGCGGCGGGCGTCTCCGGCGCCGGCGACAACACCGGCCACAGCTTCGTGCGCCTGCTGCGCATCGCCGAGGGCGTCGACCCCCTGGCCTATCAGTTCCCCTATCCGCAGGAAGTGGTCATCCGCGAGCCGGAGGGGGTGGTGACGGAGGCGGTACCGGAACCGGAACCGCTACCTCCCGAGCCCCCGGTCAACACGCCGCCGGAGGTGGGTTCGGCCACGGCGAGCGTGTCGGAAGAAGGCCTGGAGGGCGGCATTCCGGACGATGATCCCCTTTCTGAAGACGAGACCAATGCAACGACGCAGAGCGGGACGATCAGCATTTTGGATCCGGACGGCGATCCCCTGACGGTGACGCTCAGCATCGTAGACCCCGGGCTGACCTCCGGCGGGCAGCCGATCGTATGGAGCGGCGACGGCACCAACACCCTGCTGGGCAAGGTGGGCGATGTCACCATCATCGAGATCACCATCGACAACGGCGGCAATTACACCGTGACCCTGCACGGCCCCATCGACCATCCGCTGGCGAGCCAGGAAGACGTCGTTTCCTTCCCTGTGACGGTCCATGCCTCCGACGGCACCGCGACGGCCACCGGCACCCTGACGGTGAGGGTGGAGGACGACAGCCCGATCGCCGGTCTCGCCGAGGAGGCCGAGGAACACACCCTGGCGCTGGACGAATCCCCGCTGTCGGGCGACGGCGTGCACACGACCACGGCCGACTTCTCGGCCAGCTTCATGGCGCCGATTGCCTATGGTGCGGACGGCCCCGGCAGCGTGAGCTACACGCTGGTACTGAATGGCACGAGCGTGGCATCCGGCCTGTACGCGCTGGACCCGGCGGACAAGAGCGCCGGCGACGGCGACGGCTTCGGCCAGGGCGCCGAGATCCTGCTGTCGATGGACGGCAACGACGTGGTCGGCAAGGTGGGTGCGACCGAATACTTCCGCATCAGCGTGGATCCGAATACCGGCGTGGTGACCTTCAGCCAGACGAACAACATCTGGCACGGCGACACCGGCGACCATGACGACGCCGCATGGCTGGCGACGGCGGCGGCGGGCGACCTGAAGCTCGTGCAGACGGTGACCGACGCGGACGGCGACACGGCCACGGCGAGCGTCGACCTGGGCGCGGGCGTGTTCAAGATCGAGGACGACGGCCCGAGCGCCAGCGTGAACGTGGAAGCGACGCTGGACACGCTGCGGCTGGACGAATCGGCGCTGCCGCCTGCGGGCGACGGCGTACGCACGACCACGGCCGACTTCGCGGACAACTTCACGACGCCGATTAGCTACGGCACGGACGGCCCCGGCAGCGTGAGCTACACGCTGGTGCTCAGCGGCGAGAGCGTGGGCTCCGGGCTGTACGCGCTGGACCCGACGGACAAGAGCGGGACTGACGGCGACGGCTTCGGCCAGGGCGCCGAGATCCTGCTGTCGATGGACGGCAACGACGTGGTCGGCAAGGTGGATGCGACCGAGTACTTCCGCATCAGCGTGGATGCCGACGGCGTGGTGACCTTCACCCAGACGAACAACATCTGGCACGGCGACACGGGCAGCCATGACGACGCCGCATGGCTGACGACGGCGTCGGCGGGCGACCTGAGGCTCGTGCAGACGGTGACCGACGCGGACGGCGACTGGGCCACGGCCAGCCTCAGCCTGGGCGCGGGCGTGTTCAAGATCGAGGACGACGGCCCGAGCGCCAGCGTGAACGTGGAAGCGACGCTGGACACGCTGCGGCTGGACGAATCGGCGCTGCCGCCTGCGGGCGACGGCGTACGCACGACCACGGCCGACTTCGCGGACAACTTCACGACGCCGATTAGCTACGGCACGGACGGCCCCGGCAGCGTGAGCTACACGCTGGTGCTCAGCGGCGAGAGCGTGGGCTCCGGGCTGTACGCGCTGGACCCGACGGACAAGAGCGGGACTGACGGCGACGGCTTCGGCCAGGGCGCCGAGATCCTGCTGTCGATGGACGGCAACGACGTGGTCGGCAAGGTGGATGCGACCGAGTACTTCCGCATCAGCGTGGATGCCGACGGCGTGGTGACCTTCACCCAGACGAACAACATCTGGCACGGCAACACCGGCGACCATGATGACGCCGAATGGCTGGCGACGGCGCTGGCGGGCGACCTGAAGCTCGTGCAGACGGTGACCGACGCGGACGGCGACACGGCCACGGCGAGCGTCGACCTGGGCGCGGGCGTGTTCAAGATCGAGGACGACGGCCCGGGCCTCTTCATGCCCGAAACCGCGCACCTCGTGGACATGGTGAACACCACGCATTCGCTCACGAACGTGCCGCTCAAGTTCGCTGGGCTCTATGGCACGGACGGGCTGGGCAACGTGGTGTTCTCGATCACCGAGGGCAGCGTCGCGACGGATGCCGAGGGCAGGCCGCTGACCCTAAATGGCGAGCCGCTGTACATGCACTACGGTACCGACCAAACCCAGCTCGTGCTCAAGACCGCAGCTGATGTTGTGGGCCTGTCCATCGACATCAATCCGTCGGGAGACAGCTACGACATCTGGACCTACGGCATCATCTCCAACGGCCAGGAAACCACCGAGGTCACCGACCTGACCGGCGTGGGCGGCGGCAACGTGGTGTGGAAGGCACTGATCGACGTGGGCGGCTCGACCAACGACGTCATGCTGTCGACCTCGGCCGGCAACACCATCAACACCAACAACTGGTCGATTGGCGTGAGCGAGGGCAACAGCATCGAGTTCGGCGAGGGTGTGCGCTT
Source organism: Hydrogenophilus sp. (assembly GCA_020725195.1). Lineage (GTDB taxonomy): Bacteria > Pseudomonadota > Gammaproteobacteria > Burkholderiales > Thiobacillaceae > DYFL01. The sequence continues at coordinate 21,516 of DYFL01000039.1, forward strand.
CGACTTCGTCAACGGCCTCACCGCCGCCAAGGTCGGACCCAACTGGACCTTCAGCTACGACGGCACGCATGATCTGGTGCATACCTACAAGCAGGAAGTGGCCTGGGCCCAGGGCCTGGTCAACCTGACGGTCACCGCCATCGTCGCCGACGCCGATGACATCTTCTACGGCGACCCCTCCGGCGAGACGCGCGTCAACCTGGGCGTGTCGGACATCACGATCTACGACAAGAACGGCAACGACGTGACGCATCTGTTCAGCAACAACCCAGCCGATGCCAAGAGCATCGTCGACATCGGCGACTCGGTCACAATCAAGGGGCTGGAGGCGGGCTGGACCTTCCAAGTGAGTACGCTGAGCACGTTCAGCGCGATCCAGGTCGATGGCGCGGCGGGGACGGAGACCTTCAAGCTGGGCTTCTTCTCCTACGGCCAGGCTGGCGAGACGCCTCCGATCGACCTGTCCTTCGGCATCGTGGGTACGGACGGCGACGGTGACAGCGTGGCCAGCCAGATCAACGCCACGCTCTATCCGGATTCGCAGGCCATTGCGGGCGATGACAGCGCCAATACCCTGACCGGTACGTCGGGCAACGACATCCTCTTGGGCTACGGCGGCAACGACAGCCTCAGCGGTGGCGATGGCGACGACATCCTGGTCGGCGGGGCCGGCAACGACACGCTCAATGGCGGTGCCGGCAGAGACATCCTGATCGGTGGCCCCGGCAACGACACCCTGACCGGCGGCATCGGCTCCGACACCTTCAAGTGGGTGCTCGGCGACGGCGGCTCGGCCGGGTCGCCGGCCATGGACCGGGTGACGGACTTCAATACCGCCCTGCCTTCTGCCGGCGGCGACATCCTCGACCTGCGCGACCTGCTGGTGGGCGAGAACGCAGGCAACCTGGCGAATTACCTGAGCTTCAGCTACGACTCGGGCACGGGCCACACCACCATCGCGGTGAAGTCCGACGGGGTGAACGTGGACCAGTACATCGTGGTGGAGGGCGTCAACCTGGTAGGCAGTTTCACCACCGATCAGGCGGTCATTACGGACCTCTTGACCAAGGGCAAGCTGATCACCGACTGACGCATCCATCCCGGGCCATCCGGCGGTATCATTCCGCCGGATGGCTTTGTCATTGGGGGGAATCGATGCCGTATGTCGCGCGCAACGCAGAAGGGCAGATCGTGGCCGTGTCCCTGGTGGAAGCGGGGGGCGCCACGGAGCATGTGGAGGCCGATTCCCGGGAGCTGCACGACTTCCTCTCGCAGATGCGCCGTGGGGAGCTGACCGACACCCTGGAGTGGCTGGTCGAATCCGATCTCAAGATGGTGCGGGTGCTGGAGGACCTGATCGACGTGCTGATCCAGCGCAACGTGATCAACTTCACCGACCTGCCGCTCGCCGCCAAGAACAAGCTCCTGCAGCGGCGCTCGCTGCGGGAGTCGCTCGACGCGCTGAAGCTGATCGGGGACGAGGGGCAGGAGCTGATCTAGGGTGGTGCTTCGTCAGCGATGGCGCATCGTGGAATTTCGCGGACGGGGCCTGCTCCTACCTAATCCATTGCCTGCGAGCCGATAACAGGAAGCCACAGAAAATGCCGTTCCGCTTGCAGTCGCTCGATGCCCTGACCTGATCGGCGGCGAGGGCCGGGAGCTGATCCAGGCTGGTGCTCTGCGTCGGTGGTGGCGCGTAAGTCCGAGCCTGCAGGAGCGGCCGCCCGGCCGCGATCTTCCGCATAGCCCCAGTCTTTCCTGTTGGCGGTCCGTCCCCGCCCGGTCCGAGGCCTTTCGCGGCCGGGAGGCCGCTCCACAGGAGGCGTTCCGCCCTCAGTCCGCCGCCTGGCCGCGCTCGGACACCGCCGGCCCCGTGGCACCGTCGAAGCCGATCCTGGGCAGCACGTCGAGCTCTTCCGCGCTCTGCACGCCCTCGGCGATGACCTGGATGCCGACGGCGTGGGCCATCTTGCACAGGCCCTTGAGGAATTCCTGGTTGCCCGGGCTCTGGTCGATGCCGCGGATGAAGCTCGCGTCCACCTTCAGGTAGTCGAGGCCCAGCTCCGCGAGCCGGGGGACCTCGCCGAAGTGGTGGCCGAAGTGCTCGATGCCGATGCGGCAGCCGTAGGACTTGAGCGTCGCGGAGAGGTCGCGGAAGGCGTCGAAGTGGCGGAAGACGCCGTATTCCGGCACTTCCACCCAGAGGCGCCGGGCGAGGTCGGGCTGGGTGCCGAGCTCCCTCGCCAGGCTGTCGCGGAAGCCCCAGTCGGCGATGGCCTCGGCGGAGACGTTGATGGCGATGTCGCCGGAGGCGGCGGCCAGTTCGCCCAGAGCTAGGCGCACGATCTCCAGGTCGAGCGGCGGGGTGAGCTTGAGCCGCATGGCCATGGGCACGAAGTCCCCGGCCACCAGCCAGGGGCCGCCGGGCTCGGCCTGCAGCCGGGCGGCGCTTTCCTGGTGCAGGGGCTGGCCGGCGGAGCTGAGCACGGGGAAGCGGGCGAGCATGATGCGGCCCTCGGCGATGGCGTCGGAGAGGAGCTTGCGCCAGGCCTCGCCGGAGTGGGCGAGGGGATGCTCCTCTTCCTTCTCGATGGCCTGCCAGCGGTTCGGGCCTTCGCTCTGGGCCGCGGCCAGGGCCTGGTCGGCCAGGGCCAGCAGGTCGGCCGGGTTCTCGCCGCGGTGGTAGCGGACCGCCCCCAGGTGGAACAGGTTGCCGAGTTCGCTCCATTTGGCGGCGACCTGCTCGTTCAACGCATCCGCCACCCGTTTGGCGAGCGGGGAGGCGGCCTCGGCACCGGGGGCCAGGAGGGCGAAGTCGGCGCCCTTGGTGCGCGCCACCATGCATTCGCGGTGGCTGTCGCAGGCGTCGTGGACGACCTTGGCGACATCCTGGATCAGGCGGTCGGCCTGGCCGTGGCCGAGCCTGCGGTTGATCGCGTCCAGATCGGCGAGCCTGAGGATCAGCAGCACCCCCCGCGGGGCGGCGTCCTCGTCGCTCAGGGCCTCGCCCAGGCGGTTCATGAACAGGCCGCGGTTGGGCAGGTCGGTGACGCTGTCGTGGTTCACCTCGCGGCGCAGGACCTCGAGGCGGTCGGCCTCTTCGGCGAACATGCCCTTGATGCGCCCGACCATGTCGTTCATGGCCAGCACGACGCGCCTGAGCTCGGGGGTGCGCGGCTCGCTCACGGTGATGAAGCGCCGGTCGCTGATGGCCTGGGCCTGGTCGACCACCTGCCTCAGCGGCCGCACGATCAGCCGCAGCAGCAGGCTGCCCAGCACGCCGGCGGCCAGACCCGCGGCGAGGAACCAGGCCACCAGCTCCAGCGTGCCGCGCCAGAGCTCGCGGTAGGCGAAGCGGCTGTGGCTGACGACCTTGAGCGTGCCGAACTGGCGCCAGCCGTCCTGCACCTGGGCGACGCCGGCGGCGGCCTCGATCGGGAAGAGGCGGACGAACCACTGGGGGGCGCCCAGGTCCTCGCCGGCGTAGTGGCGCGCCACGATGACCTGGCGCTTGGGGTCGACGAGCCGGATTTCCTGATAGTGGCCGGTGTCGAACTGGGCCGAGACCATGAGCTCCACCAGCACCGGGTCCTTGGCCGGCATCTGGGTGAGGACCAGGGCCAGGGCGGCCGCGTTGTCCAGGTTCTTCATGTAGAGCTGCTGTTCCAGGTAGTTGCGCGCCGTGAACACGCTCACCAGCAGGCTGCCGACGAAGGCGAAGAGCGTCAGGCCGATGACGGCGAGCCAGAGTTGTCGGAACAGGGACATGGCATGATCTCCTAGGCGAAGTTCTTGGTATTGCGGTGGGACGTCATTCGAAACCCTCGGCCTGCATGCGGGCGATGACGTCGCGCCAGCGGGACAGGCGCGCCGTGGCGCTGCCGGCGGAGGCCCCGCCGGGCGCCACGCTGCCGACCCAGAGCCCCTCGCTGTTGAAGCTGAACACCGGGGAGAGGTCCGGGCGGCGCGAGGCCGGCCGCAGGTCACTGGTCAGGTTGTCCAGGATCAGCGGCTCGGCCTCGGGCGAGGGGTAGTAGCTCAGCACCATGTGGGCCTGGCTGATCCGGCTGTAGGGCCCGCCCATCTGCGCGCGGACGTAGACCAGGCGCATGCGGTCGACGGGCACGCCCAGCAGCTTGAGGGTGAAGTATTTGGCGATGGAGAAGTCCTCGCAGTCGCCGATGCCCCGCCCCATGGTCTCCAGGGGGGTGGCCCAGTAATCGCTCTGGCCCCAGATCTGGGGATCCTCGCCGTAGGCGATGTTGCGGTTGAAGAATTCGTTGACCCGCCTGACCTTTTCCGGCTCGTCCAGCGGCTGGGCGCCGCGCAGCAGATCCTCCCAGAGCCGGACCTTCTGCGCCCCATCCGCGCCGTAGCGTTGCTGGGCCAGGTTCAGCAGCCTGTTGATGTCCGGGGCCGCGACGACGGCGGCGGCCATGGCCAGCAGCGGCAGGAACAGGTATAGGCGCCACTTCCCGCCGGGCGCCTGTGCGGCGGGCGGTGCAGGCTTCGGTCTGCGCGCTGCTACCGGTGCCGGCGCAAGCGGTTTGGCGGCATGCATGAAAGCATGTTAGCGCGAAAATCGCGCCGGAGGCGCCCGGTGTCCCTCCGTCTCTCGGGCGCATAGGGGGGGGTGGGGGCGTTCATGGCGCCCGCGCCCTGGCCGCTCGGGCGATTCCGATGCGGCCATCGGATGCGGGCCCGTGCGGGTAGTCCCAAAGATATATACTTTGTATACACGTTGATGTCGGACATCGCGGAAAGGCGCAAAAAGATTGCGCTTCCGATTACTGGCATTGGATACTAAAGGGCACCTCTAAAAACCCCCACCCTGAAGGCGACCCGATAAAATCCGAGGC
>DYFL01000040.1 GCA_020725195.1 Hydrogenophilus sp.
TCCTTGCCAGCAGGCTCAAAAGATGAGCCTGCTGAAACTCGTCGCTAATCAGATGCGGGGATATCCGGGCGGGGATGGTTCATGGGCATGGGGGATGATGATTCCCCGGTGCGAATCAGAGTGGGCGGCCATTATAAGCGGCGCAGGCCGCAGGGCAGCACAGCTCGTGCTGGGCGCCAATGCGGCCCAAGCGGGGCTGTCTTGCTTGGAAAACAAATGGGGTCATGGCAATAATCGTGTCTGACCCCATTACTTCCAAAGGATATCGCCCGCGTGCTGTCCAGGCACGACCCGGTCATGGCCGAGATGGCGGCAACCTTCGCCCCGAAGACGGTGCAGTGGGACTACACCCTGGCCAAGGCGTTCATGCAGTCGGTGCCGGAAAGCGGGCGCGATGCGTTCGCGCAGGCCTATCGCAGCCTGCCGTCGGTCGCTGACGACGCCAGACGCTTCGCCGCGCGCGCGCTACGCGGTGCCGAGGATGACAAGCCTTATCGCACGCTGGGCCTGGTCATCGGGCCGCATGTCGATGAAATCGAGTCGTTGATCGGCAAGAACGTAGCCGGCTTCGATTTCGCGCTGGACAGCCACGCAGTGCGGCACATCAACAAGTCGCACGGCGACCAGGCCGCTGAGGCCAAGCGCGGCCAGCGTGCCGTCACTGCGGAAGATTATGAGATGCTGCCCCTGATCCTGAATTCACCGGACACCATCGAGGATGGCGGAAAGACGGATGCTGGAACCCCTGTGGTGCGTATCGCCAAGGATATTTTCGGGGAGCTGTACGTGGCCGCTTTCGAGGTTCGTAAGGGCCGGAAAATGCTCGCTCTGCAGAGCATGTGGGTGAGACCTGGCGCGCCCTCGCGCTAACGTCCAGGACGTTTCGTGGTATGAGCACGACGCCGCGATGCACGCGCCAGTGATATAAGGATAGCACGATGATCAGCATCGAGATCGACGACCGCGCGGTGCTCTCCGCCCTGGACGAGCTGATACGTCGCGCCGAAGATCCAACCCCAGCCCTCAAGGAGATCGGCGAGACACTGGCCGAGACCACCAAGCGCCGCTTCGACACCTCCACCGGGCCGGATGGCCAGCGGTGGGAGTCCAACAGCCAGGCCACTATCCTGCAGTACCTCGGCGTCTACAAGGGCAGCTACAACAAGGACGGCCGCGTCTCTAGCAAAGGGGCCGCCCGCGTTATGGCCAAGAAGCCCCTGATCGGCGAGACCCGCAGCTTAATGAGCACTATCGCATGGCAGTTGTCTGGCAAAGCCAGCGTCGAGATCGGCAGCCCGATGGAGTACGCCGCAGTCCAGCAGTTCGGCGCCAAGCGCGGCCAGTTCGGCGCTACAAAGCGCGGCTCACCCATCCCCTGGGGGAATATTCCAGCCCGGCCTTTCCTTGGCATCGACGACCAGGACCGAAACGGCATTCTTGAGACCATCGCTGACTACTTAGCCGCGTCAGGCTGACCCGTTAAATCGGGCCTCCTCGCTTGTTTCTCCCTCTGCAACTTTATTTCTTATCCGCCTTCCCGTTTTATCCCTCTTTTTCCCTCTCAGTCCCATTTATCTCATCAGTACCCCTGGATTTATCTCAACCCCGGTCAGGCAGGCCGCGCAGGATCTCCTTGAAGCGCGCCCACTCCGTGGCGGGCCAGACCTCGGAGTGCGCCCGCCCGTAGGTGCGGATCAGGGCGGAGACCTGGGTCGCCGTCTCGTTGTCGGGGGCGGTGAAGATGTCCAGATAGTCGTAGGGGCCGAGCACGGCATAGCTGTGCAGCCACTCCACCTGCGGGCAGGCGGCGCGGATGCGCTCCATGGCGCGCTGCTCCAGGTCCTCCATGGTCTTGGGCGTGCGCAGCAGTTCGGGCGAGAGGCGGGTGAGCATGACGAAATGGGGCATGATGGTCTCCTTAGAACAGGGGCGTCCCGGAACCGGACCCTCTTCACTATAAGACGGCTTTCCCAGGCCGGCGGCCCGGCCGCTTCCCTTCACACCATCCACAGCACCTTGCCCAGCACCACCAGGGCCAGGCCGAAGGTGAGCGCCAGGTAGTGGATGAACTCGAAGCGCTCGATGCGGAAATCCTGCCATTTCCCGGTCACCAGGAAGAAATGCTTGACCGGGTTGGGCTGCCTGCGCATGAACAGGAAGGGCGCACTCAGGAAGATGGCCAACAGGCCCAGGGCGATGGCCAGCTTGAGGGTGAGCAGCTTGCCGAAGTCCGTGGCGATCAGGGCCTCGAAGCCGCCGAAGCCCTGCAGGTAGTCGTGATACATGACGAAGCCCGTGACGTAGAGGGGGAGCACGCCCACCCAGTAGCGCCGCTTGATGGTCCGGAACAGATAGAACTCGAACTTCTGGAAGGTCTCGAGGCCGATGTGCTTCTTGATCGGCTCGAGGATGAACACCTCCAGGGCGATGGCGCCGACGAACAACACGGCACCGAGCAGATGGATGAGGACGAGCATCTCGTGCGACATGAGGGTTTCCTTTGCTTAGCCCATCTTTAACAGGATTCCCTTCAAAACGCCTGTTTTTTCTTGTCCGGCCGTTCGCCAGCCCAGTAAAACCGTTGTTTTGAGCCGGTTTTCCAAATGTAGGGACATAATATCATTGTCGTGACCGCGCAAACTCCTTGACCTGCGTTATGCTCAGGCCATGTACATCCGCCGCGTCACCACCCGCCGCACCGCCTCCGGCGAGACCTATCACAGCTACCGCCTGGTCGAATCCCGCCGCGAAGGCGGCCGCGTCCGCCAGGTGGCGCTGCTCAACCTCGGCCGCCATTTCGACCTGCCCGCGGCATTGTGGCCTGGACTGTGCGCCCGCCTTGAGCAACTTCTCGGGCACCAGGGCATCCTGCTGCCCGTCGACCTGCCCGAAGCCGTGGAGACCCACGCCCAGGCCCTGGCGGCCCGCTTGGTTGCCCGCGCCCCGGCGGCGGCGGGCACGGCCGAATTCGTCGAGGTCGATGTCAACTCTGTGGAACTGGTGCAACCCCGCAGCGTCGGCGTCGAACACGTCGGCCTGCACGCCCTCGCGCAGCTCGAACTCGAGCCCTTGTTGGCGTCATTGGGGTTGAACGCCATCACCCGCGCCATGATCCTGATCCAGATCGTCGGCCGCATGGCTGCGCCCGGCTCGGAGCTTGCCACCTGGAACTGGCTCAACGACGCCAGCGCGCTGCCCGAACTCCTCGATTTGTCCCTGCCGGACTTGTCGATCATGCGTCTGTATCGCGCCGCCGACGCCCTGGTGAAGCACCAGGGGGCGATCGAGGCGCATCTGTTTGGGCGCGTGCGCGACCTGTTCGGCCTGGAGGCCACGGTCACCCTGTATGACCTGACCAACACCTATTTCGAGGGGGCTGCCGCGGCGATCCCGAAGGCCAGGCGCGGCCATTCGAAGGAGAAGCGCGGCGACTGCCCGCTGTTGACCCTGGGCCTGGTGCTGGACGCCAGCGGCTTCGTCCGGCGCTCCCGCGTGCTGGCCGGCAACGCGGTGGAATGCCGCACCCTGGAAGGCATGCTGAAGAACCTGGAGGCGCCGGCGGGCGCGCTGGTGGTCATGGATCGGGGCATCGCCACCGAAGCCAACCTGGCGTGGTTGCGGGAACAGGGCTACCGCTATCTGGTCGTGAGCCGGGAACGTGCGCGCACCATGCCGCAAGGCGAGACGACCGTGACCACGGCGGGCGGCGACACGGTGCGGGTGGAGAAGGTGCTGGATGAAGCCGCCGGCGAGGTCCGTCTGTATTGCCATTCCCCGGCACGGGCGTTGAAGGAGACGGGGATCAACCAACGCTTTTGCGACCGCTTCGAGGCCAGTCTGCAGAAGCTGGCCGACGGATTGGCCCGTGCGCGTGGCGCCAGGCGCCCGGAGTTGATCCATGAACGCATCGGCAAGCTCAAGCAGGCCAGCTTCGGGGTCGCGCAACATTATGCGATCCGCATCGAGACCAACCCGGAAAAGACCGAGGTGACGCGGCTGGCCTGGGAGAAGCGGCCGGTGGCGGGGACGATGCTGACCGATCCCGGGGTGTATTGCCTGCGCAGCAACGAAACCGGTTGGAGCGAAGAACAGCTTTGGCGGACTTACATGATGCTCACCGACCTGGAGGCGGTGTTCCGCAGCCTGAAGTCCGAACTGGGCTTGCGCCCGGTCTATCACCTGAAGGCGGAGCGGGCGGACGGGCACCTGTTCATCTCGGTGCTGGCGTATCAGTGCGTGCAACTGATTCGGCGGCAACTGAAGGCGAAGGGGATCGACCAGCGCTGGACAGGCTTGCGCGAGACCTTGTCCGTGCAACGCCGGGTGACGGCGCGCTTCGCGCAGAAGGATGGCCGCACCTTGCACGTGCGCAAGGCGACGCAACCGGAGCCGAAACTGAAGGCGATCTACGATGCACTGGGCGTGAACCCCTTGCCGGGCGGGACGAAAAAAATGGTCGCCTGAGCCCGCTCCCCGACCAGCCCCCACGTGTAGTGACACTCCGGGTCCACGCTTTGCATAAGTTTATGTTTATTTGTGGGTTTATTGGGTTGTTGTTAAAGATGGGTTAGGGGTGTCTGTTCGCATTGTCATACAGACGAGAATGCTTCTCATTGACGAGAGTCAAGCGGGTGTCCGGACCGTCTGCTGATCATGGCTCCAGAGCGAGCTTCACCACGAGCATCAGCGCGGCACCCGCGGCGAAGGCCAGGAAGTGGATGGCGTTGGCCTTGAGGTCGGCGTGCTCCTTGACCTCGGGGATCAGGTCGGAGGCGCCGATATAGATGAAGTTGCCGGCCGCAAACGGCACCAGGAACGCCACGTCGAGCCGGAAGGAGGCGGCATAGGCGACGAGCCCCCCGACCAGGAAGGTGAGCGCCGAGAGCACGTTGTAGAACAGCGCCCGGCGCCGCTCCCAGCCGCCGTGCACCAGCACCCCGAAGTCGCCGAGTTCCTGCGGCACCTCGTGCGCGGCGGCCGCGAGCCAGGTGACGATGCCGAGCCGGATGTCGATCACGAAGGTGCCGGCCACCGCCAGTCCGCCCAGGAAGTTGTGCAGCCCGTCGCCGATCAGGATCAGGTAGGTGAGCGGCTTCCTGCAGGCGGTGTCCGCGCGGTGGCAGTGGTGCCAGTGCAGGAACTGCTCGAGGCCGAAGAACACCGCGAAGCCGGCGAGGATCAGGCTGTAGACCGTGACCTCCGTCAGGCCGGCGGCGAGCCCCGCGGGGATCATGTGGAAGAAGGCGCCGCCCAGCAGCGAGCCGGCGGCGAACGCCACCAGCGGCAGCAGGATGCGCTTCAGCGTCGCCTCGCTCAGCACCAGCGTGACGCTGCCCACCAGCGCGATGGCGCTCATGAGCAGCCCACTCCCGATGATCCACAGCAGCAGGGCATCCATGACCGCGGCTCAGAGCAGGGTCTTCAGGGCGGCGACGAAGCGCGCGTTGTCCTCCGGCAGCGCGGTGGTCACGCGCATGTACCCGGGTCCGAGCTGCGGGTCGTTCAGGGGCTTGATGAGGATGTTGCAGGCCTTGAGGCCGGCCGCCAGCGCCCCGGCGTCATGGGGTGCGAAGTCGGCCAGGAAGAAATAGGTGTGCGTCGGGAAGGTGCGCACGCCCAGGGCGCGCAGCTCGCCCGCGAGGTCCTCGGTCCATTGCCGCAGTTGCCCGGCGCGGGCGCGGATCTTGTCCTCGTGCTGCAGGGTGGCGAGTGCGGCCGCCTCGCTCGGGCGGGCCAGTGGATAGGCGTCGTTGTGGCCGTTGAGGTCGTCGGCGATGGCCTCGGGAAAGATGCCGTAGCCGACGCGGAAGCCCGCCAGGCTGTGGGCCTTGGACAGGGTGCGGGTGACCAGCAGGTTGGGGTGCTCGGGCACCCGATGGGCGACCGACTGCCCGGCCAGGCCGATGAAGGCCTCGTCAATTAAGAACAGCGTCTCGGGATGCCGGCGCAAGAGACCGGGCAGCGGCGCCATGTCGAAGACGCCGCCGTTGGGGTTGTTGGGGTTCACGATGACGGCGAGCGTGGTGCCGTCGGGGATGCTCATCTCGGCGAGATCGAAGGCGAAGTCCCTCTCGGGCAGCAGCCGCTGTTCCGTATGGCGCCGGGCGATCTCGGGGAAGAGGACATAGGTCGGCGTGAGCAGATGCACCTGCCGGCCGTAGCGGTCGAAGAGCTGGCGCAGGATCAGCTCGGACCCGGCGTTGATGTGGATGAGCCGTTCCGGCACCCCGAGCCGCTCGCCGAGCAGGCGGCGCAGGGGCGCCGAGTAGGCCTCGGTGTAGTAGTTGCTGCGCGGCAGCTCGGCCTGGGCGGCGGCGACGGCCTCCTCGATGGGGGGCAGGGGGTTCTCGCACAGCAGCAGCTTGATGCCTTCGAAGGCGCCGCCGCCTTTTTCGCTCATGGATGTCATGGATGTCATGGCTGCCTCCCTTCAAAGATCCGCGCAAATGAATGCGCAAATGGCGCAAATGGGGTCAGACACGATATCTATTGCTGACCAATGGCAATAATCGTGTCTGACCCCATTACTTCCCGCAATAATCGTGTCTGACCCCATTACTTCCCATTACTTCTTCCGGTTCTGACTGGCGACGGCGATCTTCATTGGCCTGGCTCCCATGCGATTCCCGCCCAGGGGAACGTCCGCACCCTTCCACTATACGAAAGGGGTGTCGAACCCACAGCGGAGGCCCGGCAGCTGCGGCATGCACGGCCGCGTAAATAGGGCGAAGCTGGCGGGGATGCGGCGTTCGCGTGACAATGGTCGCTGTGCAACGTCGTGCGGGCTGGCCATGGCCCCTCGCCACCGGATTTCCTGAGCGCATGAACAAGAAGAAGCTCCTCCTGCCCGTCGTCTTTCTCGCCGTCGCGATCGGCGGCTTCGCCGCGCTGCGGGCCACGCGCCCGGTGCAGCCGGCCGTGGCCCCCGAGGAGCGGGTCTGGCGGGTGGAGGCGGTGACGGCCGAGCCCAGGACCCTGAGCCCCACGCTCACCCTCTACGGCCAGGTGGAAAGCCCGGAGCTCACCCGCGCCGCGGCCCCGGGCATCGGGCGCATCGGCCAGGTGCGGGTGCGCGAGGGGCAGGCCGTGGCGCGGGGCCAGGTGCTCCTGGAGATGGACGCCCGCGACTTCCTGCCCCGCGTGGAGCAGGCCCGCGGCGAGGTGGCGGAGCTGGAGGCGGCGATCCGGAGCGAGGCGCTGCGCCACGCCGCCGACCTCGACCAGATCAGGCAGGAGCAGCGCCTGCTCGACTACGCGGCGGCGGAGGTGGGGCGCTTCGAGCGCCTGCAGCAGGAGGGCTTCTATTCCCCCGCTGCGGTGGACAGGAGCCGCGACACCATGGCCCGCCAGGAGATCACCCTGCGCAACCGCGAGCTCGCCGTCGCCGACCACGCGGCGCGGCTCGCCCAGCTCCAGGCCCGCCTGGTGCGCGCCCGGGCGGGGCTCGACCAGGCCGAGCTGGCGCTCGCCCGCAGCCGAGTGATCGCGCCCTTCGACGGGTACGTCGCCAAGGTGGAGGTGGCGGAAGGCGACCAGGTCAACACGGGGCAGACCCTCGTCTCCCTCTACCCTTCGGCGGCGCTGGAGGTGCGCGCCAAGATCCCCGCGCCGCACCAAGCGGAGATCCTGGAATGGCTGGCCAAGAACAAGACCCTCGACGCCACGGCCCGGGTGGGCGGCGAGACGCTGCGCCTGAAGCTGGTGCGCGTGGCCGGGGCGGCGGACACCCGCGGGCTGGACGGCTTCTTCCGGCTGAAGGAACCGCACGCGGCCGTGCGGGTGGGCAGCCTGCTCAGCCTGCACCTGCAGCGCGAACCGGTGGAAGGGGCCATCGTCCTGCCCTACGCCGCCCTCTACGGCGGCCGGACCGTCTACAAGCTGGAGGCGGGGCGGTTGAAGGCGGTGGCCGTGGAGGTGCTGGGCGAGCTGGGCGGAGAGCCGCCCACGCTCCTGGTGAAGAGCGCCGCCCTCGAGGCCGGCGACCGGGTCATGGCCACCCACCTGCCCAATGCGGTCACCGGCCTGCGGGCGGAGGCGGTGAAGTGAACCCGGATCATCCATTGGCGGGGAGCGCAGGCTGTGGGAGCGGCTTTAGCCGCGATCCCGGCCGCCTGTTCGCGCCTGAAGGTGCCCCCGCCGCCCGGCACGCAGGCCGGCAGGGCATACGGAGGATGCGTTGAGCCCGTCCCCAGGCGCCATCGGCACGGGCTTCATCGGCCTCTTCGTCCGCCACAGGGTGGCGGGCAACATCCTCATGGCCGTCTTCGTCGTGGCCGGCGTCTTCGCCCTGTTCCAGCTCAACGTCCAGTTCTTCCCCAACTTCAGCCTGGACCAGGCGACCGTGCGCGTGGTCTGGCGCGGCGCCGCCGCCGAGGACGTGGCCGACGGCATCACCTCGCCCCTGGAGCAGCGCCTCAAGTCCATCGCCAACCTCGACAAGCTCACCTCCACCTCCAGCCAGGGGCTGGCCTCCATCACCCTGGAGTTCAAGGAGGGCACCGACCCCATCGTGGCGGTGGACGACGTCAGGCAGCAGGTGGCCGAGTTCCGCAACCTACCCCAGGACGCGGAGACCCCGGAGGTCATGCGGGTGGTGCGCTACGAGCCCATCGCCCGGGTGCTCGTCACCGGCGCGGCCGACCTGGACGAGCTCAGGCGGCTCGCCCGCCGCTTCGAGCGCGAGCTCGTCGCCCGGGGCGTGGACAAGGTCGACCTCGTGGGCCTGCCGGAGGAGGAGATCGCCATCGACATCCCGGGCCGGGAGCTGGAGCGGCTCAAGCTCAGCCTGGACCAGGCCGCGGCGCGCATCAATCAGGTGAGCCGCGACGCCCCCGCCGGCCTGGTGGGGCAGGGCGAGATCGAGCGCGAGCTCAGGGCCGTCGAGCTGCGGCGCGACCCCCGCGACTACCTCAACCTGCCCCTGGTCACCGAGGCGGGCGAGCGCATCGAGCTCGGCCAGGTGGCCGAGGTGCGCCGCCAGGCCCGGGACGGCAGCCTGTTCCTCTACGTGGACGGCAGGCCCGCGGTGGAGCTGCTGCTCAAGCGGGCCGAGGACGGCCACTCCCTCAAGGCCGCCGACATCCTGAACGAATGGCTCGCGGCCACCCGCCCCGGCCTGCCCCAGGGGGTGGAGCTCAACGTCTACGACGAGCAGTGGAGCCTGATCCAGGAGCGCATCTCGCTCCTGGTGAAGAACGGCCTGGGCGGCCTGGCCATCGTCGTCGTCATCCTCTACCTCTTCCTCAACGGCCGGGTGGCCTTCTGGGTCGCCCTGGGCATCCCCATCGCCTTCATGGCCACGCTCGCCGTGCTCTGGGCGGCGGGCGGCTCCATCAACATGATCAGCCTGTTCGCCCTGATCATGGCCCTGGGCGTGATCGTGGACGACGCCATCGTCGTCGGCGAGGACGCCTACGCCCACCACCGCATGGGGGAGGCCCCGCAGCTCGCCTCGGAAGGCGGCGCCAAGCGCATGTTCTGGCCGGTGATGGCCTCCAGCCTCACCACCGTCGCCGCCTTCATTCCGCTGATGCTGATCTCGGGGCCCATCGGCAAGATCATGTTCGACATCCCCTTCGTCATGGTCTGCGTGCTCATCGCCTCGGTGATCGAGTGCTTCCTGATCCTGCCGGCGCACCTGCGCCACGCCTTCGTCCACGATCCCAAGGGCCGGAGCACTCGCCTCAGGCAGCGCCTGGAGGCGGGCTTCGACCGCTTCCGCGACCACGTCTTCCGGCCCCTGGTCAGCCGCGTCGTGGACTACCGCGGGGCCACCATGGCGGCGGGCTTCGCCATCCTCATCCTGGCCGTGGGGCTCCTGGCCGGCGGCCGGGTGAAGTTCACCTTCTTCCCCACCCCCGAGGCCCAGGTGGTCTACGCCAATGCCACCTTCGTCGCCGGCACGCCGCGGGGGCAGGTGGATGCCTTCCTCGACCACCTGCGGGCCACCCTGACCGAGACCGAGCAGGGCTTCGAAGAGCAGCTCATCCACCAGGCCGTGACCCGCGGCGGCGCCATCGCGGGCGACGCCGGCCCCGCGCGCCAGGGCGAGCAGTTCGGCGCCATGATCGTCGAGCTCACCCCCTCGGACGCGCGCGAGGTGCGCACCGAGGCCTTCATCCAGGCCTGGCAGGCGCGCATCCGGCCGCCGCCGGGGATGGAGGGCTTCGTGCTCACCGAGCGCCGCGGCGGCCCGCCCGGGGCCGACATCGTGGTGCGCTTCACCGGGGCCGACGCCCATGCCCTCAAGGGCGCGGCGCTGGCGCTGGAGACGGCGCTGCGCCAGGTGCGGGGCGTCTACGGCATCGAGGACGACATGCCCTGGGGCCGCGAGCAGCTCCTCTTCTCCCTCACCCCGGCGGGCGAGGCCATGGGGCTCACCGTCGACGAGCTCTCGCGGCAGCTGCGCACCGCCTACGAGGGCCGGCTCGCGCAGATCTTCCAGGACGGCCCGGAGGAGGTGGAGGTGCGGGTGCGGCTGCCCGAGGCCGAGCGCGCCAGCCTCGCGAGCCTGGAGCGCCTCACCGTGCGCGCCCCCTCAGGCGACTGGGTGCCGCTCGCCACCGTGGCCCGCTTCGAGAGCCGCCAGGGCTTCGAGGCCCTGCGCCACGCCGAGACGCAGCTCGCCGTCGAGGTGAACGCCGCCGTCGATGCCGGCCAGGCCAACGTCAACGAGATCCTCGCCGCCCTGGCCGCGACCACCCTGCCCGCCATCACCGAGCGCTACGGCGTCGGCTACAGCTTCGAGGGCCGGGCCGCCGACCAGCGCCGCACCCTGGGCGACATGAAGACGGGGCTCTTCCTGGGCCTGGCCCTGATCTACCTCATCCTCGCCTGGGTCTTCGCCCACTACGGCTGGCCGCTGATCATCATGCTCGCCATCCCCTTCGGCCTGGTCGGGGCCGTCAGCGGCCACTGGGTGATGGGCATCGACATGACGGTGCTGTCCATGTTCGGCCTCTTCGGCCTGTCGGGCATCGTGGTCAACAACTCCATCGTGCTCACCGAGTTCTACCGGCGCGAGAGGGAAAAGGGCATGGCTGTGCGCGAGGCGGTCATCGAGGCGGCCTGCCTGAGGCTGCGCGCCATCCTGCTCACCTCGCTCACCACCATCGGCGGGCTCGCGCCGCTGCTGGCCGAGACCTCGCTCCAGGCCCAGTTCCTCATCCCCATGGCCACCTCCATCGCCTTCGGCCTGGCCTTCACCATCTTCGTGGCGCTGCTCTGGCTGCCGGCGACGCTGTCGCTGTACGAGTCGGCCCAGGCCCGGGCCCGGGACTGGTTCGGCAGGCCGGGCCGGTCCGGGGGGGAGGGCGCATGAGCAACGAATCCGTGCGCTTCTTCGAGCGGCAGTTCCGGCGCCAGGTGGCGGGCGGCGAACACGCCCTCAACCCCTTCGAGCAGCGGGCGCTGCCCCACCTCTCGGGCGAGGTGCTGGACCTGGGCTGCGGCCTGGGCAACCTGGCCCTGGCGGCGGCCCGCCGGGGCTGCCGGGTCACCGCCCTGGACGCGAGCCCCACCGCCATCGCCCGCCTCCGCGAGGCCGCCGCGGCCGAGACGCTGCGTGTGGAGGCGCACACCGCCGACCTCGCCCATTACGCCCTCGACCGCGACTACGACGCCGTCGCCTGCATCGGCCTCCTGATGTTCTTCCCGGAGGCCCAGGCCCGCGCCCGGCTCGACGACATCCTCGCGCACGTGCGGCCGGGCGGCGTGGCGGCGGTCAACGTGCTCACCGAGGGCACCACCTTCATGGACATGTTCGAGCCCGGCCACTACCACCTCTTCGGCCGGGACGAATTGAAGGCGCGCTGCGCCGGCTGGGAGATCCTGGAGCACAGCCACGAGACCTTCCCGGCGCCGGGCGGCACCGTGAAGGCCTTCGACACCCTGATCGCGCGCCGGCCCGCCCTCGACCCCGCGCGGGCATAGGGGAAGGCAGGGGCTGGCCCCTTCAAGGGCAGGACCGGGATGGGGTTCGACTGCCGGCCACGGACCATCCGGCGCCGGAGGTCCCGCCACCCTGGCCCAGCCACGCCGCCGGCAGATCGGAATAGAACACCCCCTCCGGCAGGGTGGCCCGTCCCAGGCGCGTCTTCAGGCCGCGGCGCGGCAAGGGGTAGCAGCGCAGGTCGTCGGTGCCCTGGTCGATGAGTGCCGCGGCCTGCCTCAGCACGTCGACCAGCTGGCCGACCTCGCCCGTGAAATAGAACACGCTGTACTCGATGGGCACCGCCACCCTGGAAAGGCAGCGATGCATGCGGCCCAGGCGGCGCGGGCTCGTGATGTCGTAGGCGATCAGGAAGTCGGCGCGCATGGCGACCCTGGAGATCCGCCAGCCGGATCGGCCAGGAAGGCGTCCCAGGCATCGCGCAGCCCGGCCTCGGCCGCCTCGCCGGCGCCGATCAGCCCCAGCAGTTCCCTGGCCTGGGCGTCCAGACCCTTGCGCAGGTTCTCCGCCAGCGGCTCCCAGGCGCGGTAGAAGCGCTCCCGGCCCGCCTTGCCCAGAAAACATCCCTCCCCGGTCGTCGAGAAGTGGTCCGCGCGCAGTTCCTGCCGGTTGAACAGGGTCAGCGCCCAGGCGTCCACCTCCGGGCGCGCCGCCTCCACCAGGTCCGAGGCCAGCGACTCCCGGCCGAAGGCCGGCGCGTGGTAGAAGCCGATGTAGGGGTCCAGCCCCACGGCATGGGCGCCCAGGATGGCCTCCGCGTGCAGCAGGGTATAGCCCAGCGACAGCACCGCGTTCAGCGGGTCGCGCGGCGGCCGGCGGTTGCGGCCGTGAAACCTCAGGCTCTCCGGCGCCAGCGCCGCGTAGGCCGCGAAATACAGGTTCGCCGAAGCCCCCTCCAAGCCACGCAGCTCCGCCACGGTCGGTTTCTCGGCCACCTGCTCGAGCATCCCGCCCAGGCCACGCAGGGCCCGGCTGATCTCGTAGCGAGCGTCCAGGCGCGTGTCCAGCTTCGAGTCGAGAAAACCCATCTGTGCCTGCAGCTTGCCCCGCACCACATGGCGCGAGAGCGCCAGGGCGCGCGTCGGATCGGTCGCTGCCCGGTATTGCGCGATGCGGCGGCTGGCGTCGTTGTGCGCACGGGGCAGGAACAGGCTGGGCTCCGCCTTCCGGCCGGAGAGGATGACCACCCCGATGCCATGGCCGCCGAGCTTGCCCAGGAGGCTGGTGTCCAGCGTCACGTTGCCCCGGATGAACACCCGCTGCAGCGGCGCCAGGGGCACCGTGCCGATGCGCTCGCCGTTCTCGTAGAACACCAGCGCCTCGGCGTCGTACTCCAGGCGCACGTTCTTGCGGTCGATGTACAGGGTGGACATGGCAGCAGCCTCAGAGAATGGCGAAATAGGGCTCGCGGAAGGTCGTGGCCACGCCGAAGCACTTGGGCTGCATGCGCGGGTCGAGCTGGAACAGGTGCACCCGGTCCGCATCCGGATCGATGAGATCGCGCAGGCCGGCGAGCACCGAATCCCGCTCCGCGTCGGTCAGCCAGCACTCGTAGAAGGACTTCTGACCTCCGACCTTCCAGCCCGTCATGAAGCGGTGCACCCGGACCAGCCGACGCGGATCGGCCACGTCATAGGCCACCAGGTAGAGCGTACGGGCGGGAGTTGCAGGCATGTGGGTCGGCTCCGAAGGCAATGAGCACAGCCTAGTCGTAAAGACGGCAAGGGGCAGGGCCCGCAAGCTTGCCGAAGCATCCGGCATAGCCTGAGGAGATGCCGAATGAGCCGTAATGCCCGCGAAAGCGGGCATCCAGCAGCAAGGGATGGGGTCGGCCCATGGGTGGGTCTGTGGCTGCGCACCGGATGCGTGGATGCAAGACCCCATGACCGGTGACCGGTGTTGGCCGCGCACGGTCTTAATCCCTTTTATTTCAGGGCTGTATTTGAACCCATGCTGCACGCCGAGCGCATCGCCCAGGTGTCTTAATCCCTTTTATTTCAGGGCTGTATTTGAACAGCACCGAAGGTGCCTCCTTCGGCGTTGTCTCCGTCTTAATCCCTTTTATTTCAGGGCTGTATTTGAACCCAGGTCGCGGATATCCATGATCTCGTTGCGCAGTCTTAATCCCTTTTATTTCAGGGCTGTATTTGAACGCATCAAGGATCGGGCGCCGGTGCGTGGCACGGCGTCTTAATCCCTTTTATTTCAGGGCTGTATTTGAACGGTGGATCTGCGCGACTGCGCCGGGCACCTGCAGTCTTAATCCCTTTTATTTCAGGGCTGTATTTGAACGGCACATTTCGCGCAAGGACGAACTGAAAGAACGTCTTAATCCCTTTTATTTCAGGGCTGTATTTGAACTCTGGTTGTCGGATATCCTTCAAGAATCATGCTGTTAAAGAACGGGGTAGGGATTTCTCCGGGATTCGCCATGGGAGTCTGGATTCACGGGGCCAGGTGGTAGCGTCCCAGCCCGAAGCTGGCGTTCTTCCCGACGTGCAGCCACTGGCCAAGATATAGCATGGGCAGGAAAGGGGCCAGCTCGCCACGCAGCGTCCACTCGCCCACCACGCCGCCCAGGGTCATTTCCTGCTTTTGCCGGCTGGAATAGCGGGTCCAGTCCTGCCAGGCGAGCGCCGTTTCGGAGCGGACCCGCGCGGCGGCCTCGGCGAGTGCGCGATAGTCCAGGTCGAGCCGCTGCGCGGCGTGGAACTCGCTCACCAGGGCCACCCGGCGCATCAGGGTGACGAGCAGGTCGCGTCCCGTGATGGCCTGCGGCCGGATGGGGCGGCCGTTGTGCTGCAGGCGCAGGGGGGTCTCGATCCGCAGGTGGACGCGTTCTGCTTCGCCGGGCGGCGGTTCGATGCCGGGGCTGTGGGGCCGGATCTGCCCTTCGGCGGCATCGTAGACCGTCTGCTCGGCCGCCTCGCCGACGAGGCTGACGCGCAGCAGGCTTGCGCTGCCGTCGCCCGCCCCGATGCCGTGCTTCAGCGCCCGCTGCCAGGCGTGGACGACGAGGGGCAACTGGGAGAGCGCCCGGCCGATGAGGACGAGATGGAAGCCGAGGGTGTCGCCCGGGGCGTAGTCGCGCTCGCCCCAGGCGGGGGGCTCGACGACGAAGGGCGCGGGGATCTGGCTGAACGCCTGCAGGCTGTGCTCTGCCGGCGGCGCTGGCGCGAAGACGGCCGGGAACGGGCAGCTTCGGTAGAGGGGGCAGGGCTTGCAGTCCTTCTGCCGGGTCATGCAGGCCGTGCGCCGCAGCGCGTTGCCGAACGCCCCCCGCAGGGTGGAGCCGGCGTATTCGGGCAGACGGATGGGGGTCTCGACCCTCCAGTCGAAGCGGTAGCGGGCGGCGGGGAAGGGGGTGGGGAGGGTAGTCAAGATTTCACCCAGCGTTTGAGCTTTTCATCCAGGCGCGCCAGCTCGGCACCGCAGACCAGCTCGATGTTCAACACCCTGGCCAGCCTCTTCTCTGCATCGCGTAGCGGGCGGTAGCTGGCCAGCATGCCATGGGTGCCCAGTCCGCCGACCCGTCTGCAGACTTCCGAGAGTTTGAAGAGGGTATCGTTGGCCTTGGGGGCCTCGGGCTTGTCCATGCGGGCGGTCTTGCATTCGATGACGAAGAGGCGGTTGCGGGCCATGAAGGCCACGTCCAGTTCGTTTTTTACGCCCGCGGCGTCCACGACGAAGAGATTGGCCGCCTTGTCCCGGATGCCGAGTCCGCCGGACACGGCGGTGACGGTGCGGTAGACATGGTGTTCCAGCCAGCCCCCCTTGGCGAAGGCGCGCTCGTCGGCATCGGCAAAGGTGAGCATGTCGCCTTTTACGGCGAGCACACCGGCTTCCTGGAAATGCCGAAGCAGGGCCTCGAGGCTGCGGCTGTCCTGCTGTTGCGGGGAGAGGGCAATGTCCAGCCGCCCTTTCTCCTCTGCCTGCTGTGCCAGCCAGTTGAGCTGGGTGAGGGGCTGTTCCAGGCTGCCCGCCTGGGTGACGAGGGTTTGCAGCAGCTCGTTGTGCCTCCGGCTGGGCTGCGGGCGTGTGACGCCGTTCTCCAGCCGGAAGCCGTAGCCGAGCAGGTAGTGGCGCAGTCGCAGATGCTGGCTGAGTTTCTGGCGGCCGGCCTGCGGCCCGAGCCAGATCACCTCGTCCGTGTCCACGTCCACGTAGAACACCGGCCAACCGGCGGCCTGGGCGACGGACTGGGCGGCCAGCGCCATGAGCTTGGTGCCGCCGGTCACGTTGAGGGCGACATGCTGCCCCTCACGGCGACTGGCTACCTCAAGCAGTGCGTTTTCGAGCCGGACGAAGTCGTGCTCGTCATCCAGTGGCACGCGTGCGGTCTTGACGCCGGCCTCGGTCAGCACGTTTTCGAGTGCGTCGGCGCGGGCCTGCATCTTGCCGGAAACCATGAGCACGGCCTCGTCGGGTTTCAGTGCAGGATCGAGCGCCGCCAGCAGGTTGGGCGCGGCCTGGGCCGAGACGAGAAGGATGTGTACGGTAGGGGTCAACATGAGGCTTTCTCCACGCTGTATTCCTCCAGCCGCGCCCCGTAGCTTTCCAGCTCTTCGGCCGTCAGCTCCCGCCCGCGCGCCTCCGCAGGCAGGTCGAGCGAGAGGCTGAGAAAACGTCCGCCGCGCGCGCAAACCTCGGCGGCGAGCTGCACCGGCAGGGTGCCGATGACCGTGTCGCCGGGTCGGACGCTGGCGGGGTCGAGGTGGGCGACCTGCCGGTCCACGGCAAGGCCCTGGCGGGCGGCCCATTCGACGGCGCCGGGGTGGCGGGTGACGAGGAAGGTGGTCATGGCGTTTCGACCCGTACCAGCGTGCCTTCGGACACATAAGCCGTGACCCTGACGAATTGGTTGGTCATCACCTTCTGGCGGATTTCTGCCGGCAGGGTGTCCAGCAATTCCTTTCCTTTTGGCGCAATGGCAACGGCGGACCTGCCATCCTTTTCGACCGTCAATGCACCGTTGCTGCGGTTGAATTTGATGCGCGCGCCCTTCCAGGGCTCTGCCTGTTGTTGAAGCCGGGCCTCCTTTTCCTTGCGCGCCGCTTCCTGAGCCCGCGCCGCACGTTCCTTGTTTTCCTCTTCGAGTGCAAGCCGTTGGGCTTCCGAAAGCATCGCGCCATAGCCCACGGAAGTCTTGGCGCCGAAACCCAGCCACTGGAAGGCGTGTTCGAAGGCGGCGGTGAGCAGGGTCTTCCAGCGATCACCCGCCGCCAGTTCCGGGGCGAGCCGGTTCAGGTGGGAGAGGTCGCATTGCACGTGGAAAACGAAGCGCGACCCGGGCGGTACCGTAAGAAAGCTGATCGGGTTGGGCTGGCCGGATTCATGGGGACTCGTGCTGCCGGCCTGTGCTTTCTGCTGGTAGTAGTGTCCCTGATGCGGGGTCATGATCTCGACCATGAGGCTATCGCCCGCGATCTGCGGAACGACGTCCCAGAAGATCAGCGCGCCGCGCAGGTGGTCGGTGTCGCCACTGGCGGGCTCCCGGCCGAAGAGGACGTCGAGGGTGGACAGCCCCTCACCCCCGGCCCCTCTCCCGCCGGCAGAGGGGAGAAAATAGCGCCTCTCTTCGCTCCAGCCGTGGGTTTCGCCCCAGTCGCCGCTGGCCAGTTCCCGCGCCGCCTGGCGCAGCACGCCCTTGACGCCGCTGGCGGGCAGGTAGGGCAGGCCGTAGGGGTTGAGGAAGGCGAAGCCGTTTTCCAGGGGGTGTTCGTTGCCGAGGCCGGTGGTGAAGGGGGCGGTGGCGAGGGCATCGAAGCAGAGAATGGAATCGCCCGGCAAAGCGGCCATCAGGGCTGACTGACGTTCGAGCAGCCCTTTCATGCACTGTTTGTCTTGGGGCAACAGCGCGACCACCTTTTTCCATGCCTCGCGGGCTGCGAAGTCGTTCTTATCCCAAAGGCCTGGCAACTTGTTTCGATCACGACCCATCAGAGCGGCAATGGCTGCGTCCATGCCCTGCCGTTGCAGTATTTGAGAAATTTCATCGCCTTCGCGACTTTTTGCCTCAGCACGCTTGCGAACCTGCCGTTCCTGATCGGCGCGATCCGTCCAGATCGGCAGGCACATGCCAAATCGCATTCCCGGCGAGGCGTGGGCGAGGTCTTGCTTCAGCAGATAACCAGGCACGGCGGCAATCGGCATTTCACTCCCCTCCCTTGCGTGCGGCAGCCATCTGCCGCATCCAGCGCAGCCAGGCGAAGGCCTCGGCGGTGATGGCCTGGTAGTCGCCCGGCTTGGCGTTCATGAGGGCCTGCATGAGCGGCTCGAAGCCGGGGTCGCGGTTGACGCCGTTGAAGCGCTTGCTCAGCCAGGCGCGCAGATGCTGGGCGACCACCTCGTTGGCGCCGCCCTTTTCGTGGCAGAACGCCAGCACCTGCATCAGTCCGCTGTTCATGATCAGCGCCGGCAGGCCCTTGGCGATGTTGATGTGCTCCTTCGTGTACCCCGCGCACTTATCCCAGGCGTCCTGGGCGCGTTGCTGCTCGAGCGTCGCCATGCTCAACCCTCCACCACTTTGGCCACCACCAGGCCACGCCCTGTGGTGACGTCGCCACCGATCTGCAACAGCTTGCCGTCGATGACGGCCTTGATCTGGCCCATCACGACTTCGGCAGGGGATTCGGCATCCTTGCCCTTGCCGGTGCGGGTCTGGCTGGCGAGCATGGGCGCTACCAGCAGAGATTCCGGCGGCAGGTTTTCGGTGTAGAACAGCCCGCCTTCCTTGGCGGTGCCGGTGTTCTCGTCGATGCGCACATGGGGTTCCACCAGCATGGCGTTCTGGGCGAAGTAGGCGAAATCGGTGTCGGAGAGCACGACCAGATCGGTCTTGAGTTTTTCCCGGAAGAAGGCGTATTCGGCCTGCCCGGGCATGGCGCGCGTCGCCAGTTCGCCCGACAGTTTCGCCAGTTCCTGGGAGACTTTCGCCTCGTACTCGAAGGCTTCGAGGTGCAGCTTGTCGCCGGAAAGCAGGTCGGGGTTGGCCAGCAGGCAATGGCCCTCCCCCACCGACAGCACGGGCCATTCGGCCTTGACTCGGATCAGCCCGAGCAGGCGCTGGGCGCGGGATACCGCCTGCGGGCAGGTGGCGTAAACGAAGCCGCCCTTGAGGCTGCGCACCGGCAGGGCCACCAGCTGTGCATCGCCGAAACTGACGCTGCCGGCGTGCAGGTCATTGCTGCCTGCGTCAGGCCCGAACAGCCGGTCGATCAGGGTTGCGTCGCCGCCGATGGCGGTAAACCCGTGCCGCACCGCGCCCTTGATGCCGGAGCCCGCGAAACAGGGGTGCCCGGTGTGGCGCTCGCGCTGGATGGGGTTGTCGATGACCCCCACGGCCTGGCCCGCGCCCATGTGGACGGGGCTCACGGCGTAGAGGAACAGGGCGGCGTGTTTTTCGAACATGGCGGTTCTCCCTTCAGGATTCGGGGTCGCTGGCGACCAGCAGGTTTACGATGAGGCGGATCATGAGGTCCTTGTTGCGCGGCTCGCTCTCCGCCACCAGAAGGGCCAGGGCGGTGAGCGCGTTTTCATCGATGTTCGTGACCATGTCCTCCTGGTGCAGGTAGAGCAGGAACAGGAAGGAGCCGATGCGCTTGTTGCCGTCCGAGAACGGGTGGTCCTTGATGACGAAATAGAGCAGGTGGGCGGCCTTCTCCTCCCGCGTCCCGTAAAGGGGCTCCCCGAACATGGTCTGTTCGATGCTGCCCAGGATGCCCTGGAGCCCTTCGCCCCGTTCGCGCCCGAACAGGTCGGTGGCCTCGCCCCGGCTCATCAGCGCGGCCTTCAGTTCAGCAATGGCGGCGCCCGCCCTGCCGTAGTCCAGCACGCCCCGAGCGGGCCGGCAGGTCTCGGGCAGCCGCAGGCCGTCCTCGTCGTATTGCAGCAGCAGCCGCCAGGTCTTGGCATAGCCTGCGATGAGGGTGACGACTTCGCGCCCGGCCTCGTTCACCAGGGCCTGGTTCTGCAGGGTGCGGGCCAGCAGGTCGATGGCCTGCCGCGCTTCGTCCATGCCCTTTTCCGCAAGGCGGGCCTGGCTGAGGGTGTAACCCTGGGCGAGATGGTCGCGCAGCACGCGGGTGGCCCACTGGCGGAAGCGCACGCCGCGCCTGGAGTTCACCCGATAGCCGACGGAGATGATGGCGTCCAGGTTGTAGTGCTTGAGATTGCGTTGGACCTGGCGCCTGCCTTCGGTTTGAACTGCTAAGAAATCCTTAGTCGTTGCCGGCTCGTCCAGTTCGCCATCCGCGTAGATGTTTTTCAGGTGCATCAACACGTTTTCCGGCGTGGTCTCGAACAGCTCCCCCATCTGCCGCTGGGTCAGCCAGACGGTTTCGCCCTCCAGGCGCACGGTCACGCCCTTCTCGCCAGCTTCGTAGATCAGCAGTTCGCTCATGTCGTCCTCATTTCCAGCCTGCCAGCCAGGCGCGGTTGAAGCCCTCGGCACGGCGCTGGGGATCATCCCGGTTTTCGCCCCACAATCCTTCGGCGGCAAGCTTGCGGAGCGCCTCAGGGGTGGCTTTCAGATCTTCCAGCCAGTAGACGCTGCCCGCGGGGGCGGCCCGCTGGGCGGTCTTGGGCTGGCGCTTCGCCAGGTCCCAACCGGACACGACCTCGAAGCGGGGGACGGCGGCGCAGACGACACGGCCCCTGACCTCGCCGAGCTGGAAAACGCCATGATCGTCCATGCCGGGCAGCTTCCATCCCCCGGGGAAAATCCCCGGCACGGTAAGCACAAGACGGCAGCGGCGGGCGCTGGCGAGTGCCTCGTAATCCGCTTCTGGCAGACGGGCGGCCACCGCATGAACCGCCGCCGCCCGGCCATCGCCGCCCAGGCGCAAGGTGCCATCGGCAGGCGGCGTGGCGCCGCGGACGGCGGCGAGGAAGCCGACGCCGGGTTTCATCGCCACCGCCTGCACGGAGAACAGGCGGCCCTCGGCGGCGCGGCGGGTGTCCGCATCCAGGCCGACGCCGACGCGCGGGTCGATGGCCCAAAGCGCGCTGGATTTCACCAGATGGGCTGCATCGGGCGTGTGGCCGGTGAGGTACTTTTCCCAGCCGGCCTGGGTCAGCCAGTAACCGCCGGCCGGTTTGCCGCGCTCCTGTTCCGCCAGGACGGGCAGCCGGGCGAAGGGGGCTGAGGCCATGAGGCCGGCGGCGGGGACGGTGGGCTTCAGCGCCTGCACGGTTGCAGGTTCGCCGTCCTCGCCTTCGGTGATGACCAGATCGGCCGGCGGCTGGATGAGGATTTCCACCGTGCCATCGGCACGGCGCCTGGCCAGGTTGAAGGACGCCACGGCGAACGCCCCCGGCCGCTCCGGGGTGCCCAGCACGGGATGCTCGAACCGACCGGCGGCAAAGGCTGCGAGGTCCACGCCCTCGTCGGCCAGCATGCGCGAACGCAGCGCACCCGCCGCCACCGACGGCCAGGGCGGCACCAGGGATTCGCCGAAGCTTCCGGGGTCGCCGAACAGCTTGTTGCCGCGCAGGAAGAGCACGTCCAGGGGCTCCAGGAAACGGTATTCGAGGGTGCTCATGCTTCGCCTCCCATGCGGGTTTCCCGGGCCAGGAACTCGGCCACGGCGAGGAAGTTTTCCAGCCATTTCAGGCGGGGTTTGGGCTGGCCGAGCGCCAACGCTGCGAGGCGGCGAGCCAGCCCCTGGATGTCATGCCGTTCCCGTGCCGCCTTCTCCGCCTGACGATCGAGCTGATAGGCCAGTAACGAGGCGAGCATCGCGCCATCGCCTTCCGGCTCGGGCAGGTCGGTCAGCCACTCCAGGCTGTAATAGACCGCGCGGCGGGACACATCGGGATCGGCGAGAAAATCGCGGAGGTCGCCGAGCAGCGCCATCGGATCACCCCACTTCCCGGTGAGATAAAGCGCGCCGCCGGACCGTTTGATGACGGTGATGGAAAACGCATCCCGTCCTCCCTCCTTCTTGGCCCTCTGTTCCGCTGCCCTGAGTTCGCGCATCACCGCGGAAAGCGGCGCCTGATGGTGGGCGATGACCGCGCCGCAACTCGCGGTGGCCTTGCTGCCCATCATGCGCATGACTTGCAGGCCGGCCTTCGACTCGAGTGCGGCAAAGCCATTTTGTAGGATCAGGCCACCCAGGATGCCTCCCTCATGTTTGGGATCATGGCCCGAATAGGCCTGGCGCAACCGCTCCATGGCCGAGAGCAGGTCGGCCACCGGCAGCATGGCCAGTACGTCGTCGCCACCGGCATAGATCACCCGACCCAGATGCTCTGCCTCGACCACGTGCCGGACCACCGTTTGCGAGAAGTCGTTCAACGCGCCGGAAATGGCCAGGTGCCGGTTGGGCGAGACAGCGCGCTTCTGTTGGCCATACTTGCCGATGATTTCCTGCCGCGTGGCGTGCTCGTCGAAGCCGCTCCTCACCTGCGGATGGAAGCTGTCCCGGTAGGAGATGGCGGTCTTTTCGTCGCCGTACAGGATGCGGCCCATATGGTCGCCATCCATGAGCAGGAGGGCGTAATAGGTTTCCGGTTTGTATCCGAGGGCATCCTTGAGCGCCGATTCCAACTGGCCAAGCCTGGTTTCATCGGCGGGCTCCTCCGATTCGCGCAGGCGATCCAGAGCGGCAGGAATCCGCGCCGCGAGCGATCCCCGCAGTCTGGCCAGGGAACGGGGCAGCGCCGGCGCCCTGTCATCCTCCGCGACAAGACCTTGGAACCGCCTGGACAGGTCAGGCCCGGACAGCCTGTCGTTCAGGGACTCCAGGTTCCTGGCCAGCGCCATGGTGTGGGTGGATACCACGAAGCGGGCGATGTCCTCGCCCAGCGACCGGCCGACTTCCTCCGCGAACAGGGTGGGCCACAGGCGCTTGAGGGCGGACAGCGCGCCCAGGTGCTCGCCTTTCTTCGCCCAGGCGGGCTTTGAGTCGGCCACCTTGGTCCACAGGGTTTCCTGGTGGCGGCCTTCCACGAAACCCTTGTCCTTGCGGCTGCGCCGCTGGCCTGCCGGGAGTGCGAGCTGATTCTTGTCCGTGGTCAGCCATTCGCTCTCGCCGGTGAGCGAGCAGCGCCAGCCCTGTTGTCCGCCCTGGCTGAAACCGCGCACGGCCTTGGCCGCCGCCAGCACCCGCTCGGCCAAATCGTAGACCGCCGGGTAGAGCACGCCGGGGTTGGGGGCGAAGAAGGTGGTGCCGTCGCCCCAGTCCATTTCCGCGCTGAGCGCCTGCCAGGCGGGCGTCGCCGGAAAGCCGCAAGGCTGGCCGGGCTCTGCGCCAAAGAAGGGGGCCATCGCCGCGGACAAGGCGGCGACATCCAGGTCGGTCTGCCTGGGCGCATTGCGCGGCTTGATGAGCGAGAACGGCACGGCCGCCCAGTGCACTTCGGGGAAGCCTTCGAGCTGCGCCCTCATCTGCGCGTAGGGCGTTTCGGTGGCTTCGTGGTCGAATCCGCCCGCTTCGAGCAGGCGTTTCACCACGTCCTGGCCGAGCGCCTGCAGCCAGCCGCGCACGGCCTTCGTCGCCTGCCCGGCGATTTCGCGCGCCCGGCTTGCGGGCACCACGGCGACGAAGCGGTTGGGCAGCGCGGCGGAAAACAGCGGGTTGGCGTCGGTCGCGCCGCGTGTCCACTCGCAATCCGCGAACAACTCTTCGGGCAAGTCCATCTGGTCGCGCAGCCACAGATCGACCTGCGGGACCCCGCGCAGGCGCGGGAACAGGATCGCGTCGGGACCGAGTTCTTCGTACACCGGACGCATCGCCTCCCAGGCCAGGCGCGAGAGCAGGTGCGAGCCGGCCCACAGGTCGGAGGTGGTGCGTGCGGCGGCGATGAAGCCCTGCACCGGGCCGATGGACAGGGCCAGCAGGGCGGCCTCGCCATGCGGGTCTGCGGCAAAGGCCCCGGCGAAGGCGGAAGTCAGGTCCAGATGATCCCAGATGGAATGGTCGGGAATGCGCGTGTCGGCGGGCAGCAGCCGCCAGAGCGCGCCCAGCTTGCCGAAGTCTTCTTCCTCGACGAGTTCCGGGCCGAAGCGCCAGTAGGCGAGCAGGGTCTTTCTGGGGTCTTCGACCGGGTCGGCACGATGCAGCGCCGTGAGCAGGCGCGAGAAATGCTCGAAGCTGCGCTGCTTGATGTCGGCAATGTCGGTCTCGGAAAGTCCACCCGGCAGTTCGTGGGTCTCGCCGGTCAAGGGATGGATCAGAACGGGCTTGTTCGTCCAGCGCACCTGCGCCCAAGGGGCGACCGCGAGTGTTTTCTGTTCCCCTGTCCTGGTGGTCACGGTGATTTCCTGCATGGGCCACTGCGGCCGGTCGGCGGCTGCCGCCCACCAGTCGGCCCGCTGGACGTGGCGATAGATGGAAAGGGGCAGCCCCTTCTTGAAGATGACCGTGGACAGCGCTTCCTCGTTGTCCGGGCCGACGCGGTCGCCGGCGATTTCGGATAGCCCAAGCAGCCGGGTGAGCGCACGGCTGGTGCCGTTCTCGTGCCCCGCCGGGTCGCGAAGCAGCACCAGGGCCTTTTCCGCTGGGTCGTGGATGCGGGCGGCGAGTTTGGTTTGCCAGATGAGATCGTTGTTGGCCATGCCTTACTCCGGGATTCGGGTCAGTGTGGTGGCGTCCAGTTGCGGCTTGAGCCTGGCCCGCCTCTCCGTGTCCCGCACCGAGCCATAGCCGCGTGCAGTGGCCGGTCGGGTCAGTTCGTCGAGCAGGGCATGGACCGATTGCCATGTCCGGGTGATAGTGCCTCGGTCCGGGTTGAACTCGGGCGGTGGCAGGCAGGGGACATGGAAGATGACGCCGACGACTTTCCCGGCATCGTTGGGTGCGGGCCGGACCTTGAAGCGCAGGCTGTTGGGCAGGCGGAAATTTCCCTTCCATGCCTTGGTCGTGTGCCTGGTAATGGGATAGGCAAGCCAATGCCTTTCCAGGGCTCTTCCGGTAAATCCTACGGTGAAATGAGATGACCGACATCCCGGAAATGG
>DYFL01000041.1 GCA_020725195.1 Hydrogenophilus sp.
TAGGACATCGTCAGACTCCCCATCAAAACCCCCTGCCAGAAAGGCAGGGGGTTTTTTTACATGTGCCGCGGGGTGCCGTGGCCGTGCCTCGCCCATTGAGCCGCCGCCGCCGCCGCCGTATAATGCAGAGGTCGATGAATTCAATATCAGCGGGATGGGCGCGAGCCCGTCCCGCTTGTCACGTCTAGTCCGGGAGTGAGCTTGCCTACGTCCGTGCCCGCTATCCTTGCCCTGGCCGATGGGTCGGTGTTCCATGGCCATTCCATAGGCGCCGAGGGCCATGGCGTCGGCGAGGTCGTCTTCAATACCGCCATGACGGGCTATCAGGAAATCCTGACCGACCCCTCCTATTGTCGGCAGATCGTGACGCTCACCTATCCGCACATCGGCAACACCGGCGCGAACGACGAGGATGAGGAGTCGTCCCGGGTGCATGCGTCCGGCCTGGTCGTCCGTGATCTGCCGCTGCTGGCGAGCAGCTTCCGTATGGGGCAGTCCCTGCCCGAATACCTGCGGGCCAGGAATGTGGCGGCCATCGCCGGGATCGATACGCGCCGGCTCACGAGGATCCTCCGGGAGAAGGGTGCGCAGAACGGCTGCGTCATGGCGGGCCGTGTCGACGAGGCCGAGGCGATGCGGCATGCGCGGGGATTCCCCGGGCTGGCCGGCATGGACCTGGCCAAGGAGGTGAGCTGCCATAGCGCCTACCCATGGGCGGAGGGGGGATGGGGCCTCGGGAGGGGCTTCGGCAGGCCCGCGGATACGCCGTTTCATGTGGTTGCCTATGATTTCGGGGTCAAGCGCAATATCCTGCGCCTGGCCGCCGAGCGGGGCTGCAGGATCACCGTGGTCCCCGCCCAGACGCCAGCCAAGGATGTGCTGGCGATGAGGCCGGATGGCGTCCTGCTGTCCAACGGCCCGGGGGACCCCGAGCCCTGTGACTATGCCATCCATGCCATCCGGGAGGTGCTGGCCTCCGGCACGCCGACCTTCGGCATCTGCCTGGGGCACCAGCTGCTCGCGCTGGCCAGCGGCGCGCGTACGCTGAAGATGAAGTTCGGCCACCATGGCGCGAACCACCCGGTGCAGGATGTCGACACCAAGAGGGTGGTGATCACCAGCCAGAACCATGGATTCGCGGTCGATGCCGATACCCTGCCGGAGACCCTGCGGGTGACGCACGTCTCCCTGTTCGACGGCACCCTGCAGGGGATGGCCCGTACCGACGTGCCCGCCTTCAGCTTCCAGGGCCATCCCGAGGCGAGCCCGGGGCCGCATGACGTGGCCTACCTCTTCGACCGCTTCATCGCCCTGATGCGGCAGGCCAAGGCGGCCTGAACCGGCCCGAGCAAAGACCTGAATCATGCCCAGACGCGCGGACATCCACAGCATCCTGATCATCGGGGCGGGCCCCATCATCATCGGCCAGGCCTGCGAATTCGACTACTCCGGCGCCCAGGCCTGCAAGGCCCTGAAAGAGGAGGGCTACCGGGTCATCCTGGTGAACTCCAACCCGGCCACCATCATGACCGATCCGGGCATGGCCGACGCCACCTACATCGAGCCCATCGACTGGCAGACGCTGGAAAGGATCCTCGAGAAGGAGCGCCCGGATGCGCTGCTGCCCACCATGGGGGGGCAGACGGCCCTGAACTGCGCCCTCGATCTCGCCAGGCAGGGCGTGCTCGAGAAATACGGCGTCGAGCTGATCGGGGCGTCGCGCGACGCCATCGACAAGGCCGAGGACCGGCAGCTGTTCAAGGAGGCGATGACCCGGATCGGCCTGGGCTCCGCCCGCTCCGGCATCGCCCACTCCATGGAGGAGGCGATGCAGGTGCAGGCCGGCATCGGCTTTCCGGTCATCATCCGGCCTTCCTTCACCATGGGCGGCAGCGGCGGCGGCATCGCCTACAACATGGAGGAGTTCACCGCGATCTGCGAGCGCGGCCTGGAGGCCTCTCCCACCCGGGAGCTGCTCATCGAGGAGTCGCTCATCGGCTGGAAGGAGTTCGAGATGGAGGTGGTGCGCGACCGCGCCGACAACTGCATCATCGTCTGCTCCATCGAGAACCTGGACCCCATGGGCGTGCATACCGGCGACTCCATCACGGTGGCCCCGGCCCAGACCCTGACCGACCGCGAATACCAGATCCTGCGCAACGCCTCCATCGCCGTGTTGCGGGAGATCGGCGTGGACACGGGCGGCTCCAACGTGCAGTTCGCCATCAACCCCAGGGACGGGCGCATGGTGGTGATCGAGATGAACCCGCGGGTGTCGCGCTCCTCGGCGCTCGCCTCCAAGGCCACGGGTTTCCCCATCGCCAAGGTGGCGGCGAAGCTCGCCGTCGGCTACACGCTCGACGAGCTGAAGAACGAGATCACCGGCGGCGTCACCCCGGCCTCCTTCGAGCCCTCCATCGACTACGTGGTCACCAAGGTGCCGCGCTTCGCCTTCGAGAAGTTCCCCCAGGCCAACGATCGCCTTACCACCCAGATGAAGTCGGTGGGCGAGGTCATGGCCATCGGCCGCACCCTCCAGGAGTCGCTGCAGAAGGCCCTGCGCGGCCTGGAGACCGGCGCCGACGGCTTCGACGAGAAGAGCGCCGACGACGACGAGATCGAGGCCGAGCTGGGCAACCCGGGCCCCGAGCGGCTCTGGTACGTGGCGGACGCCTTCCGGCTGGGGATGGGCCTGGAGGAGGTGTACGCCTATTCCAGGATCGATCCCTGGTTCCTCGCCCAGATCGAGGACATCGTGCGCCAGGAGCGGGCCCTGCAGGGCCGCTCCCTGGACACCCTGTCGCGGGAGGAGCTCCGCACCCTCAAGCGCAACGGCTTTTCCGACCGCCGGCTGGCCAGGCTGCTGGGCACCGGGCAGGACGTCGTGCGCCGGCACCGCTGGGGCCTGGGTGTCCACCCCGTCTACAAGCGGGTCGACACCTGCGCGGCCGAGTTCGCCTCGCACACCGCCTACATGTACTCGACCTACGAGGAGGAGTGCGAGTCCGACCCGAGCGACCGGCGCAAGATCATGGTCCTGGGCGGCGGACCCAACCGCATCGGCCAGGGCATCGAGTTCGACTATTGCTGCGTCCACGCCTCGCTCGCCCTGCGCGAGGACGGCTACGAGACCATCATGGTCAACTGCAACCCGGAGACCGTCTCCACCGACTACGACACCTCCGACCGCCTCTACTTCGAGCCGCTGACCCTGGAGGACGTGCTGGAGATCGTGCGCATCGAGAAGCCGGTCGGCGTCATCGTCCAGTACGGCGGCCAGACGCCACTCAAGCTCGCGCGCGACCTGGAGGCCAACGGCGTGCCCATCATCGGCACCTCGCCCGACGCCATCGACCGGGCCGAGGACCGGGAGCGCTTCCAGCAGATGCTGCACGAGCTGAACCTGCTGCAGCCGCCCAACCGCACCGCCCGGGCGCCCGAGGAGGCCATCCGGCATGCGGCAGAGATCGGCTACCCCCTGGTGGTGCGCCCCTCCTACGTGCTAGGCGGCCGGGCCATGGAGATCGTGCGCGAGGAGGCCGACCTCGTGCGCTACATGCGCGAGGCGGTGAAGGTCTCCAACGACTCGCCGGTGCTCCTGGACCGCTTCCTCAACGACGCCATCGAGGTCGACGTCGACGCCCTGTCCGACGGCGAGACGGTGGTCATCGGCGGCATCATGGAGCACATCGAGCAGGCCGGGGTGCACTCCGGCGACTCGGCCTGCTCCCTGCCGCCCTACAGCCTGTCGGAGTCCATGCAGGAGGCGCTGCGGCGCCAGACCGTGGCCATGGCGCGGGCCCTGGGGGTGGTCGGCCTGATGAACGTGCAGTTCGCCATCAAGGGCGACACCCTCTACGTGCTGGAGGTCAACCCGCGCGCCTCGCGCACCGTGCCCTACGTGTCCAAGGCCACGGGCCGGCCCCTGGCCAAGATCGCGGCGCGCTGCATGGCGGGGCAGTCGCTCGAGTCCCAGGGCGTCGAGGGCGAGGTCGTGCCGCCCTATTATTCGGTCAAGGAGGCGGTCTTCCCCTTCCGCAAGTTCCCGGGCGTGGACCCCATGCTCGGCCCCGAGATGAAATCCACCGGCGAGGTCATGGGGGTGGGGGCGACCTTCGGCGAGGCCTATCTCAAGGCCCAGTATGCCGCCGGCGAAAAGCTGCCCAAGAAGGGCAGCGCCTGCCTGTCCGTGCGCAACCCCGAGCACCCGCAGGTGGTGGAGATCGCCCGCGAGCTGCACGAGCTGGGCTTCAGGCTCTTCGCCACCCGCGGCACGGCGGCCGTGATCGAAAAGGCCGCCCTGCCGGTCACCCCGGTCAACAAGGTGGCCGAGGGCCGGCCCCATATCGTGGACATGATCAAGAACCGGGAGATCGATCTCATCGTCAACGTGGTCGAGGACAAGCGGGCGGTCAAGGATTCCCATTCCATCCGCTCCGCGGCCCTGGCGGGGAACATCCCCTACTTCACCACCCTGGCCGGTGCCCGCGCAGCCTGCATGGGCATGAAGGAGCGCCGGGAGATCACGGTCTACGATCTACAATCCCTGCATCGGCAACTGCACTGAGGCAGGGCAAGAGGAAGACGATGAGCAAGATCCCATTGACGGTGCGCGGCGCAGAGCTGCTGCGCGAGGAACTGCAGCGCCTGAAGTCGGTCGAGCGGCCGGCGGTCATCGCCGCCATCGCCGAGGCGCGCTCCCATGGCGATCTTTCGGAGAACGCCGAGTACGACGCCGCCAAGGAGCGCCAGGGCTTCATCGAGGGCCGCATCAAGGAGCTCGAGGGCAAGCTCGCCAACGCCCAGATCATCGATCCGCGGCACCTCGACGCCGACGGCCGGGTGGTGTTCGGCGCCACCCTGGACCTGGTGGATGCCGAGACCGGCGATGCGGTGCGCTACCAGATCGTCGGCGACGACGAGGCGGACATCAAGGCGGGCAAGATCTCCGTGAGCTCCCCCATCGCGCGGGCGCTGATCGGCAAGTACGCCGGCGACGTCGCCGACGTGCATGCCCCGGGTGGCCTGCGCCACTACGAGATCCTCGACGTCCATTACCTCTGACCCCCATGCGTAAGCTCTATGCGCACCTGGCGGCCTGGGCGGTGGTCCTCTGGGTGGGCGGCCTCTGGGCGATCGGCTACCTCGCCGCCCCCGCGCTCTTCTACAGCCTCGCGGACAAGGCCCTGGCCGGCCTGCTGGCCGGCAAGATGTTCGCCTGGATGGCCTGGGTGGGCATCGCCTGCGCCGGCTATCTCCTCCTCTACCGCCTGGTGAGCTTCGGCGGGGCGGCCCTCAAGCAGGCCTTCTTCTGGATCGCGGCGGTCATGCTGCTGCTCACCCTGGCCGGCCATTTCGGCATCCAGCCCATCCTGCAGGGACTCAAGGACCAGGCGGCCTCACAGGACGTGATGCAGAGCCTGGTGCGCGACCGCTTCCAGGCCTGGCATGGCATCTCCAGCGCCCTCTACCTCATCCAGAGCCTGCTGGGCCTCGCCCTGGTGGCCAAGCAGGGCTCACGGTAACTTGATTACCGGCTCCTTGGCGGGCCTGTAGACCAGGAGCAGCTTGCCGATGTGCTGCACGGCGGCGCAGTCCAGCCGCTCGCAGATCGCCTGCAGCCACTGCGCCCGCGCCTCGCGGTCGTCGTTGAGCACGCGGATCTTGATCAGCTCGTGGGCGGCGAGGCACTTCTCGATCTCCTTGAGCACGGCCTGGGTGAGGCCGGCGGCCCCGATCATCACCACGGGCTTGAGCGGGTGCGCCAGCGCCCTGAGGTGCTTGCGCTGAGCGGGTGTGAGTTCCAGCATGAGAATCTTCTGCAAAAGCGCGATAGTACATGAAGCAGAAAGCCAAGACCCACGCCTGGCACCATCGGCATGTGCACGACCACTACGTGCGCGAGGCCCAGGCCCAGGGCTACCGCTCCCGGGCCGCCTTCAAGCTCCTGGAGATCGACGACCGCGACCGGCTGCTGCGGCCCGGGATGACCGTGGTGGACCTGGGCGCGGCCCCCGGCGGCTGGTGCCAGGTGGCGGCCGAGCGCCTCAGGGGCAGGGGGCGCATCCTCGGGGTGGACCTGCTGGAAATGGCCCCGCTGCCCGGGGTGGAGTTCATCCAGGGGGACTTCACCGAGGCGCCGGTCCTCGCAGACATCGAGGCCGCCCTGGCGGGGCGGCCCGTGGACCTTGTGATCTGCGACATGGCCCCCAATATCTCCGGGGTGAGCTCCGCAGACCAGGCGCGGAGCTATCACCTGGCCGAGCTGGCCCTGGATTTTGCGCACCATTGGCTGCAACCCGAGGGCGCTTTCCTGGTCAAAGTGTTCCAGGGCGAGGGCTTCGAGGCCTTTGTCCAGGCCATGCGCGCGGCATTCGAGTCGGTGGCCGTGAGAAAACCCAAGGCCTCCCGGGAGCGCAGCCGGGAGGTCTACCTGCTCGGGCGCGGGGTGATTGAACCGATGCGCGAGATGGACTAAGTTTCTGCTTTCGCGGCGCATCTTTCGCGCACAAGGAGTGAAATGAACAATCTATTCAAGAACGTCGCCATCTGGCTGGTGATCGCCCTCATCCTCATGACGGTGTTCAACCAGTTCAGCGTCAAGCAGACCGCCCAGACCCAGGTCGACTATTCCCAGTTCATCGAGGAGGTGCGCCAGGGCCAGGTGGCCAAGGTCACCATCGAGGGCAACGTGCTCAAGGGCGTGCGCGCCGACGGCAAGCGCTTTTCCACCTATGCGCCCTCCGACCCCTGGCTGGTGTCCGACCTCCTGAAGGCCGGCGTGGTGGTGGAGGCGAAGCCCGACGAAGAGCCCTCCATGCTCATGAGCATCTTCATCTCCTGGTTCCCCATGCTGCTCTTGATCGGGGTGTGGATCTTCTTCATGCGCCAGATGCAGGGCGGCGGCAAGGGCGGCGCCTTCTCCTTCGGCAAGAGCAAGGCCCGCATGCTCGACGAGAACACCAACCAGATCACCTTCGCCGACGTGGCCGGCTGCGACGAGGCCAAGGAGGAGGTGTCCGAGCTGGTGGAGTTCCTGCGCGACCCCTCCCGCTTCCAGAAGCTGGGCGGGCGCATCCCGCGCGGCGTCCTGATGGTGGGCAGCCCCGGCACCGGCAAGACCCTGCTCGCCAAGGCCATCGCCGGTGAGGCCAAAGTGCCGTTCTTCACCATCTCCGGCTCAGACTTCGTGGAGATGTTCGTGGGCGTGGGCGCGGCCCGCGTGCGCGACATGTTCGAGAACGCCAAGAAGCACGCCCCCTGCATCATCTTCATCGACGAGATCGACGCCGTGGGGCGCCAGCGCGGGGCGGGGCTCGGCGGCGGCAACGACGAGCGCGAGCAGACCCTGAACCAGCTGCTCGTCGAGATGGACGGCTTCGAGGCCAACGCCGGCATCATCGTCATCGCCGCCACCAACCGGCCCGACGTGCTCGACCCGGCGCTCATGCGCCCGGGCCGCTTCGACCGCCAGGTGGTCGTACCCCTGCCCGACATCCGCGGCCGCGAGCAGATCCTCTTGGTGCACATGCGCAGGGTGCCGGTGGCGCCGGACGTCAAGGCCGACATCATCGCCCGCGGCACGCCCGGCTTCTCGGGCGCGGACCTCGCCAACCTGGTCAACGAGGCCGCCCTCTTCGCCGCCCGCGCCAACAAGCGCCTGGTCGACATGGACGATTTCGAGCGCGCCAAGGACAAGATCATCATGGGCGCCGAGCGCCGCTCCATGGTCATGCCCGAGGAGGAGCGCCGCAACACGGCCTACCACGAGTCCGGCCACGCCGTGGTGGCCAGGCTCCTGCCCAAGACCGATCCCGTGCACAAGGTCACCATCATCCCCCGCGGCCGGGCGCTCGGCGTGACCATGCAGCTGCCCGAGGAGGACCGCTACAGCATGGACCGCGAGCG
Source organism: Hydrogenophilus sp. (assembly GCA_020725195.1). Taxonomy (GTDB): domain Bacteria; phylum Pseudomonadota; class Gammaproteobacteria; order Burkholderiales; family Thiobacillaceae; genus DYFL01. The sequence goes on from DYFL01000041.1 coordinate 7,909, forward strand.
CATCCTCTCCACCATCGCCGTGCTCTTCGGCGGCCGCATCGCCGAGGAGGTGTTCATGAACCAGATGACCACGGGCGCCTCCAACGACTTCCAGCGCGCCACGGACCTCGCGCGCCGGATGGTCACCCAGTGGGGCATGTCCGAGCATCTGGGCACCATGGTCTACGGCGACGAGGAGGGCGAGGTCTTCCTGGGCCGCTCCATCACCACCCACAAGAACGTCTCCGAGGCCACCATGCAGCAGGTCGACGCGGAGGTCCGCCGGATCATCGACGAGCAGTACACCCGCGCGCGCAAGCTGATCGAGGACAACCGCGACAAGATCGAGGCCATGACCCACGCCCTGCTCGCCTGGGAGACCATCGACGCCGAGCAGATCGAGGACATCATGGCCGGCCGCGAGCCGCGCCCGCCCAAGCCGGTGACCCCGCCGGCCGGCACGGGCAGCGGCAGCGCCCCCAGCGCCCCGGCCCCCACCACCCAGCCGGCCGAAGAGGCCTGAGCAAAACCAGGGCCGAGCGGCGAGGACTGGGTGGATTCCAGTCCTCAGTCCTCGGTCCTCAGTCCTCATGCCTTTCCACTGCGGACGCTTCGTCTTCGATCTTGCCCGTCCCCTGGTGATGGGCATCGTCAACGTCACCCCCGATTCCTTCTCCGACGGCGGCCGCCATCTCGGCGCCGGGCAGGCGATCGCCCACGGGCTGCGCCTCGTCGAGGCCGGTGCCGACATCCTCGACATCGGCGGCGAATCGACCCGGCCCGGGGCCGAGGCGGTGCCGCTGCAGGAGGAGCTCGACCGGGTGCTGCCGGTGCTCGAGGGCCTGCGCGATTCGGGGGCCGCCATCTCGGTCGACACCTCCAAGCCCGGGGTCATGCGCGCGGCCATCGCCGCGGGGGCCGACCTGGTCAACGACGTCTGCGCGCTCACCGAGCCCGGCGCCCTGGCCGCAGTGGCCGGAAGCCCGGTCGGGCTGTGCCTCATGCACATGCAGGGCCGGCCCCGGACCATGCAGGCCTACCCGCAATATCAAGACGTTGTGGCCGAAGTGGCCGCTTACCTCGGGCAGCGCGTGGCCGAGGCGCAGGCCGCCGGCATCGACCGCAGCCGCATCCTGATCGACCCGGGCTTCGGCTTCGGCAAGACCTTGGACCATAATCTCGCCTTGCTGCGGGCCTTGCCGCGGCTGGCGACCCTCGCGCCGGTGCTGGCCGGGCTGTCGCGCAAATCCATGCTGGGCCAGATCACCGGCCGGCCTGTGGAAGAGCGCCTGGCCGCCAGCCTGGCCGCGGCCCTGGCGGCGGCGGCGCGTGGTGCCGCCGTGCTGCGGGTCCACGATGTCAAGGAAACGGTCGACGCCCTCAAGGTGTGGATCGCAATAGAGGAAAACGACAATGGGTAGGAAATACTTCGGAACCGACGGCGTGCGCGGGCGCGTCGGCGAGGCCCCTATTACCCCGGACTTCGTCATGCGCCTGGGCTATGCTGCCGGCAAGGTGCTGGTGGCCTCCGAGCACGAGGCCCTGCACGGCGAGCGCCCCGCGGTGCTCATCGGCAAGGACACCCGGGTCTCCGGCTACATGCTGGAGTCGGCCCTGGAGGCGGGGCTCACCGCGGCCGGGGTGGACGTGCGCCTCACCGGGCCCATGCCGACGCCGGGCATCGCCTACCTCACCCGGGCCCTGCGCCTGCAGGCGGGCATCGTCATCTCCGCCTCGCACAATCCCTTCGAGGACAACGGCATCAAGTTCTTCTCCGCCGCCGGGACCAAGCTGCCGGATGCGACCGAGGCGGCCGTCGAGGCGGGCCTGGAAGCCCCCCTGAAGACCGTGGCGGCCAGGGCCCTGGGCAAGGTCAAGCGGGTGGACGACGCGGCCGGGCGCTACATCGAGTTCTGCAAGAGCACCTTCCCCACCGATCTCGACCTGCGGGGGCTGCGCATCGTGGTCGACTGCGCCCACGGCGCCGGCTACCACATCGCGCCCCACGTGTTCCACGAGCTGGGCGCCGACGTGGTGGCCATCGGCGCGGAGCCCGACGGCTTCAACATCAACCATCTCTGCGGCGCCACCCACACCGAGGCCCTGGCCCGCGCCGTGCGCAAGCACCGGGCGGATCTCGGCATCGCCCTGGACGGCGACGGCGACCGGCTCATGATGGCCACGGCCACGGGCGAGATCGCCGACGGCGACCGGCTGCTCTACGTCATCGCCCGCCACCGCAAGGAAAACGGCGGGCTCAGAGGCGGCGTGGTGGGCACCCTCATGACCAACCTGGGCACCGAGCTGGCCTTGAAGCGCCTGGGCTGCGAGTTCCGGCGGGCCCAGGTGGGCGACCGCTACGTCCTGGAGCGGTTGCAGGCCGAGGGCTGGCAGCTCGGCGGCGAGACCTCGGGCCATCTGCTCTGCCTGGACAAGCACACCACGGGCGACGGCATCATCTCCGCCCTCCAGGTCCTGGCCGCCCTGCGCCGCTCGGGCAAGGGGCTGGAGGACTACGTCCAGGACTGCCCGAGCTTCCCCCAGGAACTCATCAACGTGCGGGTGGCCAGGGGCTTCCGGCTCGACGGCCATCCCGCGATACAGGCGGCGGCGGCCTCGGTGGAGGCCGAGCTCGGGGACGAGGGGCGGGTGGTCCTGCGCGCCTCGGGCACCGAACCCCTGATCCGGGTCATGGTGGAGGGGCGCGAGGCGGGGCGGGTGCGGGCGGCCGCGGAGCGCATCGCCGAGGCCGTGCGGAGCGCCGCCGGCTGAGCTAGAAAGATTACGGCATTCACATGGCTGTAATATTCGGCCCCTAGGATGTGCGCCAGCCGCTCCCGCGCGGCAAAACCAAGTCACCTGGAGGAATTTATGCACAAGTCCAAGTCTTTCGCCTGTAGGCTGGCCGGCATGGCGGCGGCCATGGCCATCGGCATCGGCGCTTCCGCCCCCGCCCTCGCGGCCGACATCACCGGCGCCGGCGCCACCTTCCCCTACGCCATCTACACCAAGTGGGCGGAGGCCTACAGTGCGGCCACCGGCAAGCGCGTGAACTACCAGGGCATCGGTTCCTCCGGCGGCGTCAAGCAGATCAGGGCCAAGACCGTGGATTTCGGAGGCACCGACGCCCCCCTGAAGGAAGAGGAGCTGGATGCCGCCGGCCTGGTGCAGGTCCCCACCGTCATGGGCGCGGTCACCATCGTGGTGAACCTGCCCGGCATCGCCTCCGGCCAGCTGAAGCTCGACGGGCCCACCGCCGCCGAGATCTTCCGCGGCGCCATCAGGAAGTGGAACGATCCGGCCATCGCCAAGCTGAACCCCGGCCTCGGCCTGCCCGACATGGCCATCACCGTGGCGCACCGCTCCGACGGCTCCGGCACCACCTACGTCTTCACCCACTACCTGGCCAAGCAGTCCGCGGCCTTCATGCGCGAAGTGGGCGCCGGCAACACCGTGAACTGGCCTGCCAATGCCGTGGGCGGCAAGGGCAACCCGGGTGTCGCCGCCACGGTGACGAAGGTCAGGGGCGCGATCGGCTATGTGGACATCGCCGACGCCATGAAGAGCGACATGGTCTACGCGGCCCTGAAGAACAAGGCCGGCAACTACATCGTGCCGAACCAGGCGGCCGTGGCGGATGCGGCCAGCGGCGCCAACTTCAAGGTCAAGGGCATGGCCCCCGACCTGCTGGACCAGGCCCACAGGAACGCCTGGCCCATCACCAGCGCCACCTACATCCTGGCCTACGAGAAGGGCGCGGATCCCGCCAAGCAGAAGGCGGTGGTCGATTTCTTCACCTGGTCCCTGAACAACGGCCAGAAGATGGCCGAGGAGCTCGGCTTCGTGCCGCTGCCGGCCGGCGTGGTGAAGATGGTCGAGGCCGAAATGAAGAACATCAAGTGACCTGATCCGCCGGATCCGGGGTTTTCGTCGTGAAACACTGAAGGGTGGCCTGGCCACCCTTCAGTCGCTCTGCAAGGGTGTTCCACGGCTTGTGTGACATACTTGCAAAGCGCCATGCCCAATGGAACAGAATCGATCGTGAACGAAGCGACTGGAACTATCGAAGTGGACCTGCAGGCCAGGCAGGTCAGGAAATTCCGGGCCCAGGACAGCGCCTTCCACTACGTCACCATGCTGTTCGCCCTGGTCGTCCTGGCCGCCCTGGTCGGCATCCTGATCTCGCTGTCCGTCGAGGCCATGCCCAGCCTCAAGGAGTTCGGGCCTGCGTTCCTCTGGACCAATGTCTGGAGCGTCCCGGACGACCAGTACGGTGCGCTGATCGCCATCTACGGCACGCTCACCACCTCCTTCATCGCCCTGCTCATCGCGGTGCCGGTCAGTTTCGGCATCGCGCTCTTCCTGACCGAGACCTGTCCGGTGCCCCTGCGCCGGCCGCTGGGGACCGCCATCGAGCTGCTGGCGGGGGTGCCGTCCATCATCTACGGCATCTGGGGTCTGTTCATTTTCGCCCCCCTGTTTGCCGACCACGTCCAGCCGCACCTGCAGGCGCTGCTGGGCGGGGTGCCCGTCATCGGCGGCTGGTTCTCCGGGCCGCCGATCGGCATCGGCATCCTGACGGCCGGCATCGTGCTGTCCCTGATGGTGATCCCCTTCATCGCCTCGGTGATGCGCGACGTGTTCGAGACCGTCCCCCCCATCCTGAAGGAATCCGCCTACGGCGTGGGCTGCACCACCTGGGAAGTGGTGCGCAACATCGTCCTGCCCTACACCCGCGTGGGGGTGATCGGGGGCATCATGCTGGGCCTGGGGCGGGCGCTCGGCGAGACCATGGCCGTGACCTTCGTGATCGGCAACGCCAACCGGATCGGCGCGAGCCTGTTCTCGCCGGGCAACTCCATTGCCTCGACCCTGGCCAACGAGTTCGCCGAGGCGGACCCCGGCCTGCACGTCTCCTCGCTGTTCGCCCTCGGCCTGGTCCTGTTCGTCATCACCTTCATCGTGCTGGCCATTTCCCGCTGGCTGATCCGGCGCGGCATGGGCGCGGAAGGGCTATAGGGACGCGCCATGGATCTGTACAGTCTCCGCATCTGGAAGAACCGCATCGGCATCGGCCTGTCCATGCTCGCCATGAGCTTCGGCCTGCTCGCCCTGCTGTGGATCCTCTGGACCCTGTTTTCCAAGGGCTTCGCCGCCTTCAGTTGGGACTTCTTCACCCAGGACACCCCCGCCCCGGGCAGCGAAGGCGGCGGGCTGCGCAACGCCATCGTCGGCAGCGGCCTGATCCTCTTTTTCACCACCCTGGTCTCCACCCCCGTCGGCATCCTGGCCGGCATCTACCTGGCCGAGTTCGGGCGCGTCTCCCGCTTCGCCGCGGCGACGCGCTTCGTGACCGACATCATGCTCTCCGCCCCCTCCATCGTCATCGGCCTCTTCGTCTACGCCCTGATGGTGGAGACCCTGGGCGGCTTCTCGGGCTGGGCCGGCTCCCTGGCGCTTTCCCTGATCGCCATCCCGGTGGTGGTGAGGACCACGGAGAACATGCTCAAGCTGGTGCCGACCAGCCTGCGCGAGGCGGCCTTCGCCGTCGGCGCCCCCCATTGGCAGGTCTCGCTCAAGGTGACCCTGCGCGCGGTGAAGGCCGGGGTGGTCACCGGGGTGCTGCTCGCCATCGCCCGGGTGACGGGCGAGACCGCTCCCCTGCTGTTCACGGCCCTGAACAACCAGTTCTTCAGCACGAACATGTCGGAGCCCATGGGCAACCTGCCGGTGGTGATCTTCCAGTTCGCCATGAGTCCCTACGAAAACTGGATCGAGCTGGCCTGGGGCGGCGCGTTGCTGATCGCGCTGCTGGTGCTCGGCATCAATATCGCTACGCGGATCATCTTCCGCACGAAACGCAACGGCTAAGCCTTCACGGAGTACTTCATGTCTGCCCAACCCGCAGAGAGCGCAAACGGCCCATCACTGCAGATCCGCAAGCTGAATTTTTTTTACGGCGACTTTCAGGGCCTGAAGGACGTCACGATGAACGTCGCCCGGAACATGGTGACCGCTTTCATCGGTCCTTCCGGCTGCGGCAAGTCGACCCTGCTGCGCACCTTCAACCGCATGTACGACCTGTATCCGGGGCAGCGCGCCGAGGGCGAGATTCTCTTCAACGGCAAGAACCTCCTGGACAAGAAGCAGGACGTCAACCTGGTGCGGGCCAAGATCGGCATGGTGTTCCAGAAGCCGACGCCGTTTCCGATGACCATCTACGAGAACATCGCCTTCGGCGTGCGTCTCTACGAGAGGATGTCCAGGTCGGAGATGGACGACCGGGTGGAGTGGTCGCTGCGCAAGGCCGCGCTTTGGGACGAGGTGAAGGACAAGCTGCAGCAGAACGGCCTGTCGCTCTCGGGCGGCCAGCAGCAGCGCCTCTGCATCGCGCGGGCTGTGGCCGTGAAGCCGGAGATCGTGCTGCTGGACGAGCCGACCTCGGCGCTCGATCCCATCTCCACGGCCAAGATCGAGGAGCTGATCAACGAGCTGAAGAGCGAATACACCATCGCCATCGTCACCCACAACATGCAGCAGGCGGCCCGCATCTCCGACTTCACCGCCTTCATGTACCTGGGGGAGCTGATCGAGTTCGGCAAGACCGACGAGCTTTTCGTGAAGCCGCGGAAGAAGCAGACCGAGGACTACATCACCGGCCGCTTCGGCTAGCCCGGAGGCCCGCGGCGCCGCTCGCCCGAGGGCGGCCGCGCGGCTGTAACAGCCGGGGCGCGCGTTTGGGGTATGCTGGCGGCCCGGGTCTCGGTGATCGCGGGGCGGGTCCCGCGGCAGGCTCGATGCCTGCCGGCCCCGGGCTTGTGTTGCATGCGTAGGGGAAAGAGATATGGCCAACGCTGTCAAATCCATCGCGAAATACATCCACCGCAACGCCGATGCGCCGGATTCGGCAATCCTGCGCGGCCTCTGCCAGGCGCTGGAGTCGGGCGATGCCTATGAGCTCGCCCTCCTGTACGACCTGAAGCCGAAGGCCTTTGCGCTCGCCATCGACCTGCTCGAGGAATGGCGCTTCGACCGCCACGTGATCGCGCGCCGGCTCCAGAAATACCTGGATCAGGATGCCGACTGAAGGCCGCCGTGGCCGGGTTGACCCGGGTGGGGTTCGCGGTTAACATCCCAAGTCTTTGCACATAGGGAATTGGCATGCGTCGCAAACTCGTGGCCGGCAACTGGAAGATGCACGGCAGCCTGGCTGAAAACGAGCGTCTCCTGGACGGCGTCCTCGCCGGCATGCCCGGCGTCAAGGCCGAGGTCGCGGTTTGCGTGCCCTATCCCTATCTGGCCCAGGCGCAGGCCCGGCTGGACGGCAGCGCGCTCGTCTGGGGCGCGCAGAACCTGAGCCAGCACGGCAAGGGCGCCTTCACCGGCGAGGTGTCCGCCGCCATGCTCCGGGACTTCGGCTGCAAGTACGTCATCGTCGGCCATTCCGAGCGCCGCGCGCTCTACGGCGAGACCGACGAGATCGTGGCGGAGAAGTTCGTCGCGGCCCAGGCGGCCGGTCTCATCCCCATCCTCTGCGTGGGCGAGACCCTCGGGGAACGCGAGTCCGGCGTGACCGAGCGGGTGATCGCGCGCCAGCTGGACGCGGTGGTCGCCAAGTCGGGCGTGGGGGCGCTGGCCGATGCCGTGCTGGCCTACGAGCCGGTCTGGGCCATCGGCACGGGCAAGACCGCCAGCCCGGAGCAGGCGCAGGACGTGCACGCCTTCATCCGCGGCAAGCTCGCCGCCCTGGATCCCTCGGTCGCCGAGGCCCTGGTGATCCAGTATGGCGGCAGCGTCAAGGCCAACAATGCGGCCGAGCTGTTCGCCCAGCCCGACATCGACGGCGGGCTGATCGGCGGGGCCTCCCTGGCGGCCGACGAATTCCTGGCCGTCTGCCGGGCGGCCTGAGGTCAGCGATGGAATTCCTGGTCTGGGGCCTGCATATCGTCATCACCGTCGCCCTGGCGGTCCTGGTGCTGCTGCAGCACGGCAAGGGCGCCGACATGGGGGCGGCCTTCGGCAGCGGGGCCTCGGGCAGCCTGTTCGGGGCCAGCGGTTCGGCGAACTTCCTGAGCCGGGCCACGGCCGTGGTCGCGACGCTGTTCTTCCTGACCAGCCTGGGGCTGACCTACCTCCATGGCAAGGGCCCGGAGGTCGCGCCGGCGCCTGTTTCGGTGCCGGCCCAGGTGCCGGCCCCCGTCCCGGCGCCGCCGGGCGGCGAGGACTCCAGGGCGGGGGCCATCCCGAAGTAAACGCGACGGGGCGCGCGCAGACGCCCCAGCATGACGCCGACGTGGTGGAATTGGTAGACACGCTGTCTTGAGGGGGCAGTGCGGAAACGCGTGCGAGTTCGAGTCTCGCCGTCGGCACCATATTCAATATTCTTATATTACCCTTTGCTTATTTTATAACCCATTGATATCAATGGGTTTTCGTTTTTTCCCTGCCTTGACAGCCCTTGGGGCGGCCCATACACTGGTTTCAACGCGTACTACCGGTGCGTGGCGGGGAAAATAATGTTAGAAAACTACTTTCCTGTCCTGCTGTTCATCCTGGTCGGCCTGGCCATCGGGGTGATCCCCATGCTGGCAGGATGGCTCCTGGCGCCCAGCCGCCCGGACAGCGAGAAGCTCTCCCCCTACGAGTGCGGCTTCGAGGCCTTCGAGGACGCGCGCATGAAGTTCGACGTGCGCTACTACCTCGTGGCCATCCTGTTCATCCTCTTCGACCTCGAGATCGCCTTCCTCTTCCCCTGGGCGGTGGTGCTCGGCGAGATCGGGCTCTTCGGCTTCGTCTCGATGGTGATCTTCCTGGCCATCCTCGTCGTGGGCTTCGCCTACGAGTGGATGAAGGGCGCCTTGGAGTGGGAGTGAATCCGTGGGCATAGAAGGCGTACTGGAGAAGGGCTTCGTCACCACCACGCTGGACACGGTGATCAACTACACCCGTACCGGCTCCTTGTGGCCCATGACCTTCGGGCTCGCCTGCTGCGCGGTGGAGATGATGCACGCGGGGGCCTCCCGCTACGACATGGACCGCTTCGGCATCGTGTTCCGGGCGAGCCCGCGCCAGTCCGACCTGATGATCGTGGCCGGCACGCTCACCAACAAGATGGCCCCGGCGCTGCGCAAGGTCTACGACCAGATGCCCGAGCCGCGCTGGGTCGTGTCCATGGGCTCCTGCGCCAACGGCGGCGGCTACTACCACTATTCCTATTCGGTCGTGCGCGGCTGCGATCGCATCGTGCCGGTCGACATCTACGTCCCGGGCTGCCCGCCGACGGCCGAGGCCCTGCTCTACGGCCTGGTGCAGCTGCAGAAGAAGATCTGGCGCACCAGCACCATCGCCCGCTAGGAGATCGGACAGCCTATGCCCTTGACCCCGGAAGCCCTTCTTTCGCGCCTGCAGGAGACGCTGGGCGAGAGCATCGTGGCCAGCAGGATCGCCCTGGGTGAACTCACCGTCGAGGTCGCGGCCGAGAACTGGCTGCAGGTCGCCCGGCAGTTGCGCGACGAACCCTCCCTCGCCTTCGACACCTTCACGGATCTCTGCGGCATGGACTATTCCGCCTACCGGGATGGGCAGTGGGAGGGCAAGCGCTTCGCCGTGGTCATGCACGTGCGGTCCGTGGCCAAGAACCACCTGCTGCGGGTGCGTGCCTTCTGCGAGGACGATGCGCTGCCGCTGATGGCCTCGGTCGTCGATGTCTGGCCTGCGGCGAACTGGTTCGAGCGCGAGGCCTTCGACCTCTACGGCATCGTCTTCGAGGGCCACCCGGACCTGCGCCGCATCCTGACCGACTACGGCTTCATCGGCCACCCCTTCCGCAAGGATTTCCCCCTCTCCGGGCATGTGGAGATGCGCTACGACCCCGAGCTCAGGCGCGTGGTCTACCAGCCTGTCAGCATCGACCCGCGCGAGGTGACCCCGCGCATCGTGCGCGAAGAGAACTACGGCGGGGTGGAGTGATGGCTGAGATTCGCAATTACACGTTGAATTTTGTCTTCGGCCGGCCTGCGGCCTTAACGTTCGCTGCGCTCACGTTAGCCTGCGACGAAGTTCAGCGTGTTCGTGGCCCTGTCGACGGCATGTCAGAAACTGAAGCGGTGCTCTGATGGCGGAAATCCGGAATTACACGCTGAACTTTGGCCCCCAGCACCCGGCCGCCCACGGGGTGCTGCGCCTCGTGCTGGAGATGGACGGCGAGGTGATCGAGCGGGCCGACCCGCACGTCGGCCTGCTGCATCGCGCCACGGAGAAGCTCGCCGAGCACAAGACCTTCCTGCAGTCCGTGCCCTACATGGACCGGCTGGACTACGTCTCCATGATGTGCAACGAGCACGCCTACGTCATGGCCGTCGAGCGGCTGCTGGGCATCGAGGTGCCGATCCGCGCCCAGTACATCCGGGTCATGTTCGACGAGCTCACCCGCCTGCTCAACCACCTGCTGTGGCTGGGCACGCACGGTCTGGACATCGGCGCCATGACCATCTTCCTCTATACCTTCCGCGAGCGCGAGGACCTCTTCGACATGTACGAGGCGGTGTCGGGTGCCCGCATGCACGCCTCGTACTACCGGCCGGGCGGGGTCTATCGCGACCTGCCCGAGCGCATGCCCCAGTACACGCCCAACCGCTTCAAGGGCGAGGCGGATGTGAAGCGGCTCAACGAGAACCGGCAGGGTTCGCTGCTCGACTTCATCGAGGACTTCACCGACCGCTTCCCGGTCTATGTCGACGAGTACGAGACCCTGCTCACCGACAACCGCATCTGGAAGCAGCGTACGGTCGACATCGCGGTGGTCTCGCCCGAGCGGGCCAAGGCTTTGGGCCTGACCGGCCCCATGCTGCGCGGCTCCGGCGTGGTCTGGGACCTGCGCAAGATGCGCCCCTACGAGGTCTACGACCGCATGGATTTCGAGATCCCGGTGGGCCGGAACGGCGACTGCTACGACCGCTACCTGGTCCGCATGGAAGAGATGCGCCAGGCCAACCGCATCGTCCGCCAGTGCGTGGACTGGCTGCGCAAGAACCCAGGCCCGGTCATCGTGGACAACCACAAGGTCGCGCCGCCGCCGCGCGCCGACATGAAGAACAACATGGAGGAGCTGATCCACCACTTCAAGCTCTTCACCGAGGGCATGCACGTGCCCGAGGGCGAGGTGTACGCGGCCGTCGAGCACCCCAAGGGCGAGTTCGGCATCTACCTCGTCTCCGACGGCGCCAACAAGCCCTACCGCATGAAGATCCGGCCCGCGGGCTTCACCCACATGGCGGCGACCGACGAGCTGGTGCGCGGCCACATGCTCGCCGACGTGACCGCCGTCATCGGCACCATCGACGTCGTTTTTGGGGACATAGACCGTTGACCCTGCTCACCCCCGAATCCCTTGCCCAGATCGACCGTGAGATCGCCAAGTATCCTGCGGAGCACAAGCAGTCCGCGGTGATGGCTGCGCTGCGGATCGCCCAGACGGAGAAGGGCTGGCTGTCCACGGAGACGATCGAGTACGTCGCCGAATACCTGGGCATGCCGGCGATCGCTGCCTATGAGGTGGCGACCTTCTACAACATGTACGAGCTCTCGCCCTGCGGCCGCCACAAGATCACCGTGTGCACCAACCTGCCCTGTCAGCTGCAGGGCGCGGGCGACATCGCCGAGTACCTGAAGAAGAAACTGGGCATCGGCTTCGGCGAGACCACGCCGGACGGCCGCTTCACCCTCAAGGAAGGCGAGTGCATGGGTACTTGCGGCAGCGGCCCGCTCTGCCTGCACAACAACCACAAGATGTACACCCGCCTCACCCCGCAGACGGTGGACCAACTGCTGGACGGGCTGAAATGAGCACCAAAGTCTGCCTCTGGACCCTGGACCATCCGAACCCGGCCAGCCTCGAGACCTACGTCGCCAACGGCGGCTATTCGGCGCTGAAGAAGATCCTCGCCGAGAAGACCCCGGCCGAGCAGATCATCGAGCAGGTGAAGATCTCCGCCCTGCGCGGCCGTGGCGGTGCCGGCTTCCCGACGGGGCTCAAGTGGAGCTTCATGCCGCGCAGCTTCCCGGGCGACAAGTACGTCGTCTGCAACACGGACGAGGGCGAGCCGGGCACCTTCAAGGATCGCGACATCGTCCAGTTCAACCCGCACCAGCTGATCGAGGGCATGGTCATCGCCGGCTATACCCTGGGTGCGCGGGCGGGCTACAACTACATCCACGGCGAGATCTTCGAGCTCTACCAGTCCTGGGAGCAGGCCCTGGACGAGGCGCGCGCCGCGGGATATCTTGGCAAGAACATCTGCGGCTCGGGCTGGGACTTCGACATCCACGCCCACCACGGCTACGGCGCCTACATCTGCGGCGAGGAGACCGCGCTGCTGGAGTCGATCGAGGGCAAGAAGGGCCAGCCCCGGTTCAAGCCGCCCTTCCCGGCCTCCTTCGGCCTCTACGGCAAGCCCACCACCATCAACAACACCGAGACCCTGGCCTCCATCCCCTGGATCGTGAAGCACGGCGGCCAGCGCTTCCTCGAGCTGGGCAAGCCCAACAACGGCGGCACCAAGATCTTCTCCGTCTCCGGCCACGTCAACCAGCCCGGCAACTACGAGGTCCCCCTGGGCACGCCCTTCGCCGAGCTCCTCGAGATGGCCGGCGGCGTGCGCGACGGGCACAGGCTCAAGGCCGTCATCCCCGGCGGCTCCTCGGCGCCGGTGCTGCCCGCCGAGATCATGATGGACTGCACCCTGGACTTCGACGCCATCGCCAAGGCCGGCTCCATGCTGGGCTCCGGCGCGGTCATCGTCATGGACGAGACGGTGTGCATGGTCCAGGCCCTGGAGCGGCTGGCCTACTTCTACTTCGAGGAGTCCTGCGGCCAGTGCACGCCCTGCCGCGAGGGCACGGGCTGGATGTACCGCGTGGTGCACCGCATCGAACACGGCCAGGGCCGCCCCGAGGACCTCGACCTCCTGATGAGCGTGGGCGGCAACATCTCCGGGCGCACCATCTGCGCCCTGGGCGACGCCGCCGTGGGGCCCGTGCACAGCTTCATCAAGCACTTCCGCAAGGAATTCGAATACCACATCGAAAACAAGCGCTGCATGGTGGGGGATTAGGGCATGTCCTTGCTCATTTCGCACATGCGTTGCAGCGAAAATGCGATGGATGCAAGGCGCAAGGCGCAGCGAATGGTCATTCCATTCGCAAGCTTTGCAACGCCGCAGGCGCGCATTTCTCGCTGCAACCCTACGGGCCGGGGGCGCTTTGGGCGCATCCCTTTGTCGCCAGCCGCTCGTTGTGGGCGGCACAACTTCGCGCCTTGCTTCGCGGGCTGCATCCCAAAGCGCCCCCGGCGCATGCGCGAAATGAGCAAGGACATGCCCTAAATGCCGCATATCGAGATCGACGGCAGTGAGATCGAGGTCGCCCCGGGCGCGACCCTCATGGACGCGGCCGCCCAGGCGGGCATCTACATCCCCCATTTCTGCTACCACAAGAAGCTGTCCATCGCGGCGAGCTGCCGCATGTGCCTGGTCGAGGTGGAGAAGGCGCCCAAGCCGCTGCCGGCCTGCGCCACGCCGGTCACCGACGGCATGAAGGTCTGGACCCGTTCGGAGCGGGCGGTCGAGGCCCAGAAGGGGGTGATGGAGTTCCTGCTCATCAACCACCCCCTCGACTGCCCCATCTGCGACCAGGGCGGCGAATGCCAGCTGCAGGACCTGGCCGTGGGCTACGGCGCGAGCAACTCGCGCTACGCCGAGCCCAAGCGGGTGGTGAGGGAAAAGGAGCTGGGCCCGCTCATCAGTACCGACATGACCCGCTGCATCCACTGCAGCCGTTGCGTGCGCTTCGGCCAGGAGATCGCCGGGATGATGGAGCTGGGGATGCCGGGCCGCGGCGAGCACACCGAGGTGATGCCCTGGCTCGAGCACCAGGTGACCTCCGAGCTCTCGGGCAACGTCATCGACCTCTGCCCGGTGGGCGCGCTCACCTCCAAGCCCTTCCGCTACAAGGCCCGCGGCTGGGAGCTCTCCCGGCGCAGGACGGTGAGCCCGCACGACGGCCTGGGCGCCAACATGCTGGTGCACGTCAAGGACGGGCGCGTCTACCGCGCCGTGCCGCAGGACAACGAGGCGGTGAACGAGTGCTGGCTCGCCGACCGCGACCGTTATTCCTACGAGGCCCTCTATAGCGAGGACCGCCTCACCCGCCCCATGGTCCGCGACGGCGACCGCTGGGTGGAGGTCGACTGGGGCAAGGCCCTGGCCCAGGTGGCCGGCGCCCTCAAGATGCTGCGCGACACCCACGGCGGCGACGCCATCGGCGTGCTCGCCTCCCCGCACCAGACCGTCGAGGAGCTCCATCTGCTGCAGAAGCTCGCCCGCGGCCTGGGCAGCGACAACATCGACCACCGCCTGAATCATTCCGACTTCGCCGCCGACGCCGGGCGCGCCGGCGCCGCCTGGCTGGGCCTGCCCGTCGCGGAGCTGTCGAATCTGGATCGCGTCCTGCTGGTGGGCGCCACCGTGCGCAAGGACCAGCCGCTCGCGGCCCAGCGCCTGCGCCAGGCGGTCAAGGCCGGGGCGCAATTGTCCATCATCCACGCCGCGGACGACGACCTGCTCTGCAAGGTCGCGCACAAGCTCGTCGTCAAGCCCTCCGCCCTGGTGCAGGCCCTCGCCCAGGTGGCCCGCGCCCTGCAGGAGGCGGGCCTCGATGTGGGAGCGGTGGCCGCTTCGATCGGCGGCGTGGCCGTCACCGACGCCGCCCGCGCCATCGCCGGGAGCCTCCGGGGCGGCGCGCGCAAGGCGCTGCTCCTCGGCAGCCTGGCCCAGCAGCACCCCCGTGCCGCCGAGCTGCACCAGCTCGCCTGGGCCATCGGCCAGGCGAGCGGCGCCCGGGTGGGGTTCCTGAGCCCCGCGGCCAACAGCGTCGGCGCCCAGGTGCTGGGCGTGCAGCCCGCCGGTGGCGGCCGCAACGCCGGGCGCATGCTGGCCGAGCCGCGCAAGGCCTACGTCCTGATGGGCGTGGAGCCCGAGCTCGACGCCTACGACGCCCGCCAGGCCCTGGAGGCGCTGCGGGGCGCCGAGTTCGTGGTCGCGCTCACCGCCTTCAAGGGTGCGGCCCCGGACTACGCCCACGTGCTCCTGCCCATCGCCCCCTACACCGAGACGGCGGGCAGCTACGTCAACATGGAGGGCCGGCTGCAGGCCTTCCACGGCGCCGTGAAGCCCCTGGGCGAGACGCGGCCCGCCTGGAAGGTGCTGCGGGTGCTGGGCAACCTGCTGGAGCTGCCCGGCTTCGAATTCGACAGCGCCGAGGCGGTGCGCGCCGAGGCCCTGCCGGAGGGCGAGGCCACGGTGCGCGCCCGGCTCGACAACGCCGTCGAGGGCGTGGCCCTGGCGCACCCCGCCCCGGTCGAGGGCCTGGATCGGGTCGGCGAGACGCCCATCTACCAGCTCGACCCCCTGGTGCGCCGCGCGCCGGCCCTGCAGAAGACCGCCGACGCCGCCGCCCCCGAGGTCTGGGCCCACGGCGAGCTGATCGCGCGCCTGGGCCTGGAGGAGGGCGGGCAGGTGAGGGTCACCCAGGGGGAGGGCGCGGCCGTGCTGAGGCTCAGGCGCGATGACCGGCTGCCCGTGGATGCCGTGCGCGTGGCCGCAGGCCACCCCCTCACCGCGGGCCTGGGCGCCAGGCTGGGCACCCTGAGTTTGGAGAGGCTGTGATGGAATTCTTCCAGGAACTGCTCGGACCGGCCTGGACCCCCGTCTGGACCCTGGCGAAGATCGTCGCCATCGTCGCCCCGCTGATGATCGGCGTGGCCTATCTGACCTATGCCGAGCGCCGCATCATCGGCTTCATGCAGGTGCGCCTGGGCTGCAACCGGGTCGGCCCCTTCGGCCTGCTGCAGCCCATCGCCGACGGCCTGAAGCTGATGTTCAAGGAGATCGTCATCCCGACCGGGGCGAGCCGAGGCCTCTACATCCTCGCCCCCGTGCTCGCCATGGCGCCGGCGCTCGCGGCCTGGGCGGTGATCCCCTTCACCGACACCCTGGTGCTCGCCAACATCGACGCGGGCCTGCTCTACATCATGGCCGTGACCTCCATGGGCGTGTACGGCGTGGTGCTGGCGGGCTGGGCCTCCAACTCCAAGTACGCCTTCCTCGGCAGCATGCGCTCCGCGGCCCAGATCGTGTCCTACGAGATCGCCATGGGCTTCGCCCTGGTGGGCGTGCTCATGAGCGCCCAGAGCCTCAACCTGGTCGACATCGTCAACGGCCAGAAGGGCGAGTGGGGGATGCTGGAGTGGTATTTCCTGCCGCTCTTCCCGCTGTTCCTCGTGTACCTGATCTCCGGCGTGGCGGAACTCAACCGGGCGCCCTTCGACGTGGCCGAGGGCGAGTCCGAGATCGTGGCCGGCTTCCACGTGGACTATTCCGGCATGGCCTTCGCCATCTTCTTCCTGGCGGAATACGCCAACATGATCCTGGTGGCCACGCTGACCAGCCTCCTGTTCCTGGGCGGCTGGCTCTCCCCCGTGCCCTTCCTGCCCGACGGCTTCCACTGGCTCGCCGCCAAGATCGCCTTCGTGCTCTTCCTCTTCCTCTGGTTCCGCGCCACCTTCCCCCGCTACCGCTACGACCAGATCATGCGCCTGGGCTGGAAGGTGTTCATCCCCGTGACCCTGGTCTGGCTGGTGCTGATGGGCGCGGTCATGCAGACCCCGCTGGGTTATCTCTTCCACTAGGAACCTGGGATGCTGAGCCGCATCAAGCACTTCTTCGACACCTTCCTGCTGACCGAGCTGGTCAGGGGCATGGGCATGACCGGGCGCTATTTCTTCGCCCGCAAGATCACCGTGCAGTACCCCGAGGAGCGCGCGCCCCAGTCGCCCCGCTTCCGCGGCCTGCACGCCCAGCGCCGCTATCCCAACGGCGAGGAGCGCTGCATCGCCT
>DYFL01000042.1 GCA_020725195.1 Hydrogenophilus sp.
CGTTCCGTCCGCCTTGCTCTCGGGCCGCTCGCTACGGTTTCTTCACAAGCTCTGACTATTTGCCGTGGAGGTAGCGCCGGTCGTCGAAGGTGGCGACCCACTCGGGCCTGTAGACCACCAGGATGGTCATGACCATGCCGGTGGCGAAGGCCTCGGACCAGGCGATGAGCAGATAGAAGGGCAGGTAGTCCGCCAGCAGGTAGTCCAGGCTGTAGGCCCCGGCCGCCGCGACGAAGCCGGTGGAGGCCAGCCCCACGGCGGACACCGCCAGGGCCGGGCCGAAGAAGGCGTTGACGAAGATGTAGACGAACAGGTGGTTGGGCAGCCTGCGGTCCGCGAGGCGGTAGAGGGCCCAGCTCACCGCCACCGGCGCCACCCCCATGATCAGCAGGTTGGCGGGGTAGGCGTTGAACTCGCCGCTCTGCGCGGTGACGGCGGCGAGCACCAGGGCCAGGGCGAGCAGTGCGAACCAGGGCCTGAACATGAGGGTCAGCGCGCTGGCGCCCAGCAGGTGGAAGTTGAGCCCAGGCTTGATCCCCGCCTTGATGAGCCAGAGCCCCAGGACCGCCACCGCCGCGGCGGCGAAGACGTTGAGGTTGGCCCGGTCGGCGAGCATCCGCCAGGCGGCCCGGCGCCAGATGCCGAGGAAGACGCCGCCGGCGAGCAGCCAGAGGGCGAGGTGCCAGGCGGGGGGGATGTTGGCGGAGGTCAGGTCCATATCGAGGCCCTATTGGAACCGCAAAGGCGCAAGGGACGCAAAGAAATCCCATTTTCCGCGTAGCCACGATGGGGGTGGCTGGCCCTGCGCGCAGCCCCCGCTGAATTTTCTCCGCGTCCTTGGCGGTCGGACGGGTTTTTCCGGAGGCGGCTATACTTCGGCCCAATTTTAGCCAGTGCTGATAGAGGACCGCCGTGCGTCTCGCGCTTTTCGACCTGGACAACACCCTGCTCGCCGGGGATTCCGATTTCGAGTGGGCCCAGTTCCTCATCGGCAAGGGCGTGCTCGACCGGGAGGTGTACGAGGCGCGCAACCAGGCCTTCTACGAGCAGTACAAGGCCGGCAGCCTGGACATCCACGAGTTCCTCGACTTCCAGCTGAAACCGCTCTCGCGCCACCCCCGCGCCCAGCTCGACGCCTGGCACGCCGAGTTCATGGCGCGCAAGGTCATCCCCATGGTCGCGCCGGGCACGCCGGCCTTGCTCAAGCGGCACGAGACCGACCTGCGGGTCATCGTCACCGCCACCAACAGCTTCGTCACCGGCCCCATCGCGCGGCACTTCGGCATCGGGCACCTCATCGCCACCGAGCCCGAGGCGCTCGCCGGGGAGTTCACCGGCAGGGTGGTGGGGGAGCCTGCGTTCAGGGAGGGCAAGGTCAGGCGCCTGGAGGCCTGGCTCGCCGAGCGGGGCGAGACCTGGGCGAGCGTGGAGGACAGCTGGTTCTACAGCGACTCGCTCAACGACCTGCCGCTGCTCGCCCACGTGCACCATCCCGTCGCCGTCGACCCGGACCCGACCCTGAGGGCGCACGCCGAGGCGCACGGCTGGCCGGTGATCAGCCTGCGCGGCTGACCGGGGCGCGGTTCGGGGCGGTGCGGCCCTGAGCCTTCAGCAAACCTTAAGATTCGGCGGTTACCGTGAAACCCGCACAGCGAAACCGCGTCCCTCGCCCCCGCCGGGGCAGGGCGTGTTCCATCAAGCCTGGAAAAAGCCGTTGTCCACCGATGCTGCAAAGACTTGTAACGATCAATGGCGCACCTGGATGCCGAGCCGGGACGTCCGGCAACAGGCTGATTGCGCAGGGTCTTGGTCCGTGTCCATCCGTGCCAGCTGCGGATTACGGGGTTTGACTCGGTCTAAGCAACGGGTTTCTAATCCGGCCCCATGAAACGCCGTCCGGCTTCCTTCCTCCTGATCCTCTTCGCCTGCCTGCAGTGCCTGGCGCCGCTGCTGCATGCCCATGCGGCGGCGGAGGGGCATGGCGGCGTGCACCTGCCGGGATGGACGCACCCCACGGCGCAGGGCCAGGAGGGGGTGGCCGGCGAGGGCCATGCGCACGAGCAGGAGGCCATCGGCGTGGCCAGTTCCCTGGAGTCCCGCCTGGACGGCCTGCCCCCGGAGGGCCCCGTCCTCGTGGGCCGCCTGCCGGTCTCGCCCCATGCCCATGGGCTGGCCCGGCCGCAGCGGGAGGGCCCCGCCGCCCCGCCGCGGTTTTCCTACCTCGTCCCCGACGCCTGCGCGCCGCCGCGCGCCTGACGCGCTCGGCCGCCCCCGGCGGCCCCTCCAGCCCGACTGACCCAAACGGCCGCGTCCGCGGCCGCAACAGGAGAGGATTCATGCCTCGCTCGCTCGCATTGCTTTTGGCCGTGTCCCTGCTCGCACCCGCCTGGGCCGGCGACAAGCTCATCCCCGTCAGCCCCGCCCAGCGCGCCGCGCTGCGCATCGCCACGGCGCCCATGGTGGCCCATGCCGGGGCCGTCACCGTGGGCCTGCCCGCCACCGTCACCGTGCCGCCCGCCCAGGAGCGGGTGGTGGCCGCGCCGGTGTCGGGGCTCGTCACCGGCGTGCGCGTCGCCGAAGGCGAGACGGTACGTGCCGGCCAGGCCCTCGCCACGCTCAGGAGCGAGCAGCTCACGGCCGGCCAGCGCGAGCTCGCCCAGGCCGCGGTGCAGCTGCGGCTCGCCGAGGAGGCCGCGCGGCGCGACGAGGCCCTGTTCCGGGAGGGCATCATCGCCGAGTCGCGCCTGCAGGCATCGCGCGCCGCGCACGAGCAGGCCCGCGCCGCGCTCGACGAGCGGCGCGCCTGGTTCCGGCTCATGGGCCTGTCCGGCGCCGACATCCGGGCGGTCGAGCGCGGCGAGCGCCTCGTCGACAGCGTGACCCTCGCCGCCCCCATCGCCGGCGCGGTGGTGGAGCGGACGGCGGTGACCGGCGCCCGGGTGGAGGCCGCCGCGCCGCTCTTCCGCATCGCCCGGCTCGACCCCCTGTGGCTGGAGATCCAGGCCCCGGCGGAGGTGGCCGCGCAGGCCGCCAAGGGGCAGACGATCCGCGTGCCCGGTACCCAGGCGAAGGGCACGGTGGTGGCGGTGGGCAGCAGCGTCAGCGCTGCCCAGACGGTGCTGATCCGCGCCCGGGTGAGCAATCCGGAGGGGCAGCTCAGGCTCAACCAGAACGTGGAGGCGCGCATCGAGGGCCTCACCGGGGCCAGGCAATGGCGGGTGCCGGCCCGGGCCATCGTGCGCGTGGCAGGCCAGAACTACGTCTTCGTCGAGCGCCCGGGAGGCTTCGAGCCCGAGGCGGTGAAGGTCCTCTCCCAGGCCGCCCAGGCGGCCGCCGTGGACGGGCCCTTCACGGGCGAGGAGAAGATCGCGGTCGAGGGCGTGGCCGCCCTGAAGGCGGCATGGCAGGGCATGGGGGGCGAATGATGGGAAACCCTCATAGGCGGTGGCGCGGCGCCGCGGGAGCGGCTTTAGCCGCGATGCCCTTGCCGGCCTGCTTATCGCGGCTAAAGCCGCTCCCACGGAGAGGGGAGGCAGCATGCTCGCCCGCCTGACCGAGTTCTCCCTCACCCAGCGCCTGCTCGTCCTGGGGCTCACCCTGCTGCTCACCGCGGCGGGCATCCAGGCCTGGCGGGGGCTGCCCATCGACGCCTTCCCGGATGTCTCCACCACCCAGGTCAAGCTCATCCTCAAGGCCCCGGGGATGACCCCGGAGGAGGTGGAGACCCGCATCGCCGCGCCCATCGAGACGGAGATGCTGGGCATCCCCAGGCAGCGCATCCTGCGCTCCGTCTCCAAGTACGGGCTCACCGACATCACCATCGACTTCGAGGACGGCACCGACATCTACTGGGCCCGCAGCCAGGTGGCCGAGCGGCTCAACGCCGCCATGGACGCCCTGCCGGAGGGGGTGGGCGGGGGGCTGGCGCCGATCACCACGCCGCTCTCGGAGATGTTCATGTTCACCGTGGAGGGCGAGGGGCTCTCGCTCGCCGAGCGGCGGGGGCTGCTCGACTGGGTGATCCGGCCGCAGCTGCGGACCCTGCCGGGCGTGGCCGACGTCAACGCCCTGGGGGGGCTCGCGAAGACCTTCGAGGTGGCGCCCGACAACGCCGCGATGAGCGCCCGCGGCGTGACCCTGGCGGAGCTGAGGCAGGCCATCGCCGCCAACAACCGCAACGATGGCGCCGGGCGCCTCGCCGAGGGCGAGGAGGTCTGGCTGGTGCGGGTCGAGGGCGCGGTCCAGTCCCTGGAGGACCTGGCCGGCATCGTGGTGAAGAACGTCGCCGGGGTGCCGGTGCGGGTGGGCGAGCTCGCCCAGGTGCGGCTCGGCAGCCTCACCCGCTACGGCGGGGTGACCCAGGACGGCCGCGGCGAGGCGGTGCAGGGCCTGGTCCTGGGCCTCAAGGGTGCCAATGCCCGGGAGGTGGTGGCGGCGGTGAAGCAGCGCCTGGAAGAGATCGCGCCCAGCCTGCCGAAGGGCGTGGAGGTGCGCCCCTTCTACGACCGCTCGGCCCTGGTGGAGCGGGCCGTGGGCACGGTGTCCAGGGCCCTCCTGGAGGCCATCGTGCTGGTCGTGGTGCTGCTCTTCCTCTTCCTCGGCAACGTGCGGGCGGCGCTCACCGTGGCGCTCACCCTGCCGCTCGCGGCCCTGGCGACCTTCCTGCTCATGCGCCAGTTCGGGCTGTCGGCCAACCTCATGAGCCTGGGGGGCCTGGCCATCGCCATCGGCATGCTGGTGGACGGGGCCGTGGTCGTCGTCGAAAACATAGTGAGCCATCTGGCGCAGGGCGAGGCCAAGTCGCCCAAGCTGCACCAGGTCTTCCGCGCCGTGCGCGAGGTGGCCACGCCGACGGCCTCGGGCGTGGCGATCATCATGATCGTGTTCCTGCCGCTGCTCACCCTGGAGGGGCTGGAGGGCAAGCTCTTCATCCCGGTGGCGCTGACCATCGTCTTCGCCCTGGGCGCGTCGCTGCTCCTGTCGCTCACCGTGGTGCCGGTGCTCTCGGCCTGGCTCTTGAAGGAGGGCGCCCACGCCGACCCCTGGCTGGTGCGTTGGGCGACCCGCCTCTACACCCCGGTGCTGGACTTCGCCCTGAAGCGGGTGCGCACGGTGGCGGCGGCGGCCCTGGCGCTGCTGCTCGCGGCCGCGGCCATGTATCCCTTCATCGGCAAGTCCTTCATGCCCACGCTGGACGAAGGCGACCTCCTGCTGCAGCTGGAGAAGCTGCCCTCCATCAGCCTGGAGGAGAGCCTGGCGCAGGACATGCTGGTGCAGCGCGCCCTCATGCAGCGCATCCCCGAGATCCAGGGCGTGGTGGCGCGGGCCGGCGCCGACGAGCTGGGCCTCGACCCCATGGGGCTCAACGAGACGGACAGCTTCCTGGTGCTGAAACCCGTGGACGAATGGCGCGAGCCCTCCAAGGACTGGCTCATGGACGAGATCCGCCGCGTCATGGCGGACTTCCCGGGCATCAACTACGCCTTCACCCAGCCCATCGACATGCGGGTGTCCGAGATGCTCACCGGCAGCCGCGGCGACCTCGCGGTGAAGGTCTTCGGCCCCGACATCGATGCGCTCAACCGCCTGGCCGACCAGGTCGAGGCGGCGCTCAAGGGCGTGCCCGGCGCCCAGGACGTCTTCAGCCGCAAGAACGAGGGGGTGCAGTACTTCCGGATCGAGGTGGACCGCCTCGCCGCCGGCCGCTACGGCCTTTCCGTCGACGACGTGGCCGGCTTCCTGCGGGCGCAGTTGGAAGGGGCGCCGCTCGGCATCGTCCAGGAGGGGGTGCGGCGCACGCCGCTCGTCCTGAAGGCCGGCGAGAACGTGCGCGCCTCGCCCGCGCTGTTCGAGGCCCTGCGCATCCCGACTCCCTCGGGGGTGGCCATCCCGCTCAGGGAGGTCGCGCGGCTCGTGCGCGCCGACGGCCCCGTCTTCGTCAACCGCGAGAACGCCGCGCGCTACGTCACGGTGCAGTCCAACGTGGCGGGGCGCGACCTGGTGGGCTTCGTCGAGGAGGCGCAGGCGCGCATCGCCCGCGAGGTGAAGCTGCCCGAGGGCTACCGGGTCGAGTACGGCGGCCAGTTCGAGAACCAGCAGCGGGCCGCCGCGCGCCTCGCGGTCGTGGTGCCGGTGGCGCTGGCGCTCATCTTCGCCCTGCTCTTCGCCACCTTCGGCTCGGTCAAGCAGGCCGTCCTGGTGCTGGCCAACGTCCCCTTCGCCCTGGTCGGCGGCATCGCCGGCCTCTTCGTCACCGGCGAATACCTCTCGGTGCCGGCCTCGGTGGGCTTCATCGCGCTGCTGGGCATCGCGGTGCTGAACGGCGTGGTCATGGTCTCCCACTTCAACCAGCTCGCCGCCTTGGGGCTGCCCCCCGAGCAGGTGGTGCGCGAAGGGGCGCTGCGGCGCCTGCGGCCGGTGCTGATGACCGCCAGCATCACCGCCTGGGGCCTGATCCCGCTGCTCGCCGCCACCGGCCCGGGCTCGGAGATCCAGAAGCCGCTCGCCATCGTGGTGGTGGGGGGGCTCTTCACCTCCACCGCGCTGACCCTCATCGTGCTGCCGGTGCTCTACCGGCGCTTCATCTGCACAGAGGTCGCGCAGCGACACCCTAGTCCCCCTCGCCCGCAGGCGGGAGGGCACCCCGAAGGGCATGAAGGCCGGGGTGAGGGCAACAGTCATGGCGATCACGACCAGCATGATCGTTTGGGAGACGTGAAATGAATCTCGTCATGTTGACCCTCGCCGCGCCCCGGGCGCTGGAGGAGGAACTCCTGGAGCAGCTCCTCGCCCACCCCGAGTGGGCCTCGGGCTTCACCCGCTACGAGGCGGAGGGGGGCAGCCACCGGGGCGCGCCGCTCTCCGTGCAGGAGCAGGTGCGCGGGCGCAGCGCGCGCTTCGCGGTGCAGATCGTGCTCGAGGCGGAGCAGGCCCAGACCCTGCTGGCACACCTGAAAGAGCGCTTCCCCAAGCGGGACGTGGCCTATTGGCTGAGCCCGGTGATCGAATTCGGGAGACTGGCATGAAGAAGGAGTGGGCAGTGGGCAGTGGGCGGCGGGTGCTGGGTGGCGCAATACGGCTGGCGCCCTGCCTGTTCGCCTTGGGCCTGGCCGGCGCCGCGGCGGCGCAGCCCCCGGCCGACCTGCCGCCGGAGCCGGTGGCGCTCCAGGCCCTCACCGGCCACCCCAAGGTGCGCGCGGCCGAGGCCGGCGCCCGCGCCGCCCGGGCCGAGCACGAGAGGCTGCGCGCCGGCAGCCACGAGTTCGGCCTGCGCCTCGGCGGTGCGCGCCGCACGGTGAACGGCGGGCCGGAGGCCAAGGAGTGGGAGGCGGGGCTGGAGCGCGGCCTGCGCCTGCCGGGCAAGGCCCGCCTGGACGACGCCATCGGCGAGCGCGGCGTGCAGGAGGCCCAGGAGCGCGTGGGCGACGCCCGCCACGAGGCCGGGCGCCAGCTCCTCGCGTCCTGGTACGCCTGGCGCCAGGCCGAGGCGGAGGCGCGGCTCTGGCGGGGTCAGGCCGCGCTGCTCGCGGAGCAGCGGCGCATCGTCGAGGTCCGGGTGAAGCGCGGCGACGCCGCCCGCATGGACGCCCTGCAGGCCGAGGCGGCACTGGCCCAGGCGGACGCGGCGGCGCGCCAGGCGGAGGCGCGCCGGGACCAGACCGCGGCCGAGCTCAGGGCCCGCTTCCCCGAGCTGCCGGCGCCTTCGGCCGCGGCCGCCGAACCCGCCCTGCCCGAGGGCGGCGAGGCCGACTGGGTCGCGCACACCCTGGAGCACAACCACGAGCTCCTCGCCCTCAGGCGGGCCGCGGAGCGGCTGCGGCTCGCCACCCGCCGCGCCGAGGCCGATGCCCTGCCCGACCCCACCCTGGGCCTGCGCTACGCCAGCGAACGCGACGGCGAGGAGCGGGTGCTGGGCCTCTCCGTGAGCCTGCCGCTGCCCGGTGCGGCGCGCCGGGCCCAGGCCCGGGTCTGGCAGGGCCAGGCCGAGGCCATGGCGGAAGAGGAGGCGGCGGCTCGCCGCAGCCTCGCCGCCCAGGCCGCAGGCAACTGGCAGCGGGCCGCCTCCGGGGTGGAGAGCTGGCAGCGCCTGCAGGCCGCGGCGCAGGCCTCGGGCCGGCATGCCGAGCTCGCCCGCCGCGCCTACGAGCTCGGCGAGCTGGGCCTCACCGAGACCCTGCTCGCCCGCCGCGGGGCCCTGGAGGCGCAGCTCGCCGCCGAGCAGGCGCGGCTCGCCGCCAACGAGGCCGTCGCCCGGCTGCTTCTGGACGCGCACCGGCTCTGGCTGCCGGGCGGGGAGGCGGGGGAGCACTCCGGAAGATAGGGCTTGTGAAGCGCCATTGATTATCCGAGAATCAGATTGTCTAATTCTTTAATTATGGCAAATGGACTACAGGCCTCTCAACGCGACCGAGGCGGCGCGCCGCTTCTCCGATGTGCTCAATCAGGTCAAGTACCAGCACGCGGCCTTCGAGGTCCGGCGCGGGGGCGAGGCCGTGGCGCGCATCGTGCCGGCGGGCGCCACGGGTTTCCCCGTGGCGGAGCTCAACCGCCTGTTCGCCGCCTTGCCCGCCCTGGACGAGGCCGAGTCCCGCGCCTTCGAGGCCGACATCGCCGCCGCCCGGCGCAGGCTTCGGCGCGACGCCGACGCATGGGACTGATCCTCGACACCAACGTGCTCATCCGCGCCGAGCGGGCACGGGGCACGGTGAATTTCGACACCTGGGCGGAATACGGCGAGGCCTTCATCAGTGCCATCACTGCCTCCGAGCTCCTGGTCGGCGTGCACAAGGCCGACAGCCCGGCCCGCCGCATGAAGCGCGCCGCCTTCGTCGAAGGGCTGTTGCAGGCCATCCCCGTGCTCGACTTCGATCTCGCCACCGCCCGAGTCCACGCCGAACTCTTCGCCGCCCTGCCGCCGCGGATCACCGTAGGGGCGCACGACCTCGTCATCGGCGCCACGGCCCTGCGCCACGGCTTCCCGGTGCTCACCGCCAACATCGCCGATTTCGCGCGCATGCCCGGCGTCAAGGTCCTGGGGTTGGAATCGCCCCCTTGATGCGGGGCTGGGGGGACTGTCTGCGTCCCGCGCCACGCCGCTCAATTCCCCTGCGGAAGGCGGGGCACGATGATGTGGCGTTCCGGCGCTCGGATCGGCGAGTGCGCGGCCTGACTATCAGGCGCCCTGGGTCTCCCTCTCGCCCCTGAGCTGCAGCTGCCACATGCGGGCGTAGCGGCCGCCCTGCGCGAGCAGCGCCGCGTGGCCGCCGCGCTCGACGATGCGGCCGGCCTCGAGGACCAGGATCTCGTCGGCGTCGACCACGGTGGAGAGCCGGTGCGCGATGATCAATGTCGTGCGGTCCCGCGAGATGCGCGCGAGCTCGGTCTGGATGGCCTTCTCGGTGGCGGAGTCGAGCGAGGAGGTGGCCTCGTCGAAGACCAGGATGGGCGGGTCCTTGAGGATGGCGCGCGCGATGGCCACGCGCTGCTTCTCGCCGCCGGAGAGCTTGAGCCCGCGCTCGCCCACCAGGGTGCCGTAGCCGTCGGGAAGATTCTCGATGAAGCGATCGAGATGGGCGGCGCGGGCCGCGGCGCGGACCTCCTCCGGGTTCGCGTCGGGGCGGCCGTAGGCGATGTTGTAGTAGAGGCTGTCGTTGAACAGCACCGTGTCCTGCGGGACCATGCCGATGGCGGCGCGCAGGCTCTGCTGGGTGACCTTCCGGATGTCCTGGCCGTCGATCGATATCCTTCCATCGGTGATGTCGTAGAAGCGGAACAGCAGCCGCGAGAGCGTGGACTTGCCGGCCCCGCTCGCGCCCACCACGGCGAGCTTGCGCCCGGCCGGCACGGTGAAGCTGATGCCGTGCAGGATGGGGCGGCGCGCATCGTAGGCGAAGGCCACGTTTTCGAATCTCACCTCCCCCTTTTCTATCTTCAGGGGACGCGCGTCCGGCGCGTCCCGGATCTCGGGCGCGCGCCCGAGCAGGCCGAAGAGCTTCTCCATGTCGGTGAGGGCGTTGCGGATCTCTCTATAAACGGTGCCCAGGAAGTTGAGCGGGATGAAGAGCTGGATCAGGAAGGCGTTGACCAGCACCAGGTCGCCCAGGGTCATGCTCCGGTCCGCGACGCCCTTCGCGGCGAGCCCCATCATGGCGGTCACCCCCAGGGCGATGATGGCCGCCTGGCCGGCGTTGAGCCAGGCGAGCGAGATCTCGCTGCGCACCGCGGCGTCCTCGGCGCGGCTCAGGTCGCGGTTGAGCCGTTCGGCCTCGTAGGGCTCGTTGTTGAAGTACTTCACCGTCTCGTAGTTCAAGAGGCTGTCCACCGCGCGGGCGTTGGCGGCGGCGTCGGTCTCGTTCATGGAGCGGCGGAACTGGAGGCGCCAGTTGGTCACCGCCACGGTGAAGCCGATGTAGACCACCAGGGTCATGAGGGTGATGGCGCCGAACCAGGGGTCGTACTTGGCGAAGAGGATGCCCGCCACCATGAGGATCTCGAGCAGGGTGGGGGCGATGTTGAAGAGCGAGAAGTTGATCAGGAAGCGGATCGAGCGCGCGCCGCGCTCGATGTCGGCGGCGAGGCCCCCGGTGCGCCGCTCCAGATGGAAGCGCAGCGACTGGGCGTGCAGGTGCCGGAAGACGTCGAAGACCACGGCGCGCATGGCCCGCTGCAGCACCCGCGCGAAGAGCCCGTCCCTGAGCTCGGTGAAGGCGGTGTTGCCGAAGCGCAGCACGCCGTAGAGGACGATGAAGAAGAGGGGCAGGGTGAGCGCCACCGCCGGGTCCTGCAGGTGGTCGACGATCGCCTTCAGGGCCAGGGGCACGGAGACGTTGGCGAGCTTGGCCAGGATGAGCAGCGCCATGGCGGCCGTCACCCGCCCCTTGTACTGCCAGACATAGGGGATGAGCCGCAGGGCCGCCCGCCACTGGGAGGCCCCGGGCGGCGGGATCGGGCTGACGGGTCCGGGGAGGTCGTGGGCCATGGGGGATCGCGGGGATGGGGACCGCGCAGTTTAATGCATCGGTGCCGACCCGGATGCCTCATCCGTCCGCCTGGACGGAGCGGCACGCCATTTGGGAGCGGAGTCTGTAGGAGCGGCTCCCCCCCATCCGGGGACAAGAGCCGCGATTTGCATCGATGCAGACCGCGTTCGCGGCTCAAGCCGCTCCTACAGGGGGCCGAGCCTTTTGTGCAAGCGCCGGGTCAATGCAGCTGCGGCTGCAGCAGCGGTGTGGCCTGCGCGGCGGACAGCGGCTGGCTGAAGAGGAAGCCCTGGTAGGCGTCGCAGCCGACGGAGGCCAGGTAATCGAGCTGCGCGCGGGTCTCCACGCCCTCGGCCACCAGGTTGAGCTTGAGGCCCTTGGTCATGGCGGCGATGCCGGCCACGATGGTGGAGCCGTCGCTGTCCAGGTCGTGGACGAAGCTGCGGTCGATCTTGATGGTGTGGATGGGCAGCTTCTTCAGGTAGCTCAGCGAGGAGTAGCCGGTGCCGAAGTCGTCGATGGAGATCTCCACGCCCAGGTCGCACAGCCGCTTGAGCTTGGCCACGGCGCCGTCCAAGTCGCGCATGAGGGTGCTTTCGGTGATCTCGATGGCGATGGCGCCCTCGGGCAGGCGGTTGGCCTGCAGGGTGGCGGTGAACTGCTCGACGAAGCGGGGCTGCTCGAGCTGCCTGGCCGAGAGGTTGACCGCCAGGCTCACGGAGGACAGGCCCATGCCCTGCCACAGGCTGGCCTGCCGGCAGGCCAGCTGCATCACGCTCTCGCCGATGGGGGCGATGAGGCCGGTGTCCTCGGCCAGGGCGATGAAGTCGGCGGGCAGCACCATGCCCTTGTCCGGGTGGTGCCAGCGCACCAGGGCCTCCATGCCGACGATGCGCCGGTCGGCGATGGACACCTGGGGCTGGTAATAGACCTCGAACTCGCCGCGCTGCAGCGCCCGGCGCAGGTCGTTCTCCAGGCGCAGGCGCCCGTCCATCAGGGCGTTGAGGTCGGGCAGGAAGAAGCGGTAGCCGTCCCGGCCGTGGTCCTTGGCGTGGTACATGGCGAGATCGGCGTGCTTGATGAGCGTCTCCAGGGCGTCGCCGTCGTCGGGGTGGACGGCGATGCCGATGCTGGTGGTGACGAAGAGCTCATGGCCCTCGATGTGGAAGGGGGCATCGAGCGCGGCCAGGATCTTGCGCGCGATGAGGGCCGCGCTCTCGCGGGAGCGGATGCTGGGCAGCAGCAGCAGGAACTCGTCGCCGCCGATGCGCGCCAGGGTGTCGCCCTCGCGCAGGCAGCGGCCGACCCGCTGGCTCACCGCCTGCAGCAGCTTGTCGCCGACCAGGTGGCCCAGGGTGTCGTTGACCACCTTGAAGCGGTCGAGGTCCAGGAACATCACGGCCAGCATGCGGCCGTCGCGTCTGGCCTGGATCAGGGCCTGGGAGAGCCGCTCCCGGAACAGGGCGCGGTTGGGCAGCCCCGTGAGCAGGTCGTGATAGGCCTGGAAGCGGACCGTGGCCTCGGCCTCCTTGCGCGCGCTCACGTCGCGCGCGACGCCGTAGCTGCCGAGGAACTCCGCCCCGCCGTCCGGCCCGTCCCGGTAGAGACCCAGGGCGCTCAGCTCCACCGCCGCATGGGCCGCTTCGGGGCCGGCGGACTTGCGCCGGAAGCGCAGCTCGGCGTTGCGCGTGGCGCGCTCGCCCGTGCGGCGCTCGTCCATGCGGTGGCGGGCGCCCTCCACGTCCTCTTCCGGGACGATGGCCGTCCAGGGCTGGCCCAGCAGCTCGTCGCGGCAGTAGCCGAGCAGGCCCTCGACGGATTCGTTCAGGTAGGTGAAGCGGCCCGCGGCGTCGAGGGTGTAGATGATGTCGGGCGAGAGGTTGACGAGCAGGCGGTGCCAGTGCTCGGACTGCTGCAGCCGCTGCTGGAAGTGCCGGTTGTCCCGGTGCAGCTCCAGCTGCCGCAAGGCGTTGCGCAGGGTCTTGGTGAGCTCCTCGGCCTCGTAGGGCTTGCGCAGGAAATCGTAGGCGCCCGCGCGCAGGGCCTCGATGGCGGCCTCGATGGCGGCGTCCCCGCTGACCACGATGACCAGGGTGTCGGGCCGCCTCGCGCGGATGGCGCGCATGATGTCGTGCCCCGAGGCGTCGGGCAGCATCAGGTCGAGCAGGACGATGTCGTAGGCGTTGTGCTCCAGGAGGCGGTAGGCCTCGCGCCCCGTGGCCGCGGTGTCGACGCTGCCGAAGTGCTGGGCGATGAGCAGGCGCGTGCTGTTCAGGTAGCGCGGCTCGTCGTCGACGATCAGGGCGCGGAGGACCCGATCCGGGATGGGCTGGTCAGGCAGCGGGTGCGGATTGGTCATGGTGCCCCCTGGGCTTATGCATTGGTTCTGGCGGACAGACCCGGCTCTGCGGCCGAGATTAGCATGATCCGTGGGGGAGGGCGCTCGGCGCGCCAGGCGGGCACGCCGGCGTTTTGGGCGATGTGTCTTTTTCACCTCCGCGGCCGGCCGGGCAGGCGGAGGCCTGTCCATCAAAAAAATCTATATATATATATGGGGAAGGGTCCTGCGCATCATCCCGCCGGGCATGCCGAAATCCCTTCGAAAAGCATGGCCTATAAGGAGGTAAAGAAGAGCGATAAGAAAAATTTGATCTGCGTCATTTTGAATATGCGAAAATTCTGAATATGTAATTTTTATTGACCGTGACCAGGGCGGCCGCCGCGGGCCGACGTCAAGCGGTCATGTCGGAAGGTAGGGAAGAGATGCACGCCAAGACCACCGAGCAGCCGCTGCACGAGGAAGTCCGTACCACGACCTGCTACATGTGCGCCTGCCGCTGCGGCATCAAGGTGCACCTGAAGAACGGCGAGGTGCGCTTCATCGAGGGTAACCCCGATCATCCCCTGAACCAGGGCGTGCTCTGCGCCAAGGGTTCCTCGGGGATCATGAAGCAGTATTCCCCGGCGCGCCTGACCAGGCCGCTGCGCCGCAAGGAAGGCGCCGAGCGCGGCCGCGGTGAATTCGAGGAGATCAGCTGGGACGAGGCCTTCGCCATCATGGAAGAGCGTCTGGCCAAGGTCCGCGCCACCGATCCCAAGCGCTTCGCCATCTTCACCGGCCGCGACCAGATGCAGGCCCTGACCGGCCTCTTCGCCAAGAACTACGGCACGCCCAACTACGCCGCCCACGGCGGCTTCTGCTCGGTGAACATGGCCGCCGGCATGATCTACACCATCGGCGGCTCGTTCTGGGAGTTCGGCGGCCCCGACCTCGACCGCGCCAAGCTCTTCGTGATGATCGGCACCGCCGAGGATCACCACTCCAACCCGATGAAGATCGCCATCTCCAAGTTCAAGCGCAACGGCGGCCGCTTCATCTCCATCAACCCGGTGCGCACCGGCTACTCCGCCATCGCCGACGAGTGGATCCCGATCAAGCCGGGCACCGACGGCGCGCTGCTCCTGGCGCTCACCCACGAGATCATCAAGCAGGGCCTGTACGACCGCGACTTCCTCACCCAGTACTCCAACGCGGCGGAGCTCGTGAACATGGACCCGAAGAGCTCCGAGTACGGCATGTTCGTGCGCTTCGAGGTGCCGCCCGAGGAGGGCTGCTTCGACGCCCAGAACAAGCTCTGGTGGGACCGCGAGCTGAACCGCCCCGTGTCCACCCACACCCTGGGGGTGGACCCGCGCCTGATGGGCAGCTTCAGGCTCTCCGACGGCACCCCGGTGAAGCCCGCCTTCCAGCTCCTGGCCGAGCGCGTCGAGCAGTACACCCCCGAGTGGGCCGCCGACATCACCGGCATCCCGGCCGCGACCATCCGGCGCCTGGCCCACGAGATGGGCATCACCGCGCGCGACGAGAAGATCGAGCTGCCCATCGCCTGGACCGACGCCTGGGACGTCGAGCACAAGACCATCACCGGCAACCCCGTGGCCTTCCATGCCATGCGGGGGCTCGCGGCCCACTCCAACGGCTTCCAGACCATCCGGGCGCTCTCCATCCTGATGTCCATCCTGGGCACCATCGACCGCCCGGGCGGCTTCCGCCACAAGGCGCCCTTCCCGCGTCCCATCCCGCCCTGCCCGAAGACCCCCAAGGGCCCGGAGGACGTGCAGCCCAACACCCCCTTGAACGGCATGCCGCTGGGCTGGCCGGCGGACCCGGACGACCTCTTCGTGGATGAGGCGGGCAACCCGGTGCGCATCGACAAGGCCTTCTCCTGGGAATACCCGCTCTCGGCCCACGGCCTGATGCACAACGTCATCACCAACGCCTGGCGCGGCGACCCCTACACGATCGACACGCTGCTCATCTTCATGGCCAACATGTCGTGGAATTCCACCATGAACGCCGAGCAGGTCCGCAAGATGCTCAACGACAAGGATGACAACGGCGAGTACAAGATCCCGTACATCATCGTGGCCGACGCCTTCCAGTCGGAGATGGTGGCCTTCGCCGACCTGGTGCTGCCGGATACCACCTATCTGGAGCGCCACGACGTCATGTCCATGCTGGATAGGCCCATCTCCGAATTCGACGGCCCCGTCGACTCGGTGCGCATCCCGGTCGTGGAGCCCACGGGCGACTGCAAGCCCTTCCAGGAGGTGCTGATCGAGCTGGGCACGCGCCTCAAATTGCCGGTGTTCGTCAAGGAGGACGGCAGCCGCAAGTACCGCGACTACCCCGACTTCGTCGTCAACTTCGAGACCGCTCCGGGCTCCGGCATCGGCTTCCTGGCCGGCTGGCGCGGACGCGGCGGCGAGAAGGCGATGCGCGGCGAGCCCAACCCCAACCAGTGGCAGATGTACGAGAAGAACAACTGCGTCTACCAGTACCACCTGCCCAAGTCCTTCCAGTACATGCGCAACTGGAACCAGGGCTATCTGCAGTGGGCGCAGGCGCACGGCCTCACCCGTTACGCCGAGCCGATCAACATCCACATCTATTCCGAGGTGCTGCAGAAGTTCCGCCTCGCCGCCCAGGGCAAGACCGACGGCCGCCAGCCGCCCCAGCATCTGAGGCGCCGCATCGAGACCTACTTCGACCCGCTGCCGTTCTTCTAC
This sequence comes from Hydrogenophilus sp., assembly GCA_020725195.1. Lineage (GTDB taxonomy): Bacteria > Pseudomonadota > Gammaproteobacteria > Burkholderiales > Thiobacillaceae > DYFL01. The sequence goes on from DYFL01000042.1 coordinate 16,050, forward strand.
GAGCCGATCGAGTCGCAGCTCTCCGACAAGCACAAGTTCCCGCTCACCGCGGTGACCCAGCGGCCCATGGCCATGTACCACTCCTGGGACAGCCAGAACGCCTGGCTGCGCCAGATCCACACCTACAACTACCTGTACGTGAACCCGGTCACCGCGCGGGCCCAGGGCATCGCCGACGGCGACTGGATCTGGGTGGAGTCCATGCACGGCAAGGTGCGCTGCCTGGCGCGCTTCTCCGAGGCCGTGGAGCCGGGGACCGTGTGGACCTGGAACGCCATCGGCAAGGCCGCCGGCGCCTGGAACCTCTCGCCCGATGCCAACGAGTCCAAGCAGGGCTTCCTCTTGAACCACGTGATCAGCGAGGAACTCCCCGCCCACGAGGCCGGCGCCCACCTCTCCAACTCCGACCCGGTCACCGGTCAGGCCGCCTGGTACGACGTGCGCGTACGCATCTACAAGGCCGGAGAGGACGAGGAGCCGGTGACCTGGCCGCAGTTCGAACCCGTGAGGCCCGCCCCCGGCACGCCGCCGCGGCGGGCGTGGCTGAACTACTTCGCCGGCAGGTTCGGAATGAAACGGGAAACGGGAAACGGGAAATGAGAAACGTGATGCCGATCCCTGCCCACCGTCGCGGTGTTGCGTTTCCCGTTTCGCGTTTCCCATTTCCCCGAATGTCGAACTGCACCCAAGTGAGGCATCGCACATGACCCAACTGGCTCTGGTCATCGACCTGAACGTCTGCGTCGGCTGCCACGCCTGCGTGACTAGCTGCAAGCAGTGGAACACCTCCGGCGCCGCCGGCCCGATGTTCGACGACAACCCCTACGGACGCGACCCCACCGGCACCTTCTTCAACCGGGTGCAGACCTTCGAGGTGGGCGAGTTCCCCTGCACGGAGACCGTGCACTTCCCGAAGTCCTGCCTGCACTGCGAGGACGCGCCCTGCGTCCCGGTGTGCCCGACCGGCGCCTCCTACAAACGCAAGGAGGACGGCATCGTCCTGGTGGACTACGACAAGTGCATCGGCTGCAAGTACTGCTCCTGGGCCTGCCCCTACGGCGCTCGGGAATTGGACGAGCATCAGAAGGTGATGAAGAAGTGCACCCTCTGCGTGGACCGCATCTACGACGAGACCATCCCCGAGGACCGGCGCAAGCCCGCCTGCGTGATCTCCTGCCCGACCAGCGCGCGGCTCTTCGGCGACGTGCACGACCCGGATTCCGAGGTCTCCATCGCCATCCGCGAGAACGGCGGCTACCAGCTCATGCCCGAGTGGGGCACCAAGCCGGCGAACCACTACCTGCCGCGGCGCAAGACCAAGATGCACATCCACGAGGACGAGCTCACCCGCGCCGACAACCCGCTCAGGAAAGAGGACATCCGCCACGAGACGAGCCGCGAGACCACGCTCGACGACTGGCTGATGTAAACAACCGGTAGCCCGGATGAAGGCCCTCGGGCCGGAATCCGGGAGATGCCCCGGATTCCGCTACGCTGCATCCCGGCTACAGATGGAGAGAATTCAATGCATCCCGCATTTTCCGTGATCTTCCTCACCACCCTGATCGGCGCGGGCCAGGGCCTGTTCTTCGCCCTGTTCGCGAGCCAGAGCTACGCCATGGTCCACGTGCTGCCCGCCCACGACGGCGGCTTCTACGCCGGCGGGGCGTTCATCGCCCTGCTGTTCATGCTGGGCGGCCTCGCCGCGGCGGTGTTCCACCTGGGCAAGCCGAGCTACATGTTCACCCGCGCCTGGCGCGGCATGAGCCAGTGGCGCACCTCCTGGCTGTCGCGCGAGCTGATCGCCATGCCCCTGGTGATGGCCCTCTTCTTCGCCTACATCGTGGTCCAGTACTTCGGCATCGACGCCGACCTCTACGGCTGGGGCCTGCCCGGCCAGCTCAGCCTCACCGTCGGCATCGCGGCCGCGGTGGCGAGCCTGGGGCTCTTTCTCAGCACGGCCATGATCTACGCGGCGATCAAGTTCCTGCAGGAGTGGGCGAGCCCGCTCACCGTGGTGAACTTCTTCCTGCTGGGCACCGCCTCGGGCTTCACCCTGGCCACGGCCTACGCGGCCTCCCAGGGCGCGGCGGATCTCGTGCCCTTCTATGGCGCCTGGGCCGTCGCGCTCACCGTGGCGGGCTTCCTCACCCGCGCCGCCTCCTTGATCCGCAACGCCCGCATCAAGCGCAAGTCCACGGTGCAGACTGCCATCGGCGTGCGCCACACGCGGGTCGAGCAGAAGTCCATGGGCATGATGGGCGGCTCCTACAACACCCGCGAGTACTTCCACGGCAGGACCGCCGCCTTCCTCAGGGCGGTGAAGTGGATCTTCCTGGTGCTCGCCTTCCCCGTGCCCGTGCTGCTGCTCTGGGCGGGGCTCGCCACCGGTGACGGCGGCGTGCTGCTGCTCGCCTTCGCCGTCCAGTACCTGGGCCTGCTCTTCGAGCGCTGGTTCTTCTTCGCCCAGGCCAACCACCCGCAGAACCTCTACTATCAGGTCGTGGGCTGATCGACGCGAAAGGCAGTATGAAAAAAGGCGGGTGAGCGATCACCCGCCTTTTTGTTTGGTGGGGGAGGGCTCAGCTCAAGAGCCGGCATTCCACTTCAATACGTCCAATCCTCGTGGCGCACCGGCAATTGATTGAGTTGATCCCGGCGTAGCCTCCAGTGCGGCATGAACTGGTCCATCAGTGCGACGAAGCGTGCGTTATGTGTCGGCTCCAAAAGGTGGACCATTTCATGCACGACGATGTATTCGAGGCATTCGCGCGGCTTCTTGGCCAGGTCGGTGTTGAGTCGGATGCTGCGGGTGCTTGGATTGCAGCCTCCCCACTTCGTCTTCATCCGCTGTACGAAAACCCGTTCTACCTTAACGCCTATCATCGGCTCCCATTTGGCGATCAAGGATGGGACGGCTGCCTTGATCTGCTCGCGATACCAGGCCTCCACGATGGCCTGCCTCTTCGCTTCATCCGCACCTGGCCGAAGCTGCAGGACCATCCGGCTATGCTTCAGCTCCACGCCGGGTGGGGCATCTTTCTCCAGTACCCGGAGCAGGTAGCGCCTGCCCCATACGTAATGGCTTTCCCGGTCGAGATACTCGCGCGGCGCTTCTCGCTCCTGCTCTCGCAGTTTCTGCTGCTGCCGTCTGATCCAGCCCAGCTTGGCGACGACGAAGACTCGGAGGGTATCCAGGCTCATGCGCGCCGGCGCGGAAATCCGCACCTTGCCCGTCGGGGGGTACACGCCGAGATGGATGTTCTTGATGTCCTTGAACACCACGTCCACCGCGATGTCGCCAAGCGTGAGCCGCGTGGCCATCAATATTCCCTCTGCGCCTTGATGACGGGGAAGATGCGCTCCACCTCGGCCACGTCATGCAGGAGATCATAAAGCGCCTGCTTGATGACTTGCTCGCGGGCCTGGATGCCGCGCCAGCCGTCGGGGCGGGTACGCCTGACCGTCTCGTCGATTTGAAGCGCGAGTTCCAGGGTTTGCTCACCGGCGGCGCTGCCGTAGGGGGCAGGCGTCTGGGCTATCCCTCTCGTTTTCAGTATGTTGTAAATGGCGCGCTTGCCCGGCGTGTCGAGCCTCTCGGGCGTGTCTTCGGCCTTGCCGGCCTCCACCTTCCTGACGAGTTCGGCGATGCGCTTCAGGTATTCCTCATACTTGTCCGCCTGTTCCTTGCGGAACTTGATGATCTCGTCCAGCAGTGCCGACATCTTTTCGTAGAACACGGGGTCGTTCAGGTGTTCCTTGATGATCTTGCTGCGGACGTTGTTCTCGATGGTCTCGGCAATGGCGTTCCTGTTGCCCTTCATGCCGCCGAGCTGTGAGCCGATCGCGGCGGCGATGCCGGTCTTCACGATCAGTTCCAGCAGGCCCATGTTGTCGAAGGGCGAAATCTTGCGCGGCTCGTCGGCCTCGATGTAGGTGTCGACCAGGTGCCGCATGTCGGCCTCGTAGGCCTTGAGGTCGAGCGTCTCGCCGCTGGCCTTGCGGATGATCTCGCGGAGGTTCAGGTAGCGGTCCAGCTGCCGCTTGATGCGGGCAGTGTCGGCCACGCTGTAACCCGCGGGCTCCAGCTCGTCGGCGATGTTGGCGTAGGCGCGCACCAGCGCCACGGCCGCCTTGTAGAGCGCCGCGCGCTGCGGTTCGCGCGCCTTCAGGTCGCTCGGTATCTCGGTGTTGCCGCAAAAGTAATGGATGTGCTCCAGCTCGCCCCCGGGTGGTTCGACCGGCTCGCAGAGCAGCGCCAGCGTCTCCAGCGCGTTGTCCAGTCGCTCCTTGCCCTTGGCCAGTCGATCCTGCATCAGCACCTCGGGGTCGCTCCCGCCGGTACTGTGGTCCAGCTCCGAGGTGTAGACCGCGATGGTGTGCTCGACCTTCTTGAACAGGTCCTTGTAGTCGACGATGTAGCCGAAGTCCTTGTCGTCGCCGTCGAGCCGGTTGGTGCGGCAGATGGCCTGGAACAGGCCGTGGTCCTGCATGGACTTGTCGATGTAGAGGTAGGTGCAGGGCGGCGCGTCGAAGCCCGTGAGCAGCTTGTCCACCACCACCAGCAGCTTCATGTTCGCAGGTTCCCTGGTGAACAGGTCCTTGGCCCACTCCTCGTAGGTCTCCGTCTTGGTCATGCCGGGCTTGGCTTCGACAGCCTCCAGCAGTTCCGTGTAGGTGCTGTAGATGAACTGCCTGTCGGTCTCCGTATGGGCGCCGACCTCTTCCTTGGTCACGTCCTGCGCCTGCGGGTTGTAGGAGGTCACCACCGCGCAGCGGCCCTTGAACGGGGTCTTCTGGAACAGCGTGAAGTATTTGCATGCCTCGTGGATGCACGAGGCCACCAGGATGGCGTTGCCGCGTTCGCTGGACAGGCGCGGCTTCACGCTGAAGTCGAACACGATGTCCGCCACCACCCGGTCCATGCGGGCCCTGGAGCTGAGCACGCTCTGCATCGTGCCCCACTGCTGCCGCAGCTCGGCCTTCTGCCAGTCGTTGAGCGCACGGGTCTTGGCCTCGAACCAGGCGTCGATCTTGTCCTGGGAGCCCAGGTGCTGGTCGATGTCCCGCGCCTCGTAGACGAGATCGAGGACCACCTCGTCCTCCACCGCCTCGCTGAACTTGTAGGTATGGATGTAGCCGCCGAACACCTCCAGGCTGGTCGCCTTATCCTTCTTCAAGAGTGGCGTGCCGGTGAAGCCGATGAACACCGCGTTGGGCATCATCGCCTTCATCACCCGGTGCAGCTTGCCGCTTTGCGTGCGGTGGCACTCGTCCACGAACACGAACACCTCGCCCACCGTTTGGCTGGGCTGGGCCTCGATCTCCTTGATGAAGGCCTCGAAGTCGTCCACGTCCTTGCGGCCGAACTTGTGCACCAGCGAGCACAGCAGCCGCGGTGTGGCCTGGCCGAGCTGGCTCATCAGGTCGCGGCCGCTGCGGCTGCGGTGGATCTTCTCGCCCGCCTCGGTGAAGACGCGCTCGATCTGCTTGTCCAGCTCGTCGCGGTCGGTGACGATGGCGACGCGGGCGTGGGGGTTGTTCTCCAGTATCCACTTGGCGAGCAGCACCATCACGATGCTCTTGCCGCTGCCCTGGGTGTGCCAGATGATGCCGCCCCACTTCCGGCGCACATGCTCCTGCGCCGCCTTGATGCCGAAATACTGGTGCACGCGCGGCAGCTTCTTCACGCCGCCGTCGAAGAGCACGAAGTCGTGCATCAGCTCGACGAGGCGCTCCTTCCCGCACAGCTTGAGCAGGTACTTGTCGAGCTTGAAGCGGCTGTCGTCCCGCTCGTCTTCCTTCCACTTCAGGAAATACTTCTCCTCGGTCTTGATCGCGCCGTAGCGCAGCCCCTCCGAATCGTTGCCGGCGAAAACGATCTGGACGGTGGCGAAGAACCACTCGTTGAACGCCTTCTGCTGGTTGGAGAGCAGTTGCCGGATGCCGTCGCCGATGGAGACGCGGCTGTTCTTCAGCTCCAGCACGCCGACGGCGATGCCGTTCACGTAGAGCACGATGTCCGGCCGCCGCTCGTGGTTGCCCCTGAGCGTCACCTCCTCGGCGAGGGCGAAGTCGTTCTGCGCCGGCTCGTCCCAGTCGACGAGGTGCACGGTCTCCGTCACCCTGCCGGCCCCGGTCTTCACCGGCACGCCGTAGCGCAGCAGCCTGTAGACGGCCTGGTTGTTGCCGTAGAGCGTGCGGTTGTGGTTGTCCGCCTCGGTGCGCAGCTTGTGCAGGGCCGCGCCGATCTCGGCCCGGCTGTGGCCGCGCTCTTCCAGCCAGGCGGAGAGCAGGCCTTCCTCGATGTTGCTGTTGCCGTCGCGGTCGGTCCAGTCGCCCAGATAGCGGTAGCCCATCTCGTCGCGGAACAGCGCGACGATGCGGTTTTGCGTGTCGCGTTCGGGTTGGCCGATGGCACTCATCCCCTTTTCTCCTTGAGCAGGCGTTCCCGCAGAGCCTCACCCTTGGGCGTAAGCCGATACCTTTGCCGGCTGCTCTTGGGCTTGTCCGGAATGGTCATTTCGACAAGTCCGGCGTCCAGGGCGGGCACGAGATACAGGCGGCGGAAGTTGTCATCCCCTTTAAGCTGAAGCGTCTCCATCAATTCCCGGCGGCTCATCGCATGCCGGCAGACCTGCAAAAGCTTGACGACTTCACCCGCGACTTCACCCGCGACTTCACCCGCGACTTCACCCGCGACTTCCCCGGTGGCCTCTCCAGGCTTGCGGCGAATGACGGTCACGAACCCGTCATTCAGGGCAAATTCCGGCTCGGGCAGACCCGCCTCGCGGCAGCGGCGAATCATGTCGCCGGTGCCGGTGCCCATCCGTTCGATATAGCGGGCCAGGTACAGCGGCTCGGCCAGCAGCGGGTTGAACGGCACCGAGCCATGCGGCTGGCGCAGCTTCGCCAGGGTCAGCGACGGCGGCAGCGTACCCGGATTCCAGACCTCCAGGCGGTCGGCGAACAGCATCACCTGCACGCTGCCGTGGCTGGTGTAATCCCGGTGCGCCACCGCATTGACGATGGCCTCGGCCACCACCTCGCGGGGAATCTCATACGCCACCGGGGCCTGCGGGCCTTCGGCACGGGTGCCGACCCGCAGGTCGATCTTGGACATCACGAAATCCACCGCCTGATCCACCAGCTCGAACACCGTGCCCTTGTAGGCCTGATAGGAAGGGATCGGCTTGGCCACCTCCGTGCCGTGGAAATGGGCGCACTTCACTTCCGACGAGATCAGAAAGCGCTGCGGCTGCCGGCCGAACAACAGCACGGCGGCATTCACCGGCCGCCCGTCGTCCAGCAGGTTCAGGTGGGTGAGCAGCTCCTGCGGCGTGGCCTCCTCGGCCAGCGGAAAGCCGCGGGCGCGGCGGGCTTCGCGGATGAAGCGGCGCATCTTCTCCTCGTCCAGATCGGCGAGCGCGGCCTTCGGGCACGGCGCGGCATCGAAGGGCCCGGTGCGGATCAGCTCCCGCGCCTCGAGCACCTGCACCAGCGCGGCATAGACCCCGGCGAGCAATTCGGCGCCGGTCACGAAGCGGCGGCGCACCAGCTCGTTGCCGGCGCGGCGGATGAGCGCCTGCATCTTCGGGTGCTTCGCCCCGTCGTCCGCGCCCTTGACGAAAACCAGCCTCGGCTTGGCGAGCCGCGAGGCCAGCGCGAACTCCCGCTCCGTCGGCGAAACCCCCTCGCCATCCTCGAATCCGTAGTCGTCGCCGAACAGCCCCAGGTAGAGGTCGCAACGCTCAACCTCGTCGAGGTAGACCTCATCCGCCCTCCGGTCGGCGGCGGGCATCTCCTCGAACAGAAACGGCTCAAAGAAGCGGCGCATCAGCGCGTCGCCGCGCAGGTAGTCCCGCAGCGCGGCGCGCTCCGCCGCGAACTCCTTCTGCACGCTGCTGATGAAGATGCGTATCGGCCTCATGCCAGCCGTATCCTCCCGGTGAGCAGCTCCTGCATCATGCCCTGCTTGAGGGCGCGGGCCTTGGCGAGCTTGGCTTCCAGCGCGGCGAGTTCGGCGTCCATGTCGGAGAGGAGGGCGGCGATGGCGGTTTGTTCGGAAATTGTCGGAAGGGCGATCTCAATAGCGGCAAGTACATTTCCACTAAGAGAGGGAAGCGCAGTGGTGCTAACCAAGTTAGCGAGCTTGGTATTGAGCAATACGTAATAAA
>DYFL01000043.1 GCA_020725195.1 Hydrogenophilus sp.
TGGGAGCGGCTTCAGCCGCGAAGCTTTTTTTGCGGCCATCCATTCGCGGCTGAAGCCGCTCCCACCTTTTCATCCACGTTCATCTGAAGATCTCTCCAGGGCATCGAGCAGGCTTTGGAAATCCGCCGGCGGCGGCGCCTCGAACTCCAGCGCCTCGCCGCTCGCGGGGTGGTCGAAGCCCAGGCGCACGGCGTGCAGCGCCTGGCGGTGGAAGTCCCATCTTCCCTTGCGGTGCCCGGCGTAGACCGGGTCGCCCACCAGCGGGTGGCCCAGGTGCGCGAGGTGCACCCGGATCTGGTGGGTGCGCCCGGTGGCGAGCCGGCACTCCACCCAGGTCGCGCCGGGATAGCGCCGGAGCACCCGGTAGCGGGTGAGCGCGGGCTTGCCCGATTCCAGCACCGCCATCTTGGTGCGCTGGGTGGGGTGGCGGCCGACGGGGGCCTCGATCTCGCCCGCATCCCGCGCGAGCTCGCCGTAGGCCACGGCCCAGTAGGTGCGCCTCACCGTGCGCGCCTGCAGCGCCCGCACCAGGGCGGTCTGCGCGGCGAGCGTCTTGGCCACCACCATGAGCCCCGAGGTGTCCTTGTCCAGCCGGTGCACGATGCCGGCGCGGGGGATGTCCGCAAGCTGCGGCGCGTGGTGCAGCAGGGCATTGAGCAGCGTGCCCTCCCAGTTGCCCGCGCCGGGGTGGGTGACCAGGCCCGGCGGCTTGTCGATCACCAGCACCTCGGCGTCCTCGTACTGGACATCCAGGGCGATGGCCTCGGCCCGGTGGGGCCGCTCCGAGGGGTGCGCCTGCGGCACGACCTCGGCCCGTTCCCCGCCCCAGAGCTTGTGCTTGCGCGTGGCCGGCTTGCCGTCCAGGCGCACGCCGCCGGCATCGCACCAGGCCTGGATGCGGCTGCGGGAATACCCGGGCAGCAGCTCCGCCAGGCTCTGGTCCAGGCGCTTGCCGGCGTGCTCGACGGGGATGGTGAGAATCAGGGATTCGTGCATGGCCGGGGCGGTTATAATCCGGCGATCTCTTGAGGTAGACGGAAATGAAGAAGATTGTAGCGGTAATGCTCCTCGCCCTCCTGACCGGCTGCGGCCTGCTGCCCGATAAGGCCGACGAGACCAAGGGCTGGTCGGCCTCCAAGCTCTATTCCGAGGCCAAGGCGGCCCTGGCCGACGGCAACTACGAGCGCTCGATCCAGCTCTTCGAGAAGCTGGAGGCGCGCTACCCCTACGGCCCCTATGCCCAGCAGGCCCAGCTCGAGGTGGCCTACGCCTATTACAAGGACAACCAGCCCGCCGCCGCCATCGCCGCCTGCGACCGCTTCATCAAGCTGCACCCCAACCACCCCAACGTGGACTACGCCTACTACCTGAAGGGCCTGGCCAACTTCATCGAGGACCAGGGCCTGCTCTCGCGCCTGGGCGACCAGGACATGAGCGAGCGCGACCCGCGCGCCGCCCGCGAGGCCTTCGAGGCCTTCCGCGACCTGGTAACCCGCTTCCCCGAGAGCAAGTACACCCCGGACGCCGCCGCCCGCATGAAGTACCTGGTCAACGCCCTGGCCGCGCACGAGGTGCACGTGGCCCGCTACTACTACAAGCGCGGCGCCTATGTCGCCGCCGCCAACCGGGGCAAGTACGTCCTGGAAAACTACCAGCAGGCCCCCGCCCTGGAGGAGGGCCTCTACCTCATGGCCATCAGCTATCAGGAACTGGGCCTCAACGACCTGCGCGACGACGCCCTGCGCGTGCTCAGGCACAACTTCCCCGACAGCCCCTACCTCGGCGGCAAGGCCAAGGGCCAGGACAAGTCCTGGTGGAAGTTCTGGTAAGCACAGTGCCAAGTGCCAAGTACTGAGTACCGAGTCGAAACGCGACGGCAACCCGATCCCTATCGCTCGGCACTCCGCACTCGGTACTCCTGAATGGTCACCCATGCCCTGAGCCTCCAGGCGCGGGACGCCGAGGACTGGCTCGGCGGGCTCGAAGCCCGCTTCGGGCCCGAGAAGACGGCCCTCATCCGCCGCGCCCTGGATGAACTCCTCGCCCGCGGCGCCGACCTCTTCGCCGACAGCGGCGCCCCCCTCGTCGAGCACGCCCTGGGCTGCGCCATGCAGCTGGCGGGCATGGGCTTCGACGCCGAGACCGTCGCCGCGGCCCTGCTCAGCGGGCTGCCGGAGGAGCTGATCAGGCCCGAGCGCCTCATTCCCCGATTCGGCGACGCCTTGGCGCAACTGGTCCAGGGCGCTGTGCGCCTCGAGCGCATGGACAGCCTGCTGACGGAAACCCCCGTGGAGGGCGGGCAGAGCGAGGCCCTGCGCCAGATGCTGCTGGCCATGACCGACGACATCCGGGTGGTGCTGATCAAGCTGGCCGAAAGGGCCCAGGCCCTGCGGGAGCTCGCGGACGGCGACGAGGCCCGGCGCCGCAAGGTGGCCCTGGACACGCGCGAGCTCTACGCCCCGCTCGCCAACCGCCTGGGGGTGTGGCAGCTCAAGTGGGAACTGGAGGACCTCGCCTGCCGCTATCTGGAGCCGGACACCTACCGCCAGATCGCCAAGCGGCTCGACGAGCGCCGGCTCGACCGCGAGTCCTACATCGAGCAGGTGGTCCGCCAACTCGGCGGCGAGCTCGAACAGGCCGGCATCAGGGACTTCTCCATCACCGGCCGGCCCAAGCACATCGCCAGCATCCTCGGCAAGATGCGCAAGAAGCACCTCTCCTTCGAGGAGGTCTACGACGTGCGCGCCGTGCGCGTGCTGGTGCGGGACGTGAAGGACTGCTACCAGGTCCTGGGCCTGGTGCACCACCTCTGGCAGCCCATCCCGGGCCAGTTCGACGACTACATCTCGCGGCCCAAGGGCAACGGCTACCGCAGCCTGCACACCGCCGTCATCGGCCCGGAGGACAAGGCCCTGGAGGTGCAGATCCGCACCCACGACATGCACCGGGAGGCCGAGCTGGGGGTCGCCGCCCACTGGCGCTACAAGGAGGGCGGCCACGGCGAGGCGCTGCAGGAGAAGATCGCGCTCCTGCGCCAGCTGCTCGCCTGGAAGAGCGAGCTCGCCGACAGCGAGGAGCTCGCCCGGCAGTTCAGGCACGAGCTCTTCCAGGACGAGGTCTACGTCCTCACCCCCCAGGGCCGGGTGGTCGCCCTGGCCGCGGGCGCCACGCCGCTCGACTTCGCCTATGCCGTGCACACCGAGCTCGGCCACCGCTGCCGCGGGGCCAAGGTGGACGGCGCCCTGGTGCCGCTGGACACCCCCCTCAGGACCGGCCAGCGGGTGGAGATCCTCACCGCCAAGGAGGGCGGCCCCAGCCGCGACTGGCTCAACCCCCACCTCGGCTTCCTCCGGAGCTCCCGGGCGCGCTCCAAGGTGCGCCAGTGGTTCCGCCAGCAGGACCTGGACACCCACATCCAGGACGGCCGCGCGACGGTGGAGCGCGAGATCCACCGCCTGGGCCTCACCAACGTCAACCTGGACAAGCTCGCCGCGAGGCTCAAGTTCGCCCGTCCGGAGGAGCTCTTCGCCGCCGCGGGCCGCGGCGACCTGGGCCCGTCCGCGCTAGACCGGGCCCTGCACGAGGAATTCCAGCCGCCCGCGCCGAAGCCCCTGGTCGGCGCCCGCAAGGCCAAGGCCGCGCCCACCGGCATCCTCGTCGAGGGCGAGGCCAACATGCTCACCACGCTCGCCGGCTGCTGCAAGCCCGCGCCGCCCGACCCCATCGTCGGCTACACCACCCTGGGCCGGGGCGTGACCATCCACCGCGCCGACTGCGCGGTCATCACCAGGCTGCCCGAGGCGCGCCGGCCCCGGCTGCTCAACGCCGACTGGGGCGCGGCCAAGGGCGAGGTCTTCGCCGTGGACGTGGAGCTCTTCGCCCACGACCGCCCGGGCCTGCTCAAGGACATCACCGAGATCCTCGCCCAGGAGAAGCTCAACGTCGTGCGGGTGAACACCCAGTCGACGGATACCGAGGCGCACATGGAGTTCACCCTGGAGGTGCGCGACATCGCCCAGCTCTCCCGCTTCCTGACCCGCGTGACGCATGTCCGCGGCGTGTTCCAGGCCAGGCGGAAATAGGCTCGCCACTCTTCAAAGGACTCGACGCATTCCATTCGATGCCGCGCATGATCAGCCTCCTGCTCCTCGCCGCGCTGAGCGCCCCGCCGGCCTATGCCCAGCCCGGCGCCTGGTTCCTGTGGTCGCGCCACGGCGAATGCGTCGATCCCAACATCGCCCTGCAACACATGATGAGGGGGTTTCCCAGGATCGCCGGCCCCGACGACTTCGCCGCGGAGATGCAGCGGCGCGGCGCGCACATCGAGACGACCAGAGAGCCGCAGGGCATCCGGAACATGGTGCAGGTGGACGTGCCGGAGCGCGGCTGGAGCCTCACCTTCGTGCAGCAGGCACATTGCCAGGCCATGTCCACGGGGCCGCGATGAAGATCCTGCGTTCAGGAACGCGGCTGGCCATGCCGAGCCTTCGCTTCTCCGCCCTTCTCGTCGCGCTGCTCGCCTGCCTGGCGCCCCTCGCCCCTGTTCGTGGTCACGGCGAAATGCGCTAGAAAATAAGCTGGGGCCGCAGTCCACCCAAGCGGCTCCGCCTTGCCATCAGACCAAGAGGGGGATGTATGCGCCGCCGAATCCGATTCTTGCTCCTGGCCCTGGCCGCGCCCGCCCTGGCCGTGGCCGCCCAGGACCTGCCCAAGCGCAAGCCCGGCCTCTGGGAATACCGCATGCAGTCCTCCATGGCGCCGGCCCCCATGGTCTCGCAGCAATGCATCGACGCCCGCACGGACGACCTGATGCAGCAACCCGCCCAGCAGGGGCCGAAACCCGCCTGCAGCAAGACCGCCGTGCGCCGGGAAGGGGCGCGCACCCTCGTCGACAGCGTCTGCAGCTTCGAGGGCACCACGGTCACCACGCGGGCGGTCTTCACCGGCAGCTTCGACACCGGCTACCGCGCCGACATACACAGCAGCTACAGCCCGCCGCTCATGGGCATGAAGGAATCCCGCCAGACCATGGACGCCAAATGGCTGGGGCCCTGCAAGCCCGGTCAGCGGCCCGGCGATGTGATGATGCAGGGCATGGGCACCCTGAACATGAAGGAGATGCAGGAGATGATGAAGAACATGCCCAGGATGCCCGACGGCCGCTAGCCGCCGTCAGGCTTTCAATTCCACCCAATTCAGATCCTCGGGCGTGTCGATGTCCCGGAGCACGCCCGGGTCGGCACACGCCACCGCCACGTGGTTGCGTCTGTGGGCCTCCAGCACGGCGCGCGCGCCCATGTCGCCGGAAAGCCCGGTCAATTCCTTGTAATAGGCGGCACCGAAGGCCACGGGATGGCCGCGCCGGCCCAGGTAATACGGCGCCGCGATGGCCTCGGGCCGGGCGACCGCACGGGCCACCATGCGGAGGGTCCCCGGCGCGATCCAGGGCATGTCGGCCAGGGCGATGAGCCAGCCGTCCGCCTCCGGGGTCTGCGCCACCCCCCAGGCCAGGCTCGCGCCCATGCCCAGGTCCGCCACCGGGCAGACGCCGACGCGCAGCCCCAGCGCCTCGAGCCTTTGCGCCAGCGCCGCGTCGTCGCCGTTGACCACCGCCAGGGCGCCCGGCAGCGCCGCCGCCAGGGCGCGCGCCGCCGCCACGGCCACGGGGGTGCCGTCCGGCAGGGGTGCGAGCAGCTTGTTGGCGCCGTAGCGGCTGGCGCGGCCGGCGGCGAGGAGGATGCCCTGGATCGCGCTGGCTCGGCTCACAGCCGGATCGTCTCGCCGATGGGCAGCCGGCGGATGCGCCGGCCGGTGGCGGCAAAGAGGGCGTTGGCCACCGCCGGGGCGATGGGCGGCACGCCCGGCTCGCCCACCCCGGTGGGCGCGGCCTCGCTCGGCACGATGTGCACCTCGATGCGGGGCATCTCGGAGATGCGCAGGCAGCGGTAGTCGTGGAAGTTCGACTGCTCGGGGCCGCCGTCCCTGAGGGTGATGGCGCCGAAGAGGGCCGCCGACAGCCCGAAGCCGATGCCGCCCTCCATCTGGGCGCGCACCACGTCCGGGGTCACCGCCAGGCCGCAGTCCACCGCGCACACCACCCGCTCCACCTTGTAGCTGCCGTCGGGGTTCACCCGCACCTCGGCCACCTCGGCCACATAGCTGTTGAAGGACTCGTGCACGGCGATGCCCCGTCCCCAGCCGCGGGGCAGCTTCCTGCCCCAGCCCGCCTGCTTCGCCGCGAGATCGAGCACGGCGAGGTGGCGCGGGTGCCCGCTCAGGAGCCTGCGCCGGAACTCGTAGGGGTCGGCCTTGGTCGCGTGGGCCAGCTCGTCGAGGAAGACCTCGGTGACGAAGGCCGTGTGGGTGCTGCCCACCGAGCGCCACCAGAGCACGGGCACCGGCAGCTTGGGCGAGTGCAGGTCCACCAGCAGGCTGGGGATGGCATAGGGCAGATTCGCCGCCCCCTCCACCGAAGTGGCGTCCACCCCGTCCCTGACCATGCCCGCCTCGAAGGGCGTGCCCGCCACGATGGACTGGCCGACGATGCGGTGGCGCCAGGCGATGGGCCGGCCCCGGGCGTCGAGCCCGGCCTCCAGCCGGTGGAGATAGCAGGGCCGGTAGTAGCCGCCGCGGACGCTGTCCTCCTGGGTCCACATGAGCTTGACCGGCACGGAAAAGCGTCTGGCGATGCGCACCCCCTCGACGATGTAGTCGGACTGGCCGTTGGCGCGCCGGCCGAAGCTGCCGCCGGCGAAGGTGGTATGGATCTCGACCTGCTCGGGCTTGATCCCCAGCACGGCGGCGGCGTTGCGCTGGTCCATGGTCTGGGATTGGTCGCCGGCCCAGATCTCGCAGCCGTCCGGCCTCACCTGGACGATGCAGTTGAGCGGCTCCAGCGGCGCATGGGCCAGGTAGGGCACCTCGAACTCGGCCTTGAGCCGCCGGGACGCCTTCCTGAGCCCGGCCTGCGCGTCGCCCTTGCGGGCCGCCACCGTGCCGGGCTTGCCGGCGAGCGCCCGGTAGGACTTGAGGATGGCCTCGCTGGACAAATCCGCCCCGGGCCCCGGCGCCCAGTCCACGGCCAGGGCCTCCCGGCCCTTGAGCGCGCTCCAGGTGTCGGTGGCCACCACGGCGATGCCGCTCTCGATCTCGAACACCGCCTTCACCCCCGGCACCGCCTCGGCCGCCTTGGCGTCGAAGCGCCGGGCCTTGCCGCCGAAGGCGGGCGGCCGCGCGACCACCGCGGTGAGCATGCCCGGCAGGTGCATGTCGAGGGCGAACTGCGCCGAGCCGTCCGACTTCGCCCGGGTGTCGGTGCGCTTGAAGGTCTTGCCGATGACCTTGAAGTCCTTGGGCGACTTGAGCGCCACCTCCATGGGCGGCTCCCGCGTGGCGGCCAGCGCGGAGAGCTCGCCGTAGGCGAGGCTGCGCCCGCCCTTGGGGTCGATCACCCGGCCGTTCTCGGCACGCAGCTCGCCGGGCCGGACCTTCCAGACCTCGGCGGCGGCCTCGACGAGCATGGTCCGCGCCGTGGCCCCGGCCCGGCGCAGCTGATCAAAGGAGTTGGCCATGGCCGTGCTGCCGCCGGTGCCCTGCACCGGGCCCCAGAGCAGATTGTTGTAGAGGGTGTGGTCGGCGGGGGCGGCCTCGACCCGGATCTTTTCCCAGGCCACCTCCAGCTCCTCCGCCACCAGGGCGGGCAGGCCGGTGTACACCCCCTGCCCCATCTCCAGGTGCTTGACCAGGACGGTCACGGTGCCGTCCGGGGCGATGCGGATGAAGGCGTTGGGGGCGAAGGCCTCGCCCGCCGGCGTGGCCACGGCGAGCCTGCGGGCGCGGGCCGGCGGCAGGTAGAAGGCCAGGGTGAGGCCGGCGCCGAGGGCGGCCCCTGCTTTCAGGAAATCGCGGCGGCTGAGGCTGTCCATCTCAGCCTCCCAGTCGTTTGGCGGCGGCATGGATGCCGGCGCGGATGCGGTGGTAGGCGGCGCAGCGGCAGAGGTTGCCGTCCATGGCCGCGTCGATGTCCGCATCCGTGGGCCTGGGGTTGCGCGCGAGCAGCGCCGCCGCGCTCATGAGCTGCCCCGACTGGCAGTAGCCGCACTGCGGCACGTCGAGCTCCGCCCAGGCCGCGCGCAGGGCCTCCATGGCCCGGCCGCCCGCGCCCTCGATGGTGATGACGGCCTTGCCGGCCACCGCGCCGACGGGGGTGACGCAGGCCAGCATGGGCGAGCCGTCGACGTGCACCATGCAGGCCCCGCACAGGGCCTGGCCGCAGCCGTACTTGGTGCCGGTGAGCCCGAGGTGGTCGCGCAGCACCCAGAGCAGTGGGGTGTCGCCCCGGACCTCCACGCTGCGCGGCGCGCCGTTGATGGTGAGGGTGATCATGGATGCGCCTCCTCTGATGATACTGATCCGACAACTTGAAACCACGGCATGCGGGAGCGGCCTCCCCCATCCGGGGACAAGAGCCGCGAAGCCCATGCCGCCAGCCGATCGCGGCTGAAGCCGCTCCCACGATACGGCCTCCCACGATATGGCCTGTTTTCATGTCGGCTCGGCATTCGGTCGAACCCGGCCCCGACCGTATCTGCATGCTAGTCCAGGCAGATCGTATGCCAAGGCGGAGGCCCGAAACGAAACCGCCGCCCGGGGGCGGCGGTCGTGGGGCGGGCGGGCCCTGCTCAGGCCGCCTTGCGCTGCTCCTTGGCGAACTCGCCCACGGTGGCCCGGCCGGCCAGGGTGGCCTCCTTCACCTCCTGCATGCGCCCCGAGCGCACGTCGTAGATGTAGCCGTAGAGCGGGATGTCGTGCGGCACCAGGGGATGACGGCGGATGCGCCGCACGTCCTCCACGACGCTCGCGGCCAGGTCCCGGATGGTGAGCCAGGCGACGTGGTCGCCCTCCGGGGAGCCCTGCCCCTCGCCGGCATCCCGCCAGCCGTCCGGGCCGAGGCTCGCCGTCTTCAGGCTCTTCGCCAGCAGGCCACGCATGACCTCGTCGGTGAAGGTCACCATGCCGCAGTCGGTATGGTGGATGACGAACCATTCGCGCGTTCCCAGCAGCTTGTAGGAGATGACCAGGGAGCGGATGGCGTCGTCGCTCGCCCGGCCGCCGGCATTGCGGATCACGTGGGCGTCGCCCTCGGCCAGGCCGGCGAACTTGGCCGGGTCCAGGCGCGCGTCCATGCAGGTCAGGATGGCGAAGCGGCGGGCGGGCGGCATGGCGAGCTTGCCTTTCTGGCCGAAGCTGCCCGCATAGGATTCGTTGGCCCGCAGCACTTCATCGAGTACTTTGCTCATGATGCCTCCTCCATTTCGTGTCTGTGCGCGGCCGGCAGGCCCCTGCCGGCCTGTGCCTTAGGCCGGAAACAGCCGACGCTCGTTCCCAGGCCGGAGGCGGCGAGGCGGGGCGCGACGCGGCACGGCAGGACCGGTGCGCCCTGGCAGGGAGATTGAATCTGTTTATGCCTCGGCCCGCGTCAGCAGCCAGGCCGCCAGCTCCAGGTCGCGCGGGAAGGTCACCTTCAGGTTGCCGATGTCGCCCTCCACCAGCAGCGGCGAGAGCCCCAGGGCCTCGACGGCGGAGGCCTCGTCGGTGACGCCGGTGCCGGCGTGCTCCAGGGCGCGGCGCAGCAGGGCGTGGCGGAACATCTGCGGGGTCTGGGCGCCCCAGAGCCCTTCCCGCGGCACGGTCTGCGCGATGCGCCGGCCCTCCCCCTCGCGCTTCAGGGTGTCGGCCACCGGCGCGGCGAGGATGCCGCCGACGCCGTCCTCGGAGGCCTCCCGGAGCAGCTTGTCCAGCAGGCCCCGCGACAGGCAGGGGCGGGCGGCATCGTGGACCAGGACCCAGTCCTCCCCGTCCACCTCGTCCGCCATGGCCTCGAGGCCGTTGAGCACGCTCTCGGCACGGGTCGCCCCGCCGCAGCGCAGGGCCCTGAGCTTCGTCAGGCTCGTCCAGTCCTGGCCGTCCCAATGGCCGTCCTCCGGCGAGAGCACCACGTAGACCCGCTCGATCCGGGAGTGGCGCTCGAAGGCATGGAGGGCGTGCCAGAGCATGGGACGGCCGGCGATCTCCAGGTACTGCTTGGGGAAGCCGGCCGCCATGCGGGCACCGACGCCCGCGGCGGGCAGGAGGGCGAAGTAGCGCGGCATTTCGGTTTGGTTTTGGAGTGGATGTGGCATAAGTTTAAAGGAGTATTCCGTCCTTTTACGGGAGGCTGAGATGTCCGTCATCCGTCCCGCCGCAGTCGCCGGCATGTTCTACCCGGGCGAGCCCGGCCGCCTGGCCCGCGATATCCGCCACCTGATCGAGGAGGCGCAGCCGGTCGCCATCCGCCCCAAGGCCCTGATCGTGCCCCATGCGGGCTACATCTATTCCGGCCCGGTCGCCGCCTCGGCCTATGCCCTGCTCAAGCCCCTGCGCGACGTCATCCGCCGCGTGGTGCTGCTCGGCCCGGTGCACCGAGTCTGGGTCCGGGGCCTCGCCCTGCCGAGCGCCGACGGCTTCGAGACCCCGCTGGGCACGATCCCGCTGAACCAGGCCGCCATGGACGCCATCCTCGGGCTGCCCCAGGTGGAGCAGAACGCCGAGGCCCATGCCTGGGAGCACTCCCTGGAGGTGCAACTGCCCTTCCTGCAGAGCGTGCTCGGCGACTTCACCCTGGTGCCCC
The DNA here is from genome assembly GCA_020725195.1 of Hydrogenophilus sp. Lineage (GTDB taxonomy): Bacteria > Pseudomonadota > Gammaproteobacteria > Burkholderiales > Thiobacillaceae > DYFL01. The sequence goes on from DYFL01000043.1 coordinate 10,670, forward strand.
TGGCCGTGGGCGGCGCCAGCCCCATGGAGGTGGCCGAGGTCCTGGTGACCCTCTGGGGCGGCGAGGAGACGCTGATCCTGGTGAGCTCCGACCTCTCCCACTACCTCGCCTACGCCAGCGCCCAGGAGACCGACCGGGGCACGGTGGAACACATCCTCGGCCTGCGCGAGGACCTCAGGAGCGAACAGGCCTGCGGCGCGGCCGCCATCAACGGCCTGCTGCTCGCCGCCCGCAGGAAGGGCCTGGCGGCACACCTGCTGGACCTGCGCAACTCCGGCGACACCGCCGGCGACAAGAGCCAGGTGGTGGGCTACGCGGCCGTCGCCTTCGACGAGGCGGAGGCCTATGTCCATTGAGGCGCAGGCACGCACGGCCCGGCCCCGGGAGGCGCAGGATCGCGCCCCGCCGCAGAAGGGGCGCCTGCTCACCGCCCTGGCCCGGGCCGCCATCGCCCGCCGCCTCGGCAACACCGCGCCCGAGCTGCCGCATCCAGACTGGCTGCACGAGCCCGCGGCGGTCTTCGTCACCCTGACCCGGCGCGGCGAGCTGCGCGGCTGCATCGGCTCGCTGGAGGCGCACCGCAGCCTCATCGAGGACCTGGAGGACAACGCCCGCGGCGCCGCCTTCCGCGACCCGCGCTTCGAGCCCCTGTCCCGCGAGGAGCTGGCGGAGACGAACGTGGAGGTCTCCGTCCTGTCCAACCCGGAACCCCTGCAGTTCGCCGACGAGGCCGACGCCCTCCGGCAACTGCGCCCGGGCGTGGACGGCATCATCCTGGAATACGGCGGCCGCCGCGCCACCTTCCTGCCCCAGGTCTGGGGCCATCTGCCCGAGCCGCGAAGGTTCCTGGCCCAGCTCAAGCTCAAGGCCGGACTGCCGGCCGACTTCTGGGCCGAGGGCGTCCGGCTCTGGCGCTACACCGTGAAAAAGTACAAGGAGCACAGGCCATGAACATCGCCGAATCCAGCCACCCGGCGCGCTGGTGGCACACCCTGGAGGACGGCCGCATCCAGTGCGACCTCTGCCCGCGCGACTGCCGGCTGCACGAAGGCCAGCGCGGCATGTGCTTCGTGCGCAAGATGGAAGGCGGCAGGCTGGTGCTCACCACCTACGGCCGCAGCTCCGGCTTCTGCGTCGACCCCATCGAGAAGAAGCCGCTCAACCACTTCTACCCGGGCAGCTCGGTGTTCTCCTTCGGCACCGCCGGCTGCAATCTCGCCTGCAAGTTCTGCCAGAACTGGGACATCTCCAAAAGCCGCGAGACCGACACCCTGGCCGACGCCGCCGGCCCCGCCGAGATCGCCCGCACGGCGAAGAAGCTCGGCTGCAAGAGCGTGGCCTACACCTACAACGACCCCGTGCCCTTCGCCGAATACGCCATGGACACCGCGGACGAGTGCAGGAAGCTCGACATCCAGAGCGTGGCCGTCACCGCCGGCTACATCCACAAGGCGCCCATGGTGGAGTTCTACGCCAAGATGGACGCCGCCAACGTCGACCTCAAGGGCTTCACCGACGAGTTCTACGTCAAGCACTGCGGCGGCCGGCTGCAGCCGGTGCTCGACACCCTCATCTACCTCAGGCGCGAGACCCAGGTCTGGTTCGAGATCACCACCCTGCTCATCCCGGGACTCAACGACTCGGACGCCGAGATCAGGCAGCTCTCCGAATGGGTGGGCCGCGAGCTGGGCCCGGAGGTGCCGCTGCACTTCACCGCCTTCCACCCGGACTACAAGATGATGGACCGCCCCGCCACCCCGGCCGCGACCCTCACACGGGCGCGCAAGATCGGCATGGAGGTCGGCCTGCACTACGTCTACACCGGCAACGTCCACGACCCCGAGGGCGGCACCACCTACTGCCCGTCCTGCAAGACCCCCCTCATCGTGCGCGACTGGTACGAGATCCCCGCCTACCACGTCAGCGACGACGGCCACTGCCCCAAGTGCGGTGCCGCCATCGCCGGGCGCTTCCAGAAGTTCGGGAAGGCCTTCGGCGGCCGGCGCATCCCCATCGCCATGCACCTGGCCTGATGCCCGAGGCGGCGCGTGGCATCCCGAGCGCCGACGGTCAATCCAGCACGTGCGAGGCCATGCCGTCGGCCAGCTTGGGCTCGAACCAGGTGGACTTGGGCGGCATGACCTCGCCCGCGTCGGCCACGGCCATCAGGTCTTCCATGCGGGTGGGGTGCAGGGCGAAAGCGAGCGCCATCTCGCCGGAATCGACCCGCCGCTCCAGCTCGGCGAGGCCGCGGATGCCGCCGACGAAGTCGATGCGCTTGTCGCGGCGCGGGTCGGTGATGCCCAGGATGGGCGCGATCAGGTGGTTCTGCAGCAGGCTCACGTCCAGGCGTTCGACCGGGTCGGCGGGCACCAGGCCGGGGTGGATGTGGAGGCGGCGCCAGCGGCCGCCCATGTAGAGGCCGAACTCCCGCGGCTGGGCGGGGCTCACGGGGCCTGCGGCGTCTTCGATGGTGAAGCTCTCGGCCACGCGCTTCAGGAACTCGGCCTCGGTGAGGCCGTTGAGGTCCTTGATCACGCGGTTGTAGTCGAGGATCTTCATCTGGTGGTCGGGGAAGATCACCGACAGGAAGGAGTTGTATGCCTCGTTGCCCGTGTGCTTCGGGTTGGACTCCTTGCGTGCGGCGCAGATGCGGGAGGCCGCGGCCGAGCGGTGGTGGCCGTCGGCGATGTAGATGGCGGGCATGGCGTCGAAGAGCGCGGTCAGCCGGGCGAGGGTCTTGGCCTCGCGGATCACCCACAGGGTGTGGCGCACGCCGGCCTCGGAGGTCGCGTCTGCATCGGGTTGTGCTTGCGCTGCGGCGGCGAGGAGCGCATCCACCTCGGGCTGGTGCGGGTAGGCCAGCAGCACCGGGCCCGTCTGGGCGTTCAGGGCCTCGATCTGGCGCACGCGGTCGTCCTCCTTGTCGGGGCGGGTGAACTCGTGCCTGCGGATGCGGTTCACGTCGTAGTCCGCCACGCTCGCCGCGGCCACCAGGCCCGTCTGCACGTGGCTGCCCATGACGATGCGGTAGGCGTAGTAGCAGGGCGCATCGTCCTGCGCGAGCACCCCGGCGTCGAGCATCTTTTTCAGGTTCTCCGCGGCCTTGGCATACACCTCCGGGGCGTAGGGGTCGGTCTCGGGCGGCAGGTCGATCTCCGGCTTGGAGATGTGCAGGAAGCTCCAGGGCCGGCCGGAGGCCAGGGCCCGGGCCTCCTCGGTGTTGAGCACGTCGTAGGGCGGTGCGATCACCTCCTGGGCTCGTCCGGGGGCGGGGCGCAGCGCGGCGAAGGGGCGGATCAGGGACATGTCGTTCTTCCTTGGCAGGGGTGCGGCAAAGCCGCGTATTTTACCTGCCTTGCCGTGGCTTCCGGGGCACGGCAGCAAGCCGGGATCGCCGCAGCCCTGCAGAACCCGTAGCCCGGATGCAGCCGCAGGCGGAATCCGGGTTCGTGCACGCGATCCTCCCGGATTGCGCTTCGCTGCATCCGGGCTACAACACTGACAGCAATACTCTGCGGTGGATGTTCAACGATCCGCCCCTTCGCGCATACTTGACCCCATGCCCGCCCAGATCACAGACCGCCGCAACGCCCTCGATTGGCTGCTGCAGGTGGCCTACACCACCGCGCGCCTGTTCCTGAAGAACGGCCTGCAGAACCACGCCGCGGCCACGGCCTTCTACTTCATGCTCTCGGCCACGCCCCTGCTGCTGCTGCTGAGCTACGCCGTGCAGGGGCTGGCTCGGCTTGCCGAGACCTCGGTGCCCGCCACCATGCTGCTCGCCGCCCTCTACGACCAGCTGCACCTCGAGACCCTCACCGAGGCGGGCTTCATCCCCCGCCATGCCCAGCTCGCCGCGGGCGGCGTCGGCCTGCTCACCCTCGCGCTGTCCTCCCGCGGCCTCGTCCATTCCATGCACAAGGCACACGGCGTGATCTTTCCGGTAGAAGGCAGGCACCGCGCCGTCCTCTCCTGGACCCTGCCCTGGGTCATCATCCCCATCGTGTTTCTGCTTCTGGGCCTGGCGGCGGCCATGCAGGCGATCCTGGGCTTCTTTGCCCAGCACGAGCTCCTGGGCGCAGGCCGGGCGGTGCTCTTCCAGGCCGTGAACCTCGCGCTTGCCCTCGCCATCGCCTGGGCCCTCGTCTTCGCCGCCTACTGGCGCCTGCCCCTGCGCCCCCCTCCTGTCAGGCAAACCGCGCTGGTCGCCCTGCTCTCGGCCCTCACCCTCTTCGCCCTCTTCGCCCTCTTCGGCGAGTTCTTCAAGGTCGAGCAATACCGCGCCGTCTACGGGGCCCTGGGCGGTGTGGTCTTCGTCCTCATCGGCGCCTATTTCGCCTGCGTCATCTTCTACGCCTGGGCCCAGTGCCTGTTTGCCGTGAGCAAGGTCGACGTCGCCGCCCTGGAAAAGCTCTTCCTCGGCGGCGCCGGCACCGGCGCCGGCAAGCTCGAGGGCTACGTCTTCGGCCGCGCCGGCCGGCTGCTCAACAAATACGGCCGCACTCTCGAACCCAATGAAGTCGTCATCACCGAAGGCGACGCCTCCCAGACCGCCTACTTCCTCTACTCCGGCCGCGTGGGCCTGTACAAGCGCATCGACAACGAGGAAAAGAAACTCGGCACCCTGGAAGAAGGCGAACTCTTCGGCGAAATGGCCTACCTCCTAGGCGAAAGGCGCACCGCCACCGTCACCGCCGAGGTCGAAACCGTCGTCCTCGCCCTGCCCCCGGAACTGCTGGAAGAACTCATGCGCTACTCAGCGCCCCTCTCGCGGCGGATCATTGCGACACTGTGCCAGAGGTTGATGCGGATGAATCTGGCGACGCAAGGCTGAGGTCTTGAGCCGCAGCCTCCATCGGTGAACGTTGCCGTGATCAAAACAGGCCCTCTTGAAAAAGCGAGTTGCACCAGGGTCTTGCATGAACGCGCCCATGCGAATCGATCAGCCCCGCTCGCGCCTGCCCTGCAGGCTATGACCAGGGCATAAGGTTGATTGACGATACTACCGTCTGGCGTTAGTATTGAATTAATGATCGAAACGTTCAAATGCCGTGACACGGAGACCCTGTTCAACGGCAGGCGTGTCGCGCGTTTCGCCAATATCGAGACGGTGGCCTTGCGCAAACTGGCGATGCTGAACCGGGCGGGGCGCGTGGAAGACCTGCGCATCCCGCCGCAGAACCGTCTGGAGGTCCTGAAGGGCGACCGCAAGGGGCAGTGGAGCATCCGCATCAACGACCAGTGGCGGCTGTGCTTCCGCTTCAAGAACGGCGCAGCGTTCGACGTGGAGATCGTGGACGACCACTGAGGAGGTGAGATCATGCCGCGCGAAATTCCCTACCCCACCCCCGGCGAAATCCTGCTGGAGGAATTCCTGAAGCCCATGGGCATCACCCAGTACCGGCTCGCGAAGGAGATCGGTGTGCCGCAGCGGCGCATCGGCGAGATTGTCGCGGGCAAGCGCGCCATCACGGTCGACACCGGCCTGCGGCTGTCCCGCTTTTTCGGGATGAGCGACGGCTTCTGGACCGGCCTGCAGGCCGACTACGACACGGCCACGGCGAAGGATGCCCTGGAAGAGACCTTGGCCCACATCCGGCCCTGGGTGGCGCCGGAACCCGACACCCGGGCCCGCAAAGCCCCTTGCAGACGACAGAACTCGTAGGGCGGGTTAGCGAAGCGTAACCCGCCGAATTCCCTCCCCCTCTGCCGCCGCCGGGCGGGTTGCAGTTGCGCGGGGAAGCCGAAGGCCGGCGCATCACGGCGTGCGACCGCCATACGCGAGCGATCGTCACGGTGCGGGTGTGCCGCCTCCACGGACAATCTCGATCAGCGCATTCAAGGCGTCGGTGACCGTGAAGATGCCCAGAAACTGGCCATCCTCGTCCTCGACGATCACGCTGCCGACCTTCTTTTCGGACATGGCGTACGCCACTTCGTCCAGGGGCGCGGTGGCGCTCACGGTCAAGGGATCGGCCGCCATGATGTCGGAAGCCCGCACCAGACGCTTCTCCTCGAAATTCAAACCCGAGACGACGCGCACATCCCGGTCGCTGATCACCCCCACCACGGTATCGCCGCGGACGACGGGGAGGTGGCGGATGCCGTGTTCCTCCATCAGCCGCCGCAGATCGTCGATCGTCATGTCCTCGTTCGCGGTGACGGGGTCGGGGGTGGTGAACTCATCCACCGGCAAATTGATGGGCAGCATGGCAGGTCTCCTGTTCCAGTCCGCCGGCAGCCGGCGTGACCAGCGTATTGCCTGCGACGATTATGGGCTACGTATCCCCTACGTACAAGGCGCCGGGGCGCGTCTCCAGCCAGCCTGCGGGGCGGGTTCGAGGAAGGAAGGACCTCGGGGTCTTGCACGAACACATGCCACGTCAGCCTGGCGAGGCTGTTATGTCAACACATTGATATTTCGCGGCATAATGCATCCAGTTCTCTCAGCGGAGCGCACTGTGCAGAAACAGCTTGCCCTGGACATTCTCGCCGCCCACCGCGAGGAAATACTCCGGCAGTTTGGGGTGAGGCGGCTCGCCTTGTTCGGCTCGACCGTGCGGGGTGAGGGGCGCCCCGATAGCGACGTGGACTTGCTGGTGGATTTCGGCCGGCCGGCCACGTCCGATCTGTATTTCGGGCTGCAGTTCTACCTGGAGGACCTGCTCGGCTGCCCCGTGGACCTGGTCACGGAGAAGGCGCTTCGCTCGGAGCTTCGGCCATATATCGAGAAGGAAGCCGTGCGTGTCGCGTGAGTGGCGCTTCTACCTCGACGACATGATCGGCTGTGCAGGCAAGGTGCTCGATTACACGCGCGGCCTCGACCAGGCCGGATTCGAGGGCAATACCCTGGTCTACGATGCGGCCCTGCGCAATCTCGAGCTGATCGGCGAGGCAGCGACGCATGTACCTGAAGAGACCCGGCAACGCGCGCCGCATATCGAGTGGAGGCGCATCGTCGCCGTGCGCAATCGGCTGGTCCACGGCTACCTCGGCATCGACAACGATACGCTTTGGAGCATCATCCAGACGGATATCCCCCAAGCTGCTGGATGACCTCAAGCAGCTCAAGGAAAGCCTCGTGTAGCAAGCCTTGTATCGCACCGGTGCAGAGCCGTAGGGGATCTCCTGCACCGATCCGGCTTCTGAAGGAATTCGCGCCTGAAGGCGCTCCCACAGCGCCTCCTACGGATCCACATTCGGATTGCGCGAATCTTGATCTGCCCCCTACCCATACACCACGAATCCCCCGGCCGGCAGCTCCAAATACACCGCCTTCCCGTTCCGCGCCTCCACGCCGACCTTCCCGCCGATCTGCGCGGGATCGGTGGAATAGAGGCAGGTGAGCGCCTCGCCCGCCGCATGCAGGGCGTGGTCGACGGTGACCCAGGCCGAGCGGGCCTGGTCGGCGTCGGTGTTGATGGCGGCGAGGATCTCCCGGTTGTTGAAGAGGCGCGACCAGGGGACGACGGCGCGGATCCGGCCGCCGATCAGGCGCGGCGGGCCGAAGCTGCCGGGCTCGCCGGTTTCCGAGATCTCGCGCAGGTACTGGCGGCCGCGCCTGAGGGGAAGGTGGCGGCGTCGCAGTTCGGCGACATCGGCGATGAAGCGGTAGATCTCGTGGCCCTCGTCGAAGAAGTGCCGGCCGGTGCTCTGCAGCGAGCCGAAGCGGCCGCCGAACATGCACTCGCGCAGGTAGCGGTCGTCGCCCCCCGCCCCGTCGAAGCCCTGCTCGGTGCCGTAGTAGAGGCAGGGGATGCCCATGGTCGTGAGATTGAGACCCAGGGCGGCCTTGAGGTGCAGGTAGCCGCGGTTGGTCTTGTCGCCGCAGAAGCGTGCCTTGTCCTGGCCCTTGCGCACCTGGTCGTGGTCATCGAAGAGCGTCACCACGTGCCTGCCGAACCAGACGTGGGAGGCCTTGCGCTCCAGCGCGGAGTTGCGGAACAGGCCGAAGTAGTCCGCCGGCTCGCGCCAGCCCTTGGCCAGGTAGTCGAGCTTGTCCGGGATGTCGGCGATGCCCAGGGCGGCGTCCAGGCCGGTGAGCTCCAGGGTGGTGTAGGCGTGCTCGCGCCCGCCGGTGATCTCGCCCAGGAGGAAGAAGTTCTCCTTGCCCAGGGCGGCGGCGAACTCCTTGATCACCGAGACGAAGTAGCGCGTGGCCCCGGGCTCCATGTGCTTGACGGTGTCGACGCGGAAGCCGTCGACGTCCGCCAGGGCGATCCAGAACTTGTACACCTCGCACAGGGCGTTGAGGGCGGGCGAGGGCTGGAAGGCGTCGACGATGCGCCGCTGCCCGGCATCGCGGCCGTGCTCGCCGTGGTGGATGTCCTTCAGGCTGACGAAGTCGCCCTCGTAGTACTCGGGGTCGTGATCCCAGTTGGAGATGCGCCCCTTGGCGGTGAAGTTCGCGGCCGCCTGCAGCTCGGCAGGCCAGACCGCGTCGTTGGGCCAGGCGTGGCCGTGGGTGCCGGGGTCGAGGGGGGCGTAGGGGAGGTTGGCCTCGCCGTAGGCGTTGCGCCAGCCGGCCACAGGGTAGGGGGCGCCGTCCCAGCGCGGGTCCATGCCGCCGTCGCCGTCGGGGTAGCGCTCCGGGTTGTGCTCGTAGCCGAAGACGTCGCCGGCGTGGTTGAGGATGATGTCGAGGATGACGCGGATGCCCTGGGCATGGGCGGTGTCGACCAGGTCGACGAGGTCCTGCCGGGTGCCGAAGTGGGGGTCGACGTCGAGGAAGTTCTGGATGCCGTAGCCGTGGTAGGCATGGACATCGGAGGCCACCTGCTTGAACACGGGGCTCACCCAGAGGGCGGTGACCCCCAGGCGCTTGAGGTAGCCGATCTTGCTCTGCAGACCCTTGAGCGTGCCGCCCAGCCACTGGTTGCCGGCGTCGGCCCAGGCAGGGCGGTCGGCCGTGTAGGCGTCGTCGGGAAAGCGGAACGGTGGTGTCGCGCCGGTGGCGGCCGGGTGGCCGTCGAGGTCCCGGTAGCCCCGCTCGTTGCCGTCGGAGTAGCGGTCGAGCATGAGGAAGTAGAGCACCTGGTCCTCCCAGGCCGCGGGCGAGGGGGTGTAGGGGCGCCGGAGCAGCGCCGGCCAGTCGATCTCCTGCAGGCTGCGCTCCAGCGCCTCGTGGCTGCTGTGGTCGATGGGCATGACGGGCCTCCGGGTCGTTGTCGCGGGCCGCCTCTTCACAGCGGCGGGGGACGGGATGAAAATCCAGGCTAGTCAGCGGAGGCGGCCAGGGCAAGGCCTGCGGGCGCTTCGGCAGGCCCCCAGGACGCCCCGCGGGAACCCGGAAGGCTCTGCGCTTTCCAATGCGTAAACAATACCCGCCACAAACCCGAGGAATGTCATGAAACGCATCGTTCTGTTCCTGGCCACCAACCTGGCCATCATCGTCGTGCTGAGCATCACCCTGCGCCTGCTGGGCTTCGAGCGCATCCTGGACGCGCAGGGGGTGGACCTGAACCTCAACGCGCTGCTGCTGTTCGCGGCGGTGTTCGGCTTCGGCGGCTCGCTGATCTCGCTGGCCATTTCCAAGTGGACCGCGAAGCGCCTGACCGGCGCGCGGGTGATCGAGCAGCCGCGGAACCAGACCGAGATCTGGCTCGTGGAGACGGTGCGCCGCCAGGCGCAGAAGGCGGGCATCGGCATGCCCGAGGTGGCGATCTACGACGCGCCGGAGATGAACGCCTTCGCCACCGGCGCAAACCGCAACAACGCCCTGGTGGCGGTGAGCACGGGGCTGCTCGCCGGCATGACCCGCGACGAGGCGGAGGCGGTGCTCGGGCACGAGGTCGCCCACGTGGCCAACGGCGACATGGTCACCCTGGCGCTGATCCAGGGCGTGGTGAACACCTTCGTGATCTTCCTCTCGCGGGTGATCGGCCACGTGGTCGACCGCGTGGTGTTCAAGACCGAGCGCGGCCACGGGCCGGCGTTCTGGGTCACCGCCATCGTCGCCGAGCTGGTGCTGGGCATCCTGGCCAGCATGATCGTGTTCTGGTTCTCGCGCCGCCGCGAGTTCCGCGCCGACGCCGGCGGCGCCAGCCTGGCCGGGCGGCAGAAGATGATCGCCGCCCTGGAGCGCCTGGCGGCCGGCCACACCGCGCCGCTGCCGGACCAGATGGCCTCCTTCGGCATCGCCGGCGGCCTGGGCGGCGGCCTCAAGCGCCTGTTCATGACGCACCCGCCGCTGGAGGAGCGCATCGCCGCCCTCCGGGCCGGACGCTGAGGGCGCGCGCATGAATCCTGCCGCCGCGGCCGGCGCAGCCGGCCGGCGCCCCCGCCTGGGCGCCTTCATCGAGCACGCCCTCACCCAGCGCCTGATCCTGGCGCTGATCCTGATCAACGCCGTCACCCTGGGCCTGGAGACCTCGCCGGCGGTGATGGCGCAGGCCGGCGGCTTCATCCTCGCGCTGGACAAGGCCATCCTGGCGGTGTTCGTGGTGGAGATCGCGATCCGCGTCTACGTCCACCGCCTGGCCTTCTTCCGCGACCCCTGGAGCGTGTTCGATTTCCTCGTCGTGGGCATCGCGCTGGCGCCGGCCACCGGCCAGTTCGCCGTGCTGCGGGCCCTGCGCGTGCTGCGGGTGCTGCGCGTGCTGACCATCGTGCCGTCCATGCGGCGGGTGGTGGGGGCGCTGCTGGCGGCCATCCCCGGGCTGGGCTCCATCGCCCTGGTGCTGCTGCTGATCTACTACGTCTTCGCGGTGATCGCCACCAACCTCTTCGCCGCGAGCCATCCGGAATGGTTCGGAGACATCGGCCGCTCGCTCTACACCCTGTTCCAGATCATGACCCTGGAGAGCTGGTCCATGGGCATCGCGCGGCCGGTGATGGAGCACTTCCCCTACGCCTGGGCGTTCTTCGTGCCCTTCATCCTCATCGCCACCTTCACCATGCTCAACCTGTTCATCGCCATCATCGTCAGCGCCATGCAGAGCTACAGCGAGGCCGAGCACGCGGAAACGGTGCAGACCGTGGAGCAGGCCCGCGAGCACATCGAGTCGGACATGCACGCCGAGGTGCGGGCGCTGCGCGGCGAGATCCAGGCCCTGCGCCGCCTGCTGGAGACGCGGGGCTAGCCCCGGCGCCGCAGGCAACGCGAGGCAAGCGCATGTTCGACCGGCTGCGCCGCCGCCTCCCGACCCGGGAGAGGCTGCACGAGAACCGCTGGCTGCGCTGGCTCGCGCCGCACCTGGCGCACCCGCGGCTGTGGCACTTCAGCCGCCGCGGCGTGGCCGTCGGCGTCGCCCTGGGCGTGTTCTTCGGCCTGCTCATCCCCGTCGCGCAGATCCCCTTCGCCGCCGGCATGGCCGTGCTCATGCGCGCCAACGTGCCGGCCGCCGTCGGCAGCACCCTGGTGACCAACCCGGTGACCTTCGCGCCCGTCTACGTCCTGGCCCACCGCCTGGGCAAGCAGCTGCTCGGCGCGCCCGAGGCCGAACTGCCGGACCTGGAGCACCCGCCCCCCCTGCCGGCCGAGGCGGGCTGGTGGCGCACGGTCTGGGCCGGCCTGCTGGCCCTGGGCGGGCCGCTGCTGCTGGGGCTGTCCATCCTGGCGGCGAGCGCCGGCCTGCTGAGCTACGCCCTGATCATGCTGTTCTGGCGCCTCAAGACCGCCCGCGACTGGCGACGCCGCAAGCGGCGCAGGACGTAGGCGTCGCCGGCCCCTGACACACGGGCATCATCTTTGCTTGTCATCATGCAGGCCATTTCCTCAACGAGCACGACATGAAAGCCTCCTGGAAAGAAAGCATCTACCTGCAGCGCGAGCAGCTCGCGCGCATCCTGCACGAACCCATGGCGCGCCTGGCCGGACGCTGCGTCGAGGCCTGGGGCGAGCGCGAGCGGCTCAACGCCGTCCTCGCGGAAGGCTTCGCCGCCATCCCGCACTGCACCTACCTCTACTGCCTGGGCAGCGACGGCGTCCAGGTCTGCGACAACGTCGGCCGCGAGGGCCTCGCGGCCGGGCACCACGGCCGCGACCGCTCCCGGCGCCCCTACATGCAGGAGGCGGTGCCGGCCTGGGGCTTCCTGCTCTCCGACGCCTACATCAGCCTCAAGGGCCGGCGCCCTTCGCTCACGGCCCTGAAGGTCGTGCGCGCGGACGGCCAGGCCCTGGGCTACCTCGGCGCCGACTTCGACCTGCGCGACCTGCCGGTGACCGCGGAGCTCTACGAGGAGCCGGGCCACTGGCGCCAGGTGAAGGGCGACCCCTCGATCCGGGAAAACGTCTTTCGGCAGTGCCGGGTCGAGAGCCCCATGGACGGCAATCTCGTGCAGGCTCTGTCCATCCTCGAGGAGCTGATCACGCAGCGCGGCGTGTTCCAGTGCCTGATCCACTTCTCCAGCAGCCAGGCGACGATCTGGACCGCGGACGACCCCTTCCGCTACCGCATCCTGGACCACGAGGCCCTGAGCGACCCGGACATCTGCCTGGTCTATCCGCCCCGCCCCTACCCGGCCGAGGCGGCGATCCCGCAGGCCGACGTCAAGCGCGTGCTCGACACCCTGCGGGCCCTGCGCCTCACCGACCCGACCTTCTACCTGCGCCAGGCCTCGCTGAACCTGTTCAACGGCATGGTGAGCCTCACCTTCTCCTGCGACGGCTCGCACTACATGCCGCACGAGGAGTTCCTGCTCAAGGACACGTCGTTCTGGTTCTGAGCCTTACATGGGCTTGGGCTGCCAGAGCGCGAAGACCGCGCCCGCGGGGTCCCTGAGGACGCTGAGCCAGCCGTAGCTCGCGACCTCCATGACATCCCGCAGCACCGTGGCGCCGAGCTCGCGCGCCCTGGCGGTGGATGCCCGGATGTCGTCCACGCCGACGTAGGCGAGCCAGTAGGGCGGCACGGCGGGGTCCGGGTTCTGGAACATGCCGCCGCCGGTGCCCTCGCCGACGTCGATCATGGTGTAGCTGCCGCCCTCGGGCATGGGGATGTCCTCCAGCTTCCAGCCGAAGAGCCGGGAATAGAAATCCTTGGCCTGCGCAAGATCCTTGGTCTGCAGCTCGATGTGCACGAAGGGGTTGGCCATGACGCTGTCTCCTGTCTCGATGCGGGTGTCGCCCCCGCTTGGCCGGGCAGCGCTCGGCCGGGTTGTCTCCCAGAGCCTGTTTATAGCCCAGACGCCTGCGGCCGGTTGGCAGCGGGAAGGGGTGCGCCACAATCGACCTCAAATCCGCAGATGACACGGATGAAGCCCTTCGGCATCAAGTCGTTGCCGCGCGACATCGGCTCACCTACGGCTGACGCGGCCGATGCAGGCAGGTCTTTGAAAAATATTTTCCCTCTCCCAGAGGAGCGGGGTTTACAGCCCCGCAGCCCGGATGCAGGCCGATAGGCCGTAATCCGGGACTGGGGCCCGACCATGCCCTCCCCGGATTGCGCTTCGCTTCATCCGTATATGGACTCCTCCCGGTTTGCAAGAGCGAATTGAGGTTTGGCGCCAA
>DYFL01000044.1 GCA_020725195.1 Hydrogenophilus sp.
TTTTAAGTCCCTTGTGTCTACCTGTTCCACCATCCGGGCACGTACCCCAGCGCGACGAACCCGCCCGGCGGTGCCGCGAGGGCGGCAGGGGCAGCGCGGCCGCGCAGAGGCCGGGCCGGGCGTGAAGGTATGGAGGCGGGGGTCGGAATCGAACCGGCGTCCACGGCTTTGCAGGCCGCTGCATGACCACTCTGCCACCCCGCCGCGAGGGAATCGATACGGTGAAGATGAAAAGGGGAAAGTCTGCACTTTCCCCTGGGATCCTGGAGCGGGAAACGAGGCTCGAACTCGCGACCTCAACCTTGGCAAGGTTGCGCTCTACCAACTGAGCTATTCCCGCAGCGAAGAGAGTGCGCATTGTATCCGCGGCAGGAAACTTGTCAAGCCGCGGGCTGATCCTTCAGGGCATCCCAGGCCATGCGCAGGTAATAGGCCATGGAGACCAGCGTCAGCAGGGCGGCCAGGTCCAGCAGCCAGCTCCCCAGCAGGGCCGTGTAGGCGAAGCCCGGCAGGGGGTCGTGATAGAGCAGCAGCAATATCGCCACCATCTGGGCGGCGGTCTTGAGCTTGCCCACGAAGGACACCGCCACGCTCCGAGACTGGCCGATCTTGGCCATCCATTCGCGCAGGGCGGAGATGGCGATCTCGCGGCCGATGATGATCAGCGACACGCCCACCCCGGCGCGGCCCAAGTCCACGAGCACGATGAGCGCCGCGGCCACCATGAGCTTGTCGGCCACGGGGTCGAGGAAGGCCCCGAAGGCCGAGGTCTGGTCGAGGCGCCGCGCCAGCCAGCCGTCCAGCCAGTCGGTGAGCGAGGCGGCGGCGAAGATCAGGGTGGCGACCAGGTTGACCGAATGCGCCGGCAGCCAGCCGTCGTAAAGGTAGAACACGGCGACGAACAGGGGGATCAGGAGGATGCGCAGCCATGTGAGCGCATTGGGCAGGTTCAATGGCATCGATACGTTCCGCTGGTTCGGGGGACCCGTTGTCGTGATTGTGGTGCGCGCCGGTCGGCAGGGCGCCTGCGGGCAAAGGTAACACAGCGGCAGCAGGGCTAAAACAGCCCGCGCGCGGTCGGACTCAGTGCAGCCCCCGGTAGATGCGCTCGGCCAGCTCGCGGCTGATCCCCTCGACCTGGGCGAGCTCCTCCACCCCTGCCGCGGCCACGCCGCGCAGGCCCCCGAAGTGCTGCAGCAGGCTCTGGCGACGCCGGGGCCCCACGCCCGGGATGTCCTCCAGGCTGGAGCGGGTCCGCGCCTTGGCCCGGCGCGCCCGGTGGCCGGTGATGGCGAAGCGGTGCGCCTCGTCGCGCACCTGCTGGATGAGGTGCAGGGCCGGGTGGTCGGCGGGCAAGACGAGCGGCGCCGCCTGCCCCGGGCGGAAGAGCTGCTCCAGGCCGGGCTTGCGCTCCTCGCCCTTGGCCACGCCGACCAGGGGCAGGTCGAGCCCCAGCTCGGCCAGGGTCTGCACCGCGACGTTGAGCTGCCCCTTGCCGCCGTCGATGAGCAGGAGGTCGGGCTGCACGCCCTCGCCCGCCGCGAGCTTGCCGTAGCGGCGGGAGAGCGCCTCGCGCAGGGCGGCGTAGTCGTCGCCCGGGGTGATGTCGGTCACGTTGTAGCGGCGGTATTCGGAGGCCTGCATGCCCCCCTGGTCGTAGACCACGCAGGAGACCACGGTCGCCTCCCCCAGGGTGTGGCTCACGTCGAAGCACTCGATGCGGCTGACACCCTCCTCGCCCAGCGCCTCGTTGAGCGCCGCGAGCCGCGCCTCCTGGTTGGCGCGCTGGCCCTCGCGCGCGGCCAGGGCGAGCTCGGCGTTGTGCCGGGCCATGGCGAGCCAGGCGCGGCGCTCGCCCACCGGCCGCGCGAGCACCTGCACCGCGCGGCCGGCCTCGGCCGCCAGCCAGGTACCCAGGGCCTCCTCGGCCGGCTCGCCCAGCACCAGGAGCGGCGGCACCGCGCGGCCGACATAGTGCTGGGAGACGAAGGCCTCGAGGATGGCCGCCGCGTCGGCGCCCTCGACGTTCTGCGGGAAGAAGGCCTTGCCGCCCAGGCTGCGCCCGCCGCGGATCATCATGAGGTAGACGCAGGCGGCCGGCGCCTTCTGGGCCACCGCGATCACGTCGGCGTCCTGGGCGGAGCGGCTCTCGACGAACTGCTTCTCGCGCACGCGGGCGAGCGACTGGATCTGGTCGCGGCAGACCGCCGCCGCCTCGAAGTCCAGCCGCGCGGCGGCCGCCTGCATCTTGGCGGTGAGCGCCGCGGTGACCTCGTCCTCCTTGCCCTGCAGGAAGAGCGCGGCGTTGTCCGCGTCGCGGGCATAGTCCCCGGTCGCGACGCGGCCCACGCAGGGCGCGCTGCAGCGCCGGATCTGGTGCAGCAGGCAGGGCCGGGAGCGGTTGGTGAAGACGGTGTCCTCGCAGGTGCGCAGCCGGAACACCTTCTGCAGGATCTGGATGCTCTCGCGCACGGCATAGGAGTTGGGGAAGGGGCCGAAGGCCCGGTCCTTCTTGTCCGGCGTGCCGCGGAAATAGGCCAGGCGCGGGTAGGCGTGGCCGGTGATGAGCAGATAGGGGTAGGACTTGTCGTCCCGGAACAGGACGTTGTAGCGGGGGTTGAGCCCCTTGATGAGGTTGTTCTCGAGCAGCAGCGCCTCGGACTCCGAGCGCACCACCGTGACCTGGATGTCGCGGATGCGCGCCACCATGTGGCGGATGCGCGGGCTAAGGTCGGTCTTCTGGAAGTAGCTCGCCACCCGCTTCCTGAGGTCGCGGGCCTTGCCCACGTAGAGCACCTCGCCCGCCTCGCCCAGCATGCGGTAGACGCCGGGCAGGCTGGGCAGCGCGGCGAGAATGGGCCTGGGGTCGAAATCCCCCGTCCCCATGGAGCGCGCCTAGTCTTCTTCGTCCAGGAGCTGGCCGGCGATGGCCCAGTTCTCGTCCGGCAGCTCCTCGAAGGCGATGTAGGTGTAGCGCCTGGGCTTGCCGCCGACGCGCTCCAATGTGTCGGTGATCTCCTCGGCGATCCTCTTCTTCTGCTCGCGGCTGAAGGCACCGGCGAGCTTGATGGTGACGACGGGCATGGTCAGCTCCTTTCCTGATCGTCGCGGATGCGCTGGAACACGGCGCGGAACATCTCCGGGGTGAGGCGCCGGGTCTGGGTGTTGTAGCGGCTGCAGTGGTAGCTGTCGTAGAGCCGCCGGCCGCCCGGCAGGGCATGGACGGCGGCATGGCCGAAGGGGAAATCCTTGAGCACGAGGCTCCGCGCCCGCAGCACGGCGGCATGGGCGACCTGCCCCAGGGCGAGGATCGCGGCGTCCTCCTGCAGGGCCGCCAGCTCCGCCGCGAGGTAGCCGTTGCACTCTTTGATCTCCGCCGGCGTGGGTTTGTTCTCCGGCGGCACGCATTTGACCGCGTTGGTGATGCGGCAGCCGAGGAGCCTCAGGCCGTCGCCGGCCGACTCGGAGACCGGCCGGTCGGCATAGCCGTAGGCATGCAGGGTCTCGTACAGCAGCACCCCGGCATGGTCGCCGGTGAAGGGCCGCCCCGTGCGGTTGGCGCCGTGGTAGCCCGGGGCCAGGCCGACGACGAGCAGGCGCGGTGCGGCGTCGCCGAAGGCCGGCACCGGGCGGCCGAAGTAGTCCGGGCGGCTCGCCCGGCAGTCGGCCAGGAAGCGCGCGAGCCGCGGGCAGGCACCGCAATCGGCCCGGAACGCCTCACTCCTCACTCCTCACTCCTCACTCAGTGAAGATGCGCCGGCGGGCTTTCCATGTCCTCCGGCAGCTCGGCATGGACGCTCTCGCCCTCGGGGCTCGGGTACAGGGGCGCGCCGCAGTCGTCGCAGTATTCCAGGGGGTAGCGCTGGCCCTGGACCAGGACCTCGCCGACCCCGGCCTCCTTGAGCAGGCGCTCGATCTCGCCCGCCATCTCGCCGCCCTCCTCGTCCGACCCCAGGAGCGGCCAGACCACCCCGTGCACCACGTCGTCGGAATTGGCCAGGGTGAAGCCCACCCGGTATTCCGCGAGCCAGCCGTCGTAGAAGGGCGCGACCACCGCGCGCATGAGCCCGGCCGGCCGGTTGAACAGGGCCTGCATGTAGGCCACCGCGGCCTTCAGGGAATAGGGCCGGATCTCCCGATCGGCCTGCCGCCAGGCGGCGAAATAGGCGTCGGGCAGCAGCAGCTCATAGGCGCAGCCCGCCAGCGCCGCGCCCAGGTTGGGGCCGGCCTGCTCGCGCCAGCGCGCGAGCGCCTCCGCGCGGCTGCCGTCCGGCTCGTTCCAGCGGAACAGGGGGTGGCCGGCCGGCACCACCACCGCGCCCAGGATGTAGCGCACGTCCGAGACGTAGACCGCGGTCTCGGGCAGCTTCTTGGCCTCCACGTGCAGGTCGCGGTCGGCCAGGGCGGCCTGCCAGAGCCCGTCCGCGAGGCGGCGCGTCTCGGCGTAGCCCCGCGGCAGCTGGTCGGGGCTGTAGAGACAATCCGCCAGGGCCAGGCGCGCCCCGCCCGCCATCACGTGGGCCGAGAGCTGGGCCCGCAGGCCCTGCATCACGCCCCCGGACAGGCCCTTGGCGGGCACGGCATAGCGCGACCAGGCCAGCACGGGCAGGGCGATCAGCAGCCCGGTCCAGGCGCCGCCGGCCCCGGTCTCGGGCGACTCCCCGCCGGCCTGGAAGCGGCCGGTCTCCGCGCCGGCCTCGACGAGGTCGGCCAGCTCGTCGTAGGCCCGGGTATGGCTCTCGTAGAGCCGGTCCAGGGCCTGGTTGAAGACCTCGTCCTCGGCCGCGCGCAGCAGCTTGTCGATGAGCGCGGCGAGCTCGCCCTCCCAGTACGCGTCCTCCACCCGGCTGCCGGAATCGGCCAGCCCGGCGGCGAGCCAGGCGAGCCGCTCGGCGTCCCGGCTCAGGTGGTGGCGGGAATGCTGTCGTCTGCGCTTCATGGGTTGGGCCTCGAGGGCTGGTAATGGAGGGGCTGGGGGCCGCGTCCCGGGGCCACTTCCGGCTGCAGCGTCGCGTGGCCGATGCCGTGGCGCTCGGCCAGCATCTGCCGGGCCTCGGCCAGGATCCGCGGCCACTCGCCCAGTCCCTGGAGGTCGAGGTGGGCCGACAGGGCCACCTGCCCGGAGGAGAGCGTCCAGACGTGCAGGTCGTGCACCGCCGAGACCCCTTCCAGGCGCGCCAGGTCGCGGCCCACCGCCTCCAGCTCGATGTGCTCGGGCACGGCCTCCATCAGGACCTGCAGCGCCTCGCCGAGCAGGCGCCAGGCGGAGACCAGAATGAGGCCGCAGACCACCAGGGACAGGAGGGGGTCGATGGGCATCCAGCCGGTGAAATAGATGACCAGGCCGGCGAGCAGGGCCGCCACCGAGCCGAGCAGGTCGCCCATCACGTGCAGCAGGGCGGCCCGGGTGTTCAGGGTCTTCTCCCCGCGGTGCAGCATCCAGGCCACGATCAGGTTGATCACGAGGCCGATGAAGGCCACCCCGGTCACGGCCAGGCCGTGCACCGCCCGCGGCTCCTGCAGGCGATAGAAGGCCTCGACGGCGATGAAGCCCACCAGGCCCAGCATGATCAGGCTGTTGGCCAGGGCGGCGAGGATCTCCAGGCGCACCAGGCCGTAGGTGTGCCGCGCCGAGGGCGGGCGGCGCGCCGCCCAGGCGGCCAGCGCCGCGAGCCCCAGCGCGGTGGAGTCGGTGAGCATGTGCCCGGCGTCCGAGATGAGCGCCAGGGAGCCCGACCAGTAGCCCGCCACCGCCTCCACCCCGGCGTAGCTCAGGGTCAGGAACAGCGCCCTCAGCAGCGGCTCGCCGCCGTGGCGGTGGCCCACGTGATGCGCCACGTGGTCCGTGTCGCGGTCGAGGGAGAGGGGGTGCTCAGAGCTTGCCACAGGTGTTGCTCGGGTCGTTGAAGGCGAACTCGGCGTCGGCCTGCCCCAGCCCCGCCAGATGGTGCACCGCGTTCACGTAGCGGGCGCTCTCGTGCAGGGCGATGCGCCCCGGCGGATGCGGGCGGCCGTGCATGCGCGCGAGCCGCACCAGGGAGACCGCGGGCAGGGGCCATTCCAGGCGGGCGAGGAGCTCGTCGGCGAGCTCCGGGCGGTTGCACAGGAGGGCCATGTCGCAGCCGGCGCCCAGCGCCGCCCGCGCCCGCTCCAGCGCGCCGCCCGCCACGGCCGCCCCCTCCATGGCGAGGTCGTCGCTGAAGATCACGCCCTCGAAACCCAGGCGCCCGCGCAGGATGTCCTGCAGCCAGCGCCGCGAGTAGCCCGCCGGCCGGTCGTCCACCCGGGGGTAGATCACGTGGGCCGGCATGATGCCCGCCAGGCCCAGGTCGATGAGCTGGCGGAAGGGGAGAAGGTCGGCGAACTCCAGGTCCTCCAGGGCCCGCTCGTCCACCGGCACCGCCAGGTGGGAGTCCGCCGCGACGTGGCCGTGGCCGGGGAAGTGCTTGCCCACGGCGCTCATCCCGGCCTCCTGCAGGCCGAGCACGAGGGCGTGGGCGAGCTCGGCGACCGCCTGGGGGTTGCGGTGGAAGGCGCGGTTGCCGATCACGGTGCTGGCGCCGTAGTCCAGGTCCAGCACCGGCGCGAAGCTGAAGTCCACCCCCACGGCGCGCAGCTCCGCCCCCAGGACGTAGCCCGCGTCGCGCGCGAGCCGCTTGGCGCGCTGGGGATGCGCGTCCCAGACCTCGCCCAGGGCGCGCATGGGCGGGATGGGGGTGAAGCCCTCGCGGAAGCGCTGCACCCGGCCGCCCTCGTGGTCGACGGCGATCAGCAGATGCGGGCTGCGCAGGGCGTGGATCTCGCGGCTGAGCGCGGCGAGCTGCTCCGGGCTCTCGTAGTTGCGCCTGAAGAGGATGACGCCGCCCACCAGGGGATGGCGCAGGCGGCGCCGGTCCTCGTCCGCGAGCGCCGTGCCCGCCACGTCGAGCATGAGGGGGCCCAGGGGCAGGTGGAGGGCGGTCATGGCGCCTCCAGCACGACGAAGGCGAGGGCGTGGTCGCGCTCGTCGCTGAGCGACAGGTGCGCCTGCAGGCCGCCGCGCTCCCGCAGCCAGCCCTGCACCTCGGCCGAGAAGCTGAGCTGCGGCCGCCCGAGGCCGTCGTGGCCGACGCCGATGGCGGCGAGGTGCATGGGGGCGCGCATGCCGGTGCCGGCCGCCTTGGCGAAGGCCTCCTTGGCGGCGAAGCGCTTGGCGAGGAAGCGGCCCTTGTCCGCGGCGGCGGTGAACTCCGCCCGCTCGCCCGGGGCCAGGATGCGCTCGGCCAGCCGTTCGCCGAAGCGCGCGTGCATGGCCCGCAGGCGCTCGATGGCCACGAGGTCCGTCCCCACGCCGTAGATCATGCCGCCGCCCGCTCCTCTGTCCGCCGCGCCATTGCGCCGGGCGCATAGTGAACCAAGGCCGTGGGCCTGTAAACCGGCGCCGGCAGCGGCTTGGGGAGGGAGTGCGTCATCACATCGGGTCCTGGGTCAGTCCGGGGGCGATCCGGCGATTATAAGGCCGCTGCCGGACGATGCCGGATTTGGCCATAATCCCGGCCTCCCCCACCTTCAGCAGGAGACCGCCGTGATCGACAAGCAGGACGTCCTCGCCGCCTTCCATTTCCGCCATGCCTGCAAGGAGTTCGACGCCGGGCGCAAGATCGGCGCGGAAGACTTCCGCTACATCCTGGAGACCGGGCGTCTGTCGCCCAGCTCCTTCGGCTTCGAGCCCTGGCGCTTCGTCGTGATCCAGGACATGGCGCTGCGCGAGCGGCTGCTGCCGGTCACCTGGGGCGCGAGGAAGCAGTTCCCCACCGCCAGCCACGTCATCGCCATCCTGGTGCGCAAGGGCGAGATGCGCCACGACTCGGCCTATCTGCAGACCTTCATGCGCGAGGTCAAGAAGCTGCCCGAGGAGGCGATCGCCACGCGCACCGCCGTCTACCGCAAGTTCCAGGAATCCGACTTCCGGCTGCTCGACGCCGAGCGGGCGCTGTTCGACTGGGGCTGCCGCCAGGCCTACATCGCGCTCGCCAACATGATGACCGCCGCCGCCCTGGTCGGCATCGACTCCTGCCCCATCGAGGGCTTCGAGCAGGACCAGGCCGAGGCGGTGCTCGCCGAGGCCGGGGTGCTGGACCGGGAGCGCTTCGGCCTCGCGGTCATGGTCGCCTTCGGCTACCGCAGGAACCCCGCGCCGGAGAAGACCCGCCAGGGCCTGGAGCAGGTGGTGCAGTGGGTGGGGTGAGCGTCGCGCAGATCTGGTGCCCGGGGCCGGGATCGAACCGGCACGCCATCGCTGGCGCGGGATTTTGAGTCCCGTGCGTCTACCAATTCCGCCACCCGGGCGGATGGGGACGGTGATTATCCCGAAAAATCGCGGCCGGCGGCAACGTATAATCGCGCGTTCCATCCAACCCGACGCCGCGCCGGCGCCTCCCCCGCCACCCCTCCCGCAAGGGGGGAGGATCGGGCGGGGGAAGACCCCAGTTCCATGAAGACCGCAGATTTCGACTACGACCTCCCCGACGAACTCATCGCCCGCCATCCGCTGCCCGATCGCGGCGCGAGCCGCCTGCTCCACGTGGACGGGCCGGCCGGCCGCCACGAGGACCGGCGCTTCGCCGAGCTGCCCGAGCTCGTGCGCCCGGGCGACCTCCTGGTGTTCAACGACACCCGGGTGATCAAGGCGCGCCTCTTCGGCGAGAAGGCCACCGGCGGGCGCATCGAGGCCCTCATCGAGCGCGTGCTCTCGGAGCACGAGGCCCTCGCCTTCATCCGCGCGAGCCACGCGCCCAAGCCCGGCATGCGCCTCCGCTTCGCCGGCGGGATCGACGCCGAGGTGATCGAGCGCCGGGACGACCTCTACCGCCTGGCCTTCGATCCGGCCCGCAGCGTCCTGCAATGGCTCGACGCCCATGGCGAGGTGCCCCTGCCGCCCTATATCGACCGCGCCGCCGACATCGAGGACGCGAGCCGCTACCAGACCGTCTACGCCCGCACCCCCGGCTCGGTGGCCGCGCCCACGGCGGGGCTGCATTTCGACGAGGCCATGCTGGAGCGGCTGAGGGCGCGGGGCGCGGACATCGCCTTCGTGACCCTGCACGTGGGGGCGGGCACCTTCCAGCCGGTGCGCGCCGAGGCCGTGGCCGAACACCGGATGCACAGCGAGCTCTACGAGATCCCGGAGGCGACGGCCGCCGCCGTGGCCCGCGCGCAGGCGCAGGGGGGGCGCGTGTGCGCCGTGGGCACCACCAGCCTGCGCGCCCTGGAGGCGGCGAGCGCCTCGGGCAGGCTCGAGGCCGGCCTGGGCGAGACCGACATCTTCATCACGCCCGGCTACCGCTTCCGGGTCGCGGATCGGCTCCTCACCAACTTCCACCTGCCCCGCTCCACCCTGCTCATGCTGGTCTGCGCCTTCGGCGGCATGGAGCTGCTGCTCGCCGCCTATCGCCACGCGGTGGCGAGCCGCTACCGCTTCTTCAGCTACGGCGACGCGATGCTGATCGAGAGGTCGGCATGAGCAGGGAGCGGGGGCGCGGCGCCGCCGAGGCGACGGGGGGGCGAGCGCGGCGCATGCCGCCGCTTCCCGCATGGCACGCATCGTTTGTCCACAATGCCGAAGACCGCGTTCGACACGCCTGGGGCAAACCACGGCGGGGTACCCCATGCGGTTTGAGCTCCTGACCCGCGACGGCCGGGCCCGCCGCGGCCGCCTCACCACCGCCCACGGCGTGGTCGAGACCCCGGTGTTCATGCCCGTGGGCACCTACGGCGCGGTGAAGACCCTCACCCCGGACGAGCTCAGGGCCCTGGGCGCGCAGATCGTGCTCGGCAACACCTTCCACCTCTGGCTGCGCCCCGGCCTGGAGGTGATCGCCGCCCACGGCGGGCTGCACGGCTTCATGCGCTGGGACGGGCCCATCCTCACCGACTCGGGCGGCTTCCAGGTCTACAGCCTCACGCACCTGAGGAAGATCAGCGAGGAGGGGGTGCGCTTCGCCTCGCCGCTCAACGGCGACCGCCTGCTGCTCACCCCCGAGAGGAGCATGGAGATCCAGCGGGTGCTCGACTCCGACATCGTCATGATCTTCGACGAGTGCACGCCCTACCCGGCCGACTGGAAGACCGCCAAGGCCTCCATGGAGCTCAGCCTCAGATGGGCGGCGCGCTCCAAACAGGCGCACGCCGGCAACCCCAACGCCCTCTTCGGCATCGTCCAGGGCGGCATGCACGAGGACCTGCGCGAGGCCTCGCTCGCCGGGCTCGCGGCGATCGGCTTCGACGGCTACGCCATCGGCGGGCTGTCGGTGGGCGAGCCCAAGGCAGACATGGCGCGCATCCTCGAGCACACCGCCCCGCGCCTGCCCGCCGACCGCCCACGCTATCTCATGGGCGTGGGCACCCCGGAGGACATCGTCCACGCCGTCGCCCGCGGCATCGACATGTTCGACTGCGTCATGCCCACCCGCAACGCCCGCCACGGCGTGCTCTTCACCCGCCACGGCGACCTGCGCATCAAGAACGCCCGGCACCGCAGCGAGCTGGGCCCCATCGACGAGACCTGCGGCTGCTATACCTGCCGCCACTTCTCCCGCGCCTACCTGCACCACCTCTTCCGCGCGGGCGAGAGCCTGGCGGGCCGGCTCAACACCCTGCACAACCTGCACTACTACCAGACCCTGATGCGGGAGCTGCGCGAGGCGATCGAGCAGGGCCGGCTGGCCGAATACGTCGCCGCCTTTAGCTCCGGCCGCCGCCCCGCGGCCTGAGGTGCGCCGCGCCCCCGGCCCGCACCGAAGCCGGCCGTCGGCTCCGGCCGCGGCGGCGCCGATTCCCCGGAACCCGGGCTTGATAATGCCCTCCAACGCGCATGCTAGAATCCGCCGATTCCTTAGCCACCCACTGGAGACCCCGGAATGATCAGCCTCGCTCATGCCGCCCCCGAAGCCGCGCAACCCGACCCGTTCATGAGCTTCCTGCCGCTCATCCTGATCTTCGTCCTGTTCTGGTTCATGATCATCCGCCCCCAGATGAAGCGGGCCAAGGAGACGCGCAAGATGCAGGAGGCCCTGCAGAAGGGCGACGAGGTCGTGACCACGGGCGGCCAGCTGGGCAAGGTCGTCAAGGTGAGCGACCAGTACGTCAGCATCGAGATCGCCGAAGGCGTGGTCACCCACCTGCAGCGCGGCGCCGTGCAGACCGTCCTGCCCAAGGGGACGATCAAGGATCTCTGACGGGAAACGGGAAACGGGAAACGGGAAACGCAATGCCCCCTTCCCCGTTCCTTGCCGTGAATGTGTTTCCCGTTTCCCGTTTCCCATTTCCCGGTAAATCATGAACCGCTATCCGCTCTGGAAATACCTGCTCGTCGGCATCGCCCTCGTCGTCGCCTTCGTCTACACCCTGCCCAACTTCTACGGCGAGGTGCCGGCCGTGCAGGTCTCGCCGGTGCGCACCACGGAGCAGGCGGACACCGCGCTCATGCAGCGGGTGGAGGACGCCCTCGGGCAGGCCGGCATCCAGGCCCAGGGCCTCGCCCTCGACCCGCGCAGCGTCAAGGTGCGGCTCGCCGACACCGACACCCAGCTCAAGGCCAAGGATGCCCTGCAGCAGGCCCTGGGCCCGGGCTACACCGTGGCCCTGAACCTGCTGCCCGCCTCCCCGGAATGGCTCACCGCCATCGGGGCCCTGCCCATGTACCTGGGCCTGGACCTGCGGGGCGGCGTGCACTTCCTGCTCCAGGTGGACATGCCCCGCGCCCTGGAGAAGGCGGCCGAGCGCTACCACGGCGACATCCGCAGCCTGCTCCGGGAAAAGAAGGTCCGCTATGCCGGCATCGGCCGCGAGGGCGACGCCGTCGAGGTGCGCCTGCGCGACACGGCCACCCGGGACGAGGCGCGGCGCGCCATCGAGGCGGCCTACCCCGAGCTGCAGATCGCCGAATCCATGCGCGGCGAGGAGCACATCCTGAGCGTCCGGCTCAGCAGGCCGGCCCAGGTGAAGACCCAGGAATTCGCCCTGCAGCAGAACCTCACCACGCTGAGGAACCGGGTCAACGAACTGGGCGTGGCCGAGCCGGTGATCCAGCAGCAGGGCGTGGACCGGGTGGTGGTGCAGCTGCCCGGCGTGCAGGACACCGCCAAGGCCAAGGAGATCCTGGGCCGCACCGCCTCCCTGGAGATCCGCATGGTGGAGGAGGAGGCCATGCAGGACCCGGCCCGCGTCCAGGCCGCGCTGGCGGGCCAGGTGCCCTTCGGCGCCGAGCTCTACTACGAGCGCAGCGGCGCCCCGCTGCTGGTGAAGAAGGCCGTGGTGCTCACCGGCGAATACATCACCGACGCCCAGCCGGGCTTCGACGGCCAGACCAACCGGCCGGCCGTGCACGTCAGCCTCGACGGCCGCGGCGGCCGCATCTTCAAGGACGTCACCCGCGAGAACGTGGGCAAGCGCATGGCCATCCTGCTCGTCGAGAAGGGCAGGACCGAGGTGGTCACCGCACCCGTCATCCGCGAGGAGATCGGCGGCGGCCGGGTGCAGATCACCGGCATGGACTCGACCGAGGAGGCCAGGGACGTCGCGCTGCTGCTGCGCGCCGGGGCCCTGGCCGCGCCCATGGAGATCGTGGAGGAGCGCACCGTGGGCCCGTCCCTGGGCGCCGACAACATCGCCAAGGGCTTCAACTCCACCCTCTACGGCTTCGCCGCCATCGCCCTCTTCATGGTGATCTACTACCAGGCCTTCGGCCTCGTCTCCATCCTGGCCCTGGCCACCAACATGTTCCTGCTGCTGGCCCTGCTGTCCATGCTGCAGGCCACGCTCACCCTGCCGGGCATCGCCGGCATCGCGCTCACCCTGGGCATGGCCATCGACGCCAACGTGATCATCGCCGAGCGCATCCGGGAAGAGCTGCGCAACGGCATGTCGCCCCAGGCCGCCATCAAGGCCGGCTACGACCGGGCCTGGGACACCATCCTCGACTCCAACATCACCACGCTCATCGCCGGCATCTCGCTGTTCTGGCTGGGCTCCGGCCCGGTGCGCGGCTTCGCCGTGGTGCTCTGCCTGGGCATCCTCACCTCCATGTTCAGCGCGGTGACGGTGTCGCGGGCCATGGTCAACCTGACCTACGGCCGGGCCAAGCGCCTGAGCCGGGTTTCGATCTAGGGGTCAGGGGTCAGGGATTAGGGATTAGGGATAGATAAGGACTATGGAGCTCTTCAGACTCAAGCGGGACATCCCCTTCATGCGCTTCGCGCGCAGCACGATCTTCTTCTCGATCGCGTTCATCGTCGCCGCCGTCGCCCTGCTCGCCACCAAGGGGCTGAACCTGGGCGTGGACTTCACCGGCGGCACCGTGATGGAGCTCGGCTACCCGGCCGCCGCGGACGTCCCGGGCATCCGGGAGACGCTGGCGAAGAGCGGCTACCACGACGCCCAGGTGCAGACCTTCGGCACCTCCACCGACGTGCTGGTGCGCCTGCCGGTGAGGCCGGAGGTCACCTCCGCCCAGCTCTCGGAGCAGGTGCTGGTCGTGCTCAGGCAGGCCGAGCCGCAGGTGGAGCTGCGCCGGGTGGAGTTCGTCGGCCCCCAGGTGGGCCGCGAGCTGTTCGAGGACGGCGCGCTCGCCCTGCTGGTGGTGGCCATCGGCATCGTCATCTACCTCGCGCTGCGCTTCGAGTGGCGCTTCGCCGTGGGCGCCATCTTCGCCACCGCGCACGACATCTTCATCGTGCTGGGCCTGTTCTCCCTGTTCCAGTGGGAGTTCTCGCTGACCGTGCTGGCCGCCATCCTGGCCATCCTGGGCTACTCCGTGAACGACACGGTGGTGGTCTTCGACCGCATCCGGGAGAACTTCCGCAAGACCCGGATGACCGACGTCGCCGCGATCATGGACAACGCCAAGACCGCCACCCTGTCGCGCACCATCATCACCAGCGGCCTGACCCAGTTCATGGTCCTGGCCATGCTGCTGCTGGGCGGCGAGGTGCTGTGGGGCTTCGCCCTGGCGCTGACCATAGGCATCGTGGTGGGCACCTATTCCTCCGTGCTCGTGGCGAGCCCCGTCGTCATGTGGCTGGGGGTGTCGCGCGAGGACTTCCTCAAGCCGGTGAAGGCCCAGGCCGACAGCGGCGCCCAGGTCTGAGCCCATGGAGGCGCTGCAGCAGGCGATCGGCTTCATCGTCCAGACGGTCGGGGCCTGGGGCTACTGGGGCATCTTCCTGATGATGGCCCTGGAGTCGAGCTTCTTCCCCTTCCCCAGCGAGGTGGTCATGATCCCGGCCGGCTACCTCGCCTACAAGGGCGAGATGAACCTCTACCTGGCCATCCTCGCCGGCATCGCCGGCAGCCTGGCGGGTGCCCTGTTCAACTACTACCTGGCGCTCAAGTTCGGCCGGCCCTTCCTCGCGCGCTACGGCAAATACGTGCTGCTCAAGGAGCACAGCCTGCAGCGGATGGAGACCTTCTTCGCCCGCCACGGCCACATCTCCACCTTCACCGGCCGGCTCATCCCGGCCGTGCGCCAGTACATCTCGCTGCCGGCCGGGCTGGCCCGCATGCATCTGCTGACCTTCAGCGTCTACACCGCGCTGGGCGCCGGCATCTGGGTCGCCATCCTCGCGCTGCTGGGCTACTTCATCGGCCACAACGAGGCCCTGATCAAGGAATACCTGCGGCTGATCACCGCGAGCCTGCTGGTGTTCATCATCGTCCTGGTCACCCTTTACGTCCGCCTCAAGCTCCGGAAGAGGATCCTGTAGGGCGCCGGCCTCAACTTTCCCGCGCCGGGGCCGATAGCAGTCGCATCCAGACCAGGGACCGGGCCGGCCTGCCAGATGAAGAAGCCGCAGAGCGACAAGAGCCAAGCCGCATGGCCGCAGGGAGGGCGCGTCGACGCCCTGGCGGGCCTGCCGGACCGGGGCGCCTGCGTGCGGGCCGTCGCCGAGCAGGCCGGGCCGGGCCGCCGCCCCCTGGCCGTGCTCTGGCTCAACATCGACCGCTTCAAGCAGATCAACGATTCCTTCGGCCACCTGGCGGGCGACGGCCTGCTGGCCGAGATCGTCCACCGCCTGGAGCGGGCCGGGACGCGGGGCCGCCTCGCACGCATGGGCGCCGACGAATTCGTCCTCCTGGTGCCGGACTGCGGCCCCGGCCGTGCGGAGGCCCTGGCCCGCGACCTGCTCGACGCCATCGGGCAGCCCCTGGAGATCGGCAGCCTGCGCCTGCGCCCCTCGGCCAGCATCGGCATCGCCCTGTCCAGTCCCGCCGAGGGGCCGCACGCCCTGCTGGAGCGCGCGGACCGGGCCATGCTCGATGCCAAGCACCTGGGCGGCGGCCAGTGCGTCTTCGCCGGCGAGGTGCTGCCCAGCGGACGCTCGGGCAAGCACCTGGCCCGGGAGGAGCTGGCGGTCGAGGAAGTCCTGCACCGGGCGCTGGAGACCGGGGGGCTGTCGCTCGACTACCAGCCCATCCTGCGCGTGGCCGATGCCGGCCTCGAAGGGGTGGAGGCCCTCATGCGCTGCCGGGTCGACGGCGCCCTCGTCCCGCCCGCCCGCTTCATCCCCGTGGCGGAGAAGACCGGCCTCATCGTGCGCCTCGGCGAGTGGAGCCTGCTCACGGCCACGCGCTTCGCCAGCCGGCTCATCGCCCAAGGCCGCCCCGTCCGGGTCGCGGTGAACGTCTCGCGGGCCCAGCTCACCGCCCCCAAGTTCAGCCAGGCCCTCCATGCCGCCCTGGCCTGCTCGGACGCCCCGGCAGGGGCCATCGAGCTGGAGATCACCGAGTCGCTGTTCATGGACCGCTCCGAGGTCGTCCAGCACAACCTCCATGCCGCCCTGGAGGCCGGGTTTTCCCTCGCCATCGACGACTTCGGCACCGGCTACTCCTGCCTCGCCGTGCTCAAGGACCTGCCGGCCGGCAAGCTCAAGCTGGACCGCGCCTTCGTCTCGGGCCTGCCGGAAGACCGACGCTCCTACTCGGTGGCCAGGGCGGTGGTCCGGCTCGCCCTGGACCTGGGCATGAGCGTCGTCGCCGAGGGAGTGGAGACCGCCGCCCAACACGAGGCCCTGTGCGAGGCCGGCGTGACGGCCATCCAGGGCTTCCACCTGGCCAGGCCCATGGCCGAGGCGGCCCTGGAGGCCTGGCTGATTGCGAGGAGCGCGCCATGAAGGACATCACCGCCGCCAACGATCCGCACCCGGATGCCGCCGCCATCCTGGATGCCAGGCTCGCCTCCATCCTGCGCGAGATCGGCATCCCGCCGCGGCCGTCCATCCTGGAGCAGATCGCGCGCGAGGCGCGGCGCGAGGAGCCGGACTTCCACCACATCGCCAGCCTGATCGGCCGCGACGTGGGCATCGCCGCCGGCCTGCTCAAGACGGCCAATTCGCCCTATTTCGGTTACAGGCAGAAGGCGCACACCGTGCAGGAGGCCCTGATCATGCTGGGGCTGACCGTCACCGCACGCACCGTCGCCGGCCTCATCCTGCGCAAGGTCCTGCCCAGCGGGCCCCATCTGGAACGCTTCTGGGACACCTCGGACCGCATCGCGCAGCTCTCGGGCTGGCTCGCGCAGCGCCACGGCGCCGAGGCGCAGCGTGTGCGCCCCGAGGACGCCCATACCTTCGGCCTGTTCAGGGACTGCGGCATCCCCATCATGATGCGCAAGCACGAGGGCTATCACGCCACCCTGGCCGAGGCGAACCGGGATGCCGCGCGCGCCTTCACCGAGGTCGAGGAGGCCCGGCACCCCACCAGCCACGCCATGATCGGCTGCCTCATGGCGCAGAGCTGGTGGCTGCCCGAGACCATCGCCCTGGCCATCCGCCATCACCACGACCACGTCCTGTTCGCTGCGGGGGCGGGCGGGCTGCCTGCGGCCAGCCGCGAGCTGATCGCCCTCGCCCAGCTCGCGGAGTACCTGCTGCAGCAGCTGACCGGACTCTGCCAGACCCGGGAGTGGGACAAGATGGGCGCGGCCTGCCTGGGCTGCCTGGGCCTGGACGCGGACGGCCTGGCCGCCCTCCTGCCGCAGGCGCGCGCCTTCCTGGACACGCTCGAACCGCTCTGAGCGCGGGCCTGCGGCCCGCGGCGGCTCAGCGCACCTGCACGGTGCGCTCCAGGGCGATGTGCTGGCCCAGCGCCTCGATCACCAGGTAGGCCACCCAGGTCCCGCCCTCCAGCGGCCGCAGCGTCGCGCGGTAGCCGCCCTGCCCGGACCCCGCCAGCGGCGTCAGACGATCCGGCCTCTGCCCGGGATGGGCGAGGGCGATGCCGAGCTGCGCGCCGTCGATGCCCTGCCCGTCGGGCCCGGCCAGAAAGACGCTGACCTCCGAGCCCCGGCGGCTCGCCATGGCGTCGAGCCCCACCACCTCCACGCGCCAGCCCAGCCGCGCCAGCCTGTCCTCCATCCTGAGCTGCTGGCCGATGCCCTTGGCGGCCTCCTGGTAGTGCGGCACCACGCCGGCGAAGCCGGTGTGCACGTTCTTGCCCTTGGCGTCGGGCAGGAACCACTGCGCCACCGCCATGGGCAGGCCGTGGCTGGCGATGTGGACCAGCCCGCCGTAGAGCAGGCTGGCCGCGAGGAACAGGGCCACGATGAGCTTGGGCGCCCAGTGCAGGCGCTGCGCCCTGCGGGTGTCGTAGAGCAGGGCGAGCACCACCGCCACCGTCGGGAAGGCCATCAGGTGCATCATCACCACGTCGAGCCCCGGCCAGGAGAGGGCGGCGTAGACGAGGTAGGCCAGGGTCGGCAGGCCGGCGGCGGCGACGGCGGACCAGAAGTTGCCGGTGCGCAGCAGCCGCATCGCGCCGTAGAGCAGCGCGGTGAGGACCATGCCGCCAAAGATGGTGGTCAACAGGTTCATCGCTTCACTTCGCAAAAAAACGGGCCTCGTCCGTCACCGTCTCGCCCAGGGCGTTGCGGATGACGAAGGTGAAGCCCTGGGTGGCAAAGGCCCGCTCCGGATCCAGCGTCACGCTCGCCTGGACGATGACGCTCCTGCCGTTGCGGACGGTGACCCGCTCGAAATTGCCCAGATCCAGGGCGCCTGGCGGCAGCCCCCTGGCCTCGATGTGGAAGGTCTCCTCCCGGCCCGAGATGTTGGTCAGGCGGATCTGGTAGCGGTTGCGGATGCTGCCGTCGGAGAGCGTCACGTACAGGGGCTGGCGGATCTGCTGCACGCTGTGCTCGAAGCTCGCCCGGGTGGCGATGCTGTAGAGGAGATAGCCGCTCATCACCACGATGGCCGCGCCGTAGCCGATCACCTTGAGGCGCTTCCAGTCGAGGTGCGGGCGCCTGGGCTGCGCCAGGGCGAGGTTGATCTCGGAGTCGTAGCGGATGAGCCCGCGCGGGAAGCGCATCTTGTCCATGATGCCGTTGCAGGCGTCCACGCACAGCCCGCAGGAGATGCACTTGAACTGCAGGCCCTCGCGGATGTCGATGCCCACCGGACAGACCTGCACGCACAGCCCGCAGTCGATGCAGTCGCCGTGGCCGCGGGCCTGGCGCGCCTCCCGGCTGCGCAGGCCGTGCACGGCCCTGGCCCGGCCCGCCTCGCCCTCGCCGCGCCGGCGGTCGTAGTGCACCGTGAGCGTCTCGGCGTCGTACATGGCGCTCTGGAAGCGGCCGTAGGGGCAGACGAAGACGCAGACGTGCTCGCGCAGCACGCCGGCGGCGAGGTAGGTGGTGATGCTCAGGGTGAGGACCGCGATGTAGGCCGCCGCCGGGGCCGCACCCTGGAAGAAGCGGGCGGTCAGCTCGGGCGCGTGGCCGAAGTAGAGCACGAAGGTCAGCGCCGTCCAGAAGGACAGCAGCGCCCAGGCGAGCAGGGTGCCGCCCACCTTGACGAGCTTCTCCCCGTTGCTCCAGGGCTCGCGCAGCAGCTTCAGGCGATGCGGGCGCTCGCCCTGGAGGAGGCGCTCGATCCAGATGAAGGCGTCGGTCCACAGGGTCTGGAAGCAGAAGTAGCCGCAGAAGGCGCGGCCGACCAGGGCGGTGAAGAAGAAGAGCACCACGGCGGCGATGAACAGCAGCAGCGCCAGCCAGAAGGTGTCCTGGGGATAGACCGCCAGGTCGAAGAACAGGTAGCGGCGCCCGGGGATGTCGAACATCACGGCCTGCGACGGCCCCTCGGCCCGGCCCCAGGGCAGCCAGGGCAGCAGGAAGTAGACGGCAAAGCCGATCAGCAGGACGGCGGTCTTGAAGTTCCGGAACGGCCCCCTGACGGAGCGCGGGACGATGGGGATGCGCTTGGCGTAGAGCTCGGGCTTTTCAGGCGCCACGGAATTCGATCTCTCGAAAGACAAGACCCCGGCGAGCCGGGGTCCTGGGGGTATTCAGGCGTGCCTACTTGCCGCCGCCCAACTCATGGACATAGACCGTGAGGAGCTTGATCTGTTCCTCGCTGAGGCGGCCTTCCCAGGCGGGCATCACGCCCCTGTCCAGGCCGCCGGCGATCACCCGCCTGACGGCGGCGAGCCGCCCGGCATCGTCCGCGGCGCCGGGCACGTCGGCCCAGAGCCAGACCTTGTCGGTCAGGTTGGGCGCGCCGATGTCCTGGCGGCCCTTGGCGTCGTCGCCGTGGCAGTAGTAGCAGGCCGCCGCGTGGGAGTGGAAGAGCTCCCTGCCCCGGGCCGCCTTCTCGGCGTCGGCCTTCAGGCCCGACAGGGACAGGACGTAGTTGGCCAGGGCGTCGATCTGGCCGGCCTCCAGGGCCTCGCCGAAGGGCGGCATGTAGCCGCGGCGGCCCTTGTGGATGGACTCGCTGATCTTCTCGAAGGTGCCGCCGTAGAGCCAGTCGTCGTCGGTCAGGTTGGGGAAGTGGCCGATCACGCCCTGGCCGCCGGCCTGGTGGCAGGGCGCGCAGTTGTCGGAGAAGATGGCCTTGCCGGCGGAGAGCACGAAGCTGGAGAGCTCCGGGTCCTTGGTGATCTGGTCGTAGGGCAGGCTCGCGATCTTGTCGTAGTAGGGCCTCTGCAGGGCCGCCGCCGCCTGGGTCTCCCTGAGCAGCTTGGCGCGGGTGTTCCAGTGCCAGGACTCCTCCTCGCCTTGCTGGTTCACGTAGCTGATGCTGCCCACGCCCTTGAGGAAGCCGCTACCCACCGGCCAGGACGGATAGATGATCCAGTAGATCACCGCGAAGGCGATGGTCACGTAGAACGCATAGATCCACCAGACGGGCAGGGGATTGTTGTACTCCTGCAGGTCGCCGTCCCAGACGTGGCCGGTCGTCTGGACTGGGGTGCGCGCGGTCTCGTTAGCCATGGGACTTGTCCTTTAAATTATCATCGCGTAGCGACACACCGTCCCCCTCTCCCGCTGGCGGGAGAGGGCAGGGGTGAGGGAAACGCTCATGGCAGGTGCGTCCGATCTGGGTTGATCTCTTTCTTGCCATGAGCGTTCGCTTCGTCTTTTTCGTCTTCGTCTAGGAATGGGATGTGCTTGTGCTCTTCCAGACGCTCGCCCCGCTTCTTGCTCCCGTACACCCACAGCACGATCAGGCAGAAGGTGACGAAGAAGATGAGCAGGCCGAGCGGCTTTGCGTTCTCGGCTTGGGCGAGCCAGTCGAGCATGTCAGCGGTACTTCACCAGGTCTTCGGGCTTGTACTGCCTGAAGTCCACCATGGTGCCCAGCACCTGCAGGTAGGCGACCAGGGCGTCCATCTCGGTGACGGAGGAACGGTCGCCGTCGAAGTTGCCGGCCTGGGCCTGGGCCACGAGGTTCCGCTGCGCGTCGGGGATGTGCAGCTGCCGCGCCACGTCCTCGCCGAAGCGCTCGGCGTTGCGCCTGTACTCCTCGGCGTTGGCCGAGTAGGGCACGCCGGTGGCGCGTAGCGCCCGCAGGCGGTCGCCCACGTCGGAGATGTCGAGCGGGGTCGTGAGCAGCCAGGGGTAGTTGGGCATCACCGACTCGGGCACCACCGACTTGGGCTTGATCAGGTGCTGCACGTGCCACTCGTTGGAGTACTTGCCGCCGACGCGCGCCAGGTCCGGTCCGGTGCGCTTGGAGCCCCACTGGAAGGGGTGGTCGTACTTGGACTCGGCGGCCAGGGAGTAGTGGCCGTACCTGAGCTGTTCGTCGCGGAAGGGACGCACCATCTGGGAATGGCAGGTGTAGCAGCCCTCGCGGATGTAGATGTCGCGGCCGCGCTGCTCGAGCGGGGTGTAGGGGCGCACGCCGTCCACCTTCTCCATGGTGTCGTCGATCATGAACAAGGGCGTGATCTCCACCAGGCCGCCGACGCTGATGGCCAGCATCGTGGCCACCAGCAGCCAGCCGGCGTTGGTCTCGATGATCTCGTGCTTGAGCTTGGACATGCGGTCTCTCCCGGTATCAGGCGGCGGCCACGGCGGGCTGCGCGGCGCCCCGGGCCTCGCGCACGCCCTGGCGGATGGTCATGGCGCAGTTGTAGGCCATGAGGATCATGCCGGTCACGAAGAACATGCCGCCGATGGCGCGCATGGCATAGAAGGGGTGCATGGCGGCGACCGACTCGACGAAGGAGTACTGCAGGTTGCCGAAGTCGTCGAAGGCGCGCCACATCAGGCCCTGCATGATGCCGGAGATCCACATCGCGGTGATGTAGAGCAGCACGCCGATGGTGGCGAGCCAGAAGTGCACGTTGATCAGGCGCTGGCTGTACATCGGGGTGTTCCAGAGCTTCGGGATCATGTGGTAGAGCGAGCCGAAGGAGATCATGGCCACCCAGCCAAGCGCCCCGGAGTGCACGTGGCCCACGGTCCAGTCGGTGTAGTGCGACAGGGCGTTGACGTCCTTCAGGCTCATGAGCGGGCCCTCGAAGGTGGACATGCCGTAGAAGGACAGGGCCACGATCATGAAACGCATCACGGGGTCGGTGCGCAGCTTGTCCCAGGCACCGGACAGGGTCATGATGCCGTTGATCATGCCGCCCCAGGAGGGCAGCAGCAGCATGATGGAGAAGGTCGCGCCCAGGGTGGAGGCCCAGTCCGGCAGCGCGGTCCAGTGCAGGTGATGGGTGCCCACCCACATGTACATGAAGGACAGGGCCCAGAAGTGCACGATGGACAGTCTGTACGAATAGATCGGGCGGCCGGCGTGCTTGGGCACGAAGTAGTACATCATGCCGAGGAAGGCGGCGGTGAGGAAGAAGCCCACCGCGTTGTGGCCGTACCACCACTGGGTCATGGCGTCCATGGGGCCGGAGAACAGGCTGTAGGACTTGAGGCTGAAGAGGCCCACCGGCACCGCCAGGTTGTTGAAGGTGTGCAGCAGGGCGGTGGCCAGGATGAAGGCGAGGTAGAACCAGTTGGCCACGTAGATGTGCGGCTGCTTGCGCTGCATCAGGGTGCCGATGAAGACGGCGAGATAGGACACCCACACGATCTCGATCAGGATGTCGATGGGCCACTCCATCTCGGCGTACTCGCGGCCCTGGGAATAGCCCATGACGTAGGAGACGGCGGCCAGCACGATCACCGCCTGCCAGCCCCAGAAGGTGAAGTTGGCCAGGCCCTCGCCCCAGAGACGGGTCTGGCAGGTGCGCTGCACGACATAATAAGAGGTGGCGAAGAGGGCGGAGCCGCCGAAGCCGAAGATCACCGCGCTGGTGTGCACGGGCCGGAAGCGGCCGAAGCTGATGTAGGGGCTGTCGAAGTTGAGGAAGGGCCAGGCCAGCTCGGAGGCGATCCAGACGCCGACCAGCATCCCCACCACCCCCCAGACCAGGGCCATGACGGAGAACTTCTTGACGATGTCGTAGTTGTACTGCTCCGTTGCCGGACTGCTCGTTGCCGCCATGACGCCTCCTCGTTTTGCCGCCAACTCCACCAATCGGCCTGGAGACGGGCCGACGCCCGCAGAATTGATCCAGGTCAAAAAAAGACGGTGGAGTATAGCGACGGCCTCCGCGCTCCGCAAGGCGGGACAGGGGACCGGGGCGGGCGTCAGCCCGCCTGCAGCAGCAGGCTCAGGTCGTGGGCGATGTCCTGGGGAGGATGGGCGTAGGGGAGGAACAGGCGCAGCCGCCCCTGGCGGTCCAGCACGTAGCTGCCCGCGGTGTGGTCCACGAGATAGCCCGCGGCCCCCGGCTCCGTGTGCCGGCGGTAGACGACCCGGAATTCGCGGGCGGCCCGGGCCACCTCCTCGGGCGCGCCGTAGAGCCCGATGAAGTCCGGGTGGAAGTAGGGGACGTACTGCCCGAGCACCTCGGCGGTATCCCGCTCGGGGTCCACCGTCACGAACAGCACCTGGACCTGGGCGGCCGCCTCCGGCCCCAGGATCTTGTAGGCCTGGGCCATGTCGCTGAGGGTGGTGGGGCAGACATCCGGGCAATGGACGTAGCCGAAGAAGAGGACCACCAGCCGGCCCCGGAAATCCGCCAGGGTCCGGGGCTGGCCGTGGTGGTCGCGCAGGGCGAGCGCCCGGCCGAAATCGGCGCCGGTGATGTCGGTGCCCTTGAAGGGGGACGGTTCCGGCCCGGAGCAGCCGGCCAGCAGGAGGACGGCGGCCAGCACCCAGGCGCAGGCCGCCCTGAGCGGCAGGGCCTTCACTGCGCCATCGCGACGCTCGGAAGATCGGCCAGGCGGTACTTGCCGGTCTGCACGGCCTTGGCCAGGTCCTCCAGGGTCATGTCCACCAGCAGGGCGAGGATCTTCTTCTTGACCGGGATCCATTTGAAATGCATGGGGCAGGCGGTGGCGTCCGAGCATTCCTTGAGCCCCAGGATGCAGCTCTTGGTGAAGTCGGGGCCCTCGGTGAGCAGCAGCACCTGCATGAGCGTGGTCCTGTGCATGCCCTCGCGCAGGCAGAAGCCGCCCAGGCGGCCGCGGAAGGAGTCCAGCAGCCCCTGCTTGCACAGGTTCTGCAGGATCTTGGCCAGATAGGCGGAGGGCACGTTGAGGCGCTCGGCGATGTCCCGGTTCAACACCGGCTCGCCCGGGGGCTGGGTGGCGATGTAGATCAGGGCCTGTACGGCGTACTGGCTGGTACGGGACAAAACCATTTGCTGCTCCCGAGATTTTAT
>DYFL01000045.1 GCA_020725195.1 Hydrogenophilus sp.
GCTTCGGGGAGTGTATGCGAACCAGGAGGAATGTAAAGCCATTTATGAGACACTATACTAGTACGCCAACCCATAAGTTTGCGTACATGCCGAGACGCGCATCCGCGCGCCGAGTGCGCGAAGCGAACCGCAGCCATAGCCGTAGCTATGGCGAGGATGAGCGAAAACGCAGTTTCGGTGCAGGCTAACCTGCCTGCCAGGCAGGTTAAGCCGCGAGGCGGCGGCCGTAACCACAAAGCAATCGGCGATGCGGGGCGTGTCGAACATAGCGGAACTTATGGGTTGGCGTACTAGGGTGAGGGGGTGTCCAATCAAGCGCTTGCCTCCCTCACCCCAACCCTCCCCCGGAGGGAGAGGGCGTCTTTCAGGGTTTCCTTGGTGAAAGGCAGGTTTTGGAATGAACGAAAGCCGATTGAGGGAAGCGGTCGCGGCCTGCGCCCGCAAATCGGTCGGCCTGGGCCTCAACCAGGGCAGCTCGGGCAACGTCAGCGCGCGGCTGGGCGAGGGCCTGCTCATCACGCCCAGTGGGCTGGCCATGGGCGCCTTGGGCGCGGGCGAGATCGTGGAGCTGGACGCCGACGGCCGCTGGGAGGGCGAGCGGCCGCCCTCCAGCGAGTGGCGCTTCCACCGCGACATCTACCGCCACCGCCCGGAGGCGCAGGCCTTGGTCCACGCCCACTCGCCCTATGCCGTCTCGCTCGCCTGCCTGCGCAAAGGCATCCCCGCCTTCCACTACATGGTGGCGGTGGCGGGCGGGCGCGACATCCGCTGCGCCGGCTACGCCCTCTTCGGCACCCAGGCGCTGTCGGATAAGGTGCTCGCCGCGCTGGAGGGCCGGCGCGCCTGCCTCATGGCCAACCACGGCCTGGTGGCCTTCGGCGCGAGCCTGGACGAGGCCCTGGCGGTGGCGCTGGAGGTCGAGGCCCTGTGCGGGCAGTACTGGCGGGCCTCGCTCATGGGCGCGCCGGCGCTGCTTTCCGACGCCGAGATGGACGCGGTGCTGGAGCGGTTCGCGACCTACGGCGGGGCCGGCCGGGATCGGATGTAGGTAGCATGGGTCTAAGAAAGAGCGAGTGCTGATCCGGCATTCTCGACTGCCCTCCCGGGAGGGCAGAGGAGTCCTCCATGCACGTGAACCGCAACCTCCTGGCCGCGCTGACCGCCGCCGTCCTCGGCCTGTCTGCCGGCGCCGCCCCGGCCCAGCAGCCCCAGGCCCCGCAGGCCATGACCCTCGCCCAGACCGTGGTCAAGCTGCGCATCGCCGAGGGCGTGAGCCTGGACGACGCCGTCGAGTCCATGAAGCTGCGCGCCAACATCCTGAACATGAAGCTGGTGGCCGAGCTGCCCCTGTCCGAGCAGGTGCGGGCCATGACCGGCCAGCCCGTGCGGCGCATGACCATCTACCAGTTCTGCGACGCGCTCACCGCCAAGCAGATGGTGGACTTCAGCCTCGACTTCGCCGCCTACCTGCCCTGCCGCATCGCGCTCGTGGAGGACGCCCAGGCGCCCGGCCGCGGCTGGCTGGTGATGATGGACCTCGACACGATCATCCGCGCGGCCGAGCTCAGCCCCGAGATGCAGGCCAAGGCCATCGAGGTGCGCGACACCCTGGAGAGCATCATGAAGGCGGGCGCCCAGGGCGAGCTCTGAGCGGCCTCGGCCCGTTCCCGCCCGCCTGCGGGACCGGGCACGGCTCAGCGGCCGGGCTCGATGCGCTGCTGCAGCAGCCGCCACTCCCAG
Source organism: Hydrogenophilus sp. (assembly GCA_020725195.1). Lineage (GTDB taxonomy): Bacteria > Pseudomonadota > Gammaproteobacteria > Burkholderiales > Thiobacillaceae > DYFL01. The sequence continues at coordinate 1,741 of DYFL01000045.1, forward strand.
GGCGGCATGGGGTTGAGGTCCTGCCACAGGCCGGCGCGGCGCTTCCTCGCCTGGGCTTCCGCCACGGCGTAGATGCCGGCCTCCTCCGGGGTCTGTTCCTGCGCCCCCTTGAGGTGCCAGGCCAGTCCTGCATGGATCAGGCGCAGGCCCAGGTCCGTGCCGTGGACCTGCACCCGGGCCACGGTGTAGCCGCTGCGGTCCAGGCCGCGCTCTTCCACGCGCGCCTCCTTGTTCAGGGCCATGGCGGCGAGCTGGCCCTGGGCGCGGGCGCCGTGGCGCTGCAGCCGTTCGGGCGCGTCGATGCCGGCGATGCGCACACGGACGGCGCGGCCCTCGTGCAGCACGTCCAGGGTGTCGCCGTCCACCACGCCCACCACCCGGCCGCTGAAGTCGGCCCGGGCCGGGGCGCAGGCGAGCGCGGCCAGGATGCAAAGCAGACGTACCGTGTGCATGCCCGCGCCCTCCTTCACGGGTTCTTCGGCGGCAGGCCGAGCATCTTGCGGGTGAGCTGGAAGAAGCGCGCGTAGAAGGCCTCGTCGCTGACGGTCTCGCCGCCGACCTTGACCAGCGATTCCGTGCTCGAGCCCCAGGGCAGGGAGATGGAGCCCACCGAGGGCACGCTGAGGCCGGCGGACTGCCGGGTCTTCTTCAGGTCGTAGCGGGCCTGCGTGGCGTTGGCGTACAGGGTCGAGGCGCCGTTGTCGTCCGCGCACACCACGGTGAACTCCATCACCACGTGGGTGTCCGCGTCGGGCTGGAACTGCTTGACCCCCTTCAGCCGGTCCGGGCGGCTGTCGTCCACCACGTAGCCCTGGCTCAGCAGGGCGCGCCGGGCGCCGCCGCAGGCCGTCGCGGCGGGCAGGGGCAGGCGCTGCTGGTAGGGCGAGGACTGCTCGAAGGCCTCCTCGTGGTACACCCGGGGCCCGCCGCAGGCGGCCAGCAGCGCGGCCGTCAGGGCGGCGGCCGCGAGCCATCGGGCGGGGTCTGTCTTGCGCATCGCGTCTCCCTTGGCGGTGCAGGGCCGCCGATTTCCATTATGGCCCAAACAGGACGGGGCCGCCCTCGCCCGGCGGGCGCGAATCGGGCATGCTGGGGCCTTGCCGACCCCGGGGAGGTGCGATCCCGTGCCACCAGCCACCCTGTCCGCCGCCGCCCGCAGGCGGCGCCTGCTGCTCCTGGCCCTGCTCTCCGCGGCCGTGGCGGCCCTTGCGTTGCTCCTGCCGCCCGTGCCGCAGTGGGAGAGCTATCACGCCTTCGCCGACCGGCGCGCCTTCCTGGGGGTGCCCAACTTCCTGGACGTCGCCTCCAATGCCCTCTTCAGCCTGGTGGGCCTGGCGGGCCTCCACCGGCTGCTCCTGGCCGCGCGGCGTCCGCGCCTGCTCGACGCGCGCGAGCGCTGGCCCTGGCTGGGCTTCTTCGCGGCCCTCGTCCTGCTCGGCCCCGCCTCGGCCTGGTACCACCTCGACCCCGGCAACGAAGGCCTGTTCTGGGACCGCCTGGCCATGACCGCGGTGTTCATGTCCTGGCTCGCGGCGCAGTGGGTCGAGCGCATCGGCGTGCGCTCGGGGCTCGCGGCCTATCCGCTGCTGCTCGCCGCGGGTGCGGCCTCGGCCTTCTGGTGGATCGCCTCGGAGGCGGCCGGGGCAGGCGACCTCCGGGCCTACGGCCTCGTGCACTTCTATCCGGCGCTCCTGATCCCGCTGCTGATGGCGCTCTTCCCGCCGCGCTACACGCGCTCGGGCGACGTGCTGGCGGTGCTGGGGCTCTATGCCCTGGCGCTGGGGGCGGAATGGCTGGACCGGCCGATCTTCGAACTGACCGGGGTGGTGGGCGGGCACACGCTGAAGCACCTCCTCGCGGCCCTGGCGGCGTACTGGGTGCTGCGCATGCTGTTGCGGCGGCGTCCCGTCCTGTAGCGCGCCTGGCTGCCCGCTGCAATGCAGAAAAAAAAGCAGGCGGACCGGATCCCCTGAGGCAGACAAGACAGGAGGCGGTGCCACGATGAACGGCCCGGACGTGAAGCGCATGATCGACTCGGGGCTGGAGCCCCTGGCGCGGCGGGTTCCCGCCTCCCCCAACGCGATCACGCTGACGGCCTTCCTCGTCATGAGCGCCGCGGCAGGCGCGCTGCTCGCCGGGGAGCTCCTGTGGACGGCCATGTCGCCATCGGGCTGGGGCTCTTCGTGCTGCTCACCGTGGTCCTGGCCTCCTGCATCAGCGCCTGCCTGGAAGCGGCCACGGCGTCCAGGCTGGGCGAGAGGCTGACGCCGTGCCGCAGGGCGGCCTCCAGGACATGGACCGTGCCCTGCACGTTCACCCGATGCAAGGTCTCCTCGGAGGCGTAGTGGTCGACCAGGGCGGCCAGGTGATAGACCGTGCCCACCCCCTCCAGGGCGGCATCCAGGAGCTCGGGCCGGGTCACGTCTCCGGGCCATGCCTCGCCCGGCCCGGCTGGGCGGCCGCGACCCAGCACCCGGACGCGCTCGCCGTCTTCGATGAGCCGGGCCACGAGCGCGCGGCCCAGATAGCCGGTCCCAGCGGTGACGAGGATCATGCGCGACGCACGCTAGTGCGCCAGTCCATCGCGCGCCCCTCACTCGATGCGGATGGCGCGGAACTGCTCGGGCAGCCTGCGCTGCAGCAGGCGGTCGATGGCGCCGGCATTCGGCTGGTGGAGGAAGGGCCGGCGCGGGTGGATGCGGTCGTTGACCCAGTGCCGCGACCAGCCGTGCGTGGTCGCGACGCATTCCTCGGCAAAGCCCGCGAGCCCGTGCGCGCGCTCGACCTGCAGGCAGCCGCTCAGGAAGACGTCGACATAGGACTGCACGATGGGCCGGGCCTTCGAGGGGGCCGCCCTCCGGTCGGTCGGGCTCGCGTAGACCCAGATCTCCCCCGCCGGCAGGGCGGCCCCGTTCAGCACCGCGATCCGCGTGGGCGCCAGCGCCACCCGGCAGTACGCGGCCTCGCGCGCATCCAGGCCGGCCAGCTCGGCCTCGCCGCTCAGGGCGAACAGCACCGCATTCAGGCTCGCCCCGGGCTCGGGCGCGACGCCCAGGAAGGTGGTGCCGAAGCCGACCTGCGGGCCCTGCGCGATCCAGCCGCGCCGCAGCCCCTGCACCCGGACCGGCAGCGCCTCGGTGGCGCTGGGCGCGGTGCGCAGGCGCGAGGCCTCGTCCATCAGGCTGCCGTAGCCGACGACGTATTGGGTGGCGCCCGGGGTGGGCAGGGGATGGCAGGGGGGCTCGGCGTCGGCCTGGGCGAGGCTGGCGGCCAGGTTCAGGAGGAGCAGCAGGAGGGGGCCTGGCCTGTGTGGGAATGGCATCGCTGGGTGTCCTTCTGCCCTAGGGGGGTGTGCGCGCAGTATAGGACCTGGTGTGGTGTGGGCGGTGCCTGCCGGATGGCGCGCTTGGGTGGCCGCGTGGCCATCTGTCATTGCGGGCACGGCGCCGCAGGCCGAGGCGGCGGGCAGGGCCTCGGCAGACGCAGGAAGGGCCCTCTTGCGAGGGCCCTCCGGACGTCTCCCGACAGCGCGAACCTCAGGGCAGGTCGCAGAAGTGGTACTGGATGTTGCCGCCGCCCAGCGTCGTCTGGCCGAAGCCGACAAAACCGCCGATGGAGGGCGAGAGGCTGAGGGCGATGGTGTCCACGCCCTTGCCCGGCTCGCCGTTGTCGACGACGCTGGCGGTGAAGGTGCCGGAGAGCGTCCTGGGCCCCTTGCCGTCGCGGGCGGTATAGGTGCCGCTGAACTCGAAGCTGCCGTTGCGGCCGCCGAACGAGCTGCAGTTGCCGATGTTGTCGACGCTGCCCTTGACCTGCATCCTGCCGTCGTTGTACTCGAAGTTGCCCGTGGCGGGGGCCCCTGGGCCCGAGTGGAAGGAGCGGGCATTGAAGCCGAAGTTGGCCTTGCCGCCGGAGGCCGTGCCGGCATCGATGAAGCCGCCGCCGGTGACCAGCTTCGTCAGCCCGTCTCCGGGCGGGGGCGGCGTGCCGCCGGTGTAATCCACGATCAGCGAGATCTCGTTGAGGGGGGTGCGCATCGCGGCCCCCGACCCCGCCCGGTTCGCCTGGAACTGGATCACGGCCCCGTTGACCGCCGCAGCGGTGCCGAGGACCGGGGTCACGTCGAGGTCCCCGGCGCCTCCCCTGCCCGTGTCGGTCGAGACCTCGTGGGCGATGCCCATGCTGGCGGCCGGCACGGGGCTTCCGCCGCCGACCAGGTTGTTGCCGAGCAGGTCGAATGCGGTGAAGGTGTTCCCGACCCCGGGGTTGACCCGTATCCGGGCGGCGTAGGTGGCGGAATGGCGGTCGTTGGGGTCGATGATGGCGTGGGTGACCCGCACCTTGGCGCTGTTGATGGTGGCGTCGGCGGGGACGCAGGCGGCACCCAGCGAGAAGCCGCCCAGGCTGCCCGTCGTGGACCTGAAGTTGGCCAGCCCGACCGCCCGCTTGTCCGCGTAGGCGGTGCCCCAGGGCTGCGGCCCGGTCGTGAAGCGCCTGTCCATCGTCGCGTCCAGCGCCGCGCGGCTCGATGCGTCAGGGTCGGCGCCGGTCCGGAAGTTCTCGGTGGCGCGCAGCGCATCGAGATAGGTGTTGCCCGTGCTCGAGCCCGCGGGCGAGCCGCTCAGGTCCAGCCCGGGGCCCCCGCCCCACCGCCAGTAGCCGGATGTGGCCGTGCAGGTGACCGTGTCCGCGGAGGCCGCCGGCGCCAGGAGCAACAGCGACAGCGGACAGAGCACGCCCAGTACCGCCAAGCCGGCCCGGCGGCGCGCCCTGGGGCGCGGTGATGTTTCGGTGTCCTGGATCGCATCCAGCCCGTTTCCCTCGATCCTGTCTTTCATGGGGACTCTCCTGATATCCGATGGTCAGTTGGGGACGCCGGCACCCGCGCGCGGCAGGGCGCCGGCGGGTTCGCTCAGGTAATCTCAATGGGCACCCCTTTCGGCGACTGGCGCCTGTGACTGGATATCCTGTGTATAGACCATGAGGGGAGGGGTTTAATGCGGCTGCGCCCCGGCCGGCGGCGGCAGAGGGGGTAAGCATTCGGCGGATGACGCTTCGCTTATCCGCCCTACGAGCTAGGGGTTGAATCTCATCGGAATCGCAGCCATCGCAGGATTTCCGCCTGGACTTCACGCCGCCGCCTGGCAGGCCGTGTCTGTGTCCGCCTCAGGACGAGGCTGCGCCAGATCGCCTGCCTGGGCACGTTCCACAGGTTGATGGGCGGAAAGGTCAGCTCCGGCCATTCGTAGGCCATGGTGTTCTCCCTCAAGTATGTTGAACAGCGGTGCTGTCCATCAGGGGCGGATAAGCGCAGCGCAATCCGCCGGATGTTCCCCCCCTCTGAGCCGCCGATCCTGTGCCCGCCGATTGGGGGATTTCGGCGAGCACTGTCTGAGCCCCGAAGGGGCGAGTTGCGCAGCCGCCCAATCGGCGGGCTCGGGATCGGGTACCCGAAGGGCGGCGAAGGGGTGTGTGCTTTCTTTGGTTACTTTCTTTGCACAAGCAAAGAAAGTAACTGGCTGCCGGGCCACCCCCGGCCTGCAACGCGTGCCAACAGCAAACACGTCCACTTGGTTGAGGCCATTCCCTCACCCCAACCCTCCCCCGGAGGGGGAGGGAGAAAAACACCTCACCCGCACGCCCCCACCGCCCCGCAGGCGGTGCAGAAGTCGCAGCCGTCCTTGCGGATCACGGTGTCGTTGCCGCACTCCTTGCAGCGCGCGCCCTTCATGACCGGGACGGTGGTGGCGGGGGCGCCGGCCTCGGGGGCCTCGAGGATGCCCATCTGGTGGACGGGGTGGCCGTCCTCGGTCAGGAGGCCGAGCATGGCGTAGCGGTGGATGATGAGCCGCGCGACGTAGGCGACGGTGGAGGGCCAGGTCTGGCTCTTCTCGCTGCCCGGCACCTTGGCCATGAAGTCGCCCAGGGGCTCGGGGTAGTCGAGGAGCTTCCTGAGCTTCATGCCGATCCAGGCCGGGTCGATGACGCGCATGTCGAGCGAGAGGACCTTGCACAGGCCGTCGAGCGCGCGCGGGTATTCGCCGGAGAGCCAGACGGAGTAGGGGCGGTTGACCCCGTCGGGGAGGGTGATCTCCTTGAGGCCCAGGACGAAGTCGTCGCCGGTGGCGGGGTTGAGCACGTCCACGGTCCAGGACAGGGTGCCGTTGGTGCCGGTCTTGGGCTCCTTGAGGCTGAACAGGGCGTCGAGCACCGGGGTGGGGCCGTCGACCTCCAGGGCGCGGAGCTCGTCCAGGCGCCAGCGCACGATCTGGGCGAAGGCGGAGACGATGCTGGGCACCTGCCGCGCCTCGCCGTCGGGGGGCATGGGGATGGCGCAGGCGTCGTCGCCCCGGGTCTTGGCGAGGGTCTCGAGCTTGAGTTTCAGCCAGGCGCGGTCGTTGGCGCGCATGTCCATGGACAGGGTCTTGGCCAGCGCGCCGATGCCGCGCGGCTGCTCGGCGCCGTTGGCCCAGACCTCGAACGGAAAGGCGCGGCCGCCGCCGTTCTCGATGTGGCCGACGAAGAGGGCGAAGCTGCCGTGGGCGCATTCGATCATGTAGCTCCAGGCCGGGTTGCCGGCGGGCAGCCGCGGACGCCCGGGCCACTTGAGGCTCTCCAGCACGGGGGCGGGGATGGTCTTGATCTCGATGCGGCGGTTGACGTCGGCGGTGACGAAGTCCTGCGGCGCGGCCTTGGCCGTGGGCTCGACGGTGAGCACGGCGCCCAGCACGGGGTTGGGCCGGTAGGTGGCCAGGCCCTTGAGGCCGGCCTTCCAGGCGGCGAAGTAGAGGTTCTCGAAGTCGACGTAGGGGTAGTCCTCCGGCACGTTCACCGTCTTGGAGATGCTGGAGTCGATGTGGGGGGCCACGGCCGCGACCATCTCCATGTGGGCCTGGGCGGAGATCTCCAGGGCGGTGACGAAGGCGGACGGCAGGTGCTCCATGTCGCCGCCCTGCTCCTCGTAGAGCCGGTAGGCGTGGTCCTCGACCTTGTGCTCCTTGAGTTCGCCGTCCTTGTCACGCTTCTTGCGCGTATAGGTCCAGGAGAAGGGCGGCTCGATGCCGTTCGAGGCATTGTCGGCGAAGGCGAGCGAGATGGTGCCGGTGGGCGCGATGGACAGGAGGTGCGAGTTGCGGATGCCGTGGCGGCGGATGAGGTCCTTCAGCTCCTGCGGCAGGCGGCTCGCGAAGCTGCCGCCGGACAGATACAGGTCGGCGTTGAACAGCGGGAAGGGCCCGCGCTCGACGGCCAGCTCGCAGGAGGCGCGGTAGGCGGCGTCGCGCATGAACTCCGAGATCCTCGCGGCGAAGGCGCGCGCCTCGTGGCTGTCGTAGCGAAGATTCAGCATGACCAGGGTGTCGCCCAGGCCGGTGTAGCCGAGGCCGACGCGGCGCTTGGACATCGCCTCCTGGTGCTGCTTCTCCAGCGGCCAGGCGGTGAGCTCGAGCACGTTGTCGAGCATGCGCACGGTGACGGGCACGGTCTGGGCGAAGGCCTCGAAGTCGAAGGCCGCCTCCTCGGCGAAGGGGTATTTCACGTAGCGGGTGAGGTTGATCGAGCCCAGGCAGCAGCAGCCGTAGGGCGGCAGGGGCTGCTCGGCGCACGGGTTGGTCGCCTCGATGGTCTCGCAGTAATAGAGGTTGTTGTCGCGGTTGATGCGGTCGAGGAAGAGCACGCCGGGCTCGGCGTGGTCGTAGGTGGAGGCCATGATCTGGGTCCACAGGTCGCGGGCGCGGACCCTTCTGTAGACCCACATCCCGTCGTCGCGCTGGTAGGCGCCGGCGGCCTTCTGCTCCTCGATGGGCTCGGCCCGGTGCACGAGCTCCACCTCGGTGTCGTCGGCCACGGCCTGCATGAAGGCGTCGGTCACGCCCACGGAGATGTTGAAGTTCTTCAGGTCGCCCTTGTCCTTGGCGTGGATGAAGTCCTCGATGTCCGGGTGGTCGCAACGCAGTACGCCCATCTGGGCGCCGCGGCGGGAGCCTGCGGACTCCACGGTCTCGCAGGAGCGGTCGAACACCCGCATGTAGGACACCGGGCCGCTGGCGCGCGAATGGGTGCCGTGCACCGCCGCGCCCCTGGGCCGGATGGTGGAGAAGTCGTAGCCCACGCCGCCGCCCCGGCGCATGGTCTCGGCGGCCTCCTGCAGCGCGGCGTAGATGCCGGGCCGGCCTTCCTTTTCGCCGGAGATGGAGTCGCCCACGGGCTGCACGAAGCAGTTGATCAGGGTGGCCTGCAGGTCGGTGCCGGCGGCGGAGTTGATGCGCCCGGCGGGGATGAAGCCCGCCTCCATGGCCTTGAAGAACTGCCCTTCCCAGAAACTGCGCTTTTCCTTGGCCTCGACGGCGGCGAGGGCGCGCGCCACCCGCAGGCGCACGTCGGTGACGGTCTTCTCGTCACCCTTGGCGTACTTCTCCAGCAGGACCTCCTTGGAAATCTCCTGCTCTTCCAGTTCCGGGAATAGGGCGTTTTGCATCGGGCTCTCCAATCGGTGGCGGGGGTGGATGCACTGTCCCGACGCCTTCTCGTTTGGGCGCATCGCGAATGGGGTTGCGATGGCAGGGGCGCTACATCTAGTGCACGAACGTAAACATAGCACTATATACGGGGGATGCAAACCCGCCGGATCCGGACTTTTTGACCCGGATCAAGAACGGGAAATCCCTCCGCCCCGGGCGGGCGATTTCAGAATAGACCGCCGCTCAGGCGAGCTCGGCGATGACCGGGGCGTGGTCCGAGGGGCGCTCCAGCCGGCGCACGTCGCGGGCGATGGTGCAGGCGGTGCAGCGGCGGGCCAGGGCGGGGGAGAGGAGGATGTGGTCGATCCTGAGGCCCAGGTTGCGGCGGAAGGCGGCCATGCGGTAGTCCCACCAGGTGTAGCTCGCCTCCGGCTGCTCGAAGAGGCGGAAGGCGTCCGCCAGGCCCAGTCCCAGCAGGGCCCGGAAGTGGGCCCGCTCGGGCTCGGAGAAGAGCACCTGGCCCTCCCAGAGGGCGGGGTCGTGCACGTCGCGCGCCTCGGGGGCGATGTTGAAGTCGCCCAGGACGGCGAGCTCCGGATGGCGGGCGAGCTCGGCCTCGAGCCACGCGGCCAGGGCCTCGAGCCATTCGAGCTTGTAGCGGTACTTGTCCGAATCCACGCTCTGGCCGTTGGGCACGTAGAGGTCGATCACGCGGGTGTCGCCCACCGTGGCGGCGAGCACCCGCCGCTGCGGGTCCTCGAAGCCGGGGATGCCGACGCACACGTCGGCGAACGGCTGGCGGCTCAGCACCGCCACGCCGTTGTAGGTCTTCTGCCCCGCGTAGGCGACCCGGTAGCCGGCCTTCTCGATCTCCTCGCGGGGGAAGGCGGCGTCCTCCATCTTGGTCTCCTGCAGGCAGACCACGTCGGGGGCTTCGGCCGCGACCCAGTCCAGGAGCTGCGGCAGCCGCACCTTGAGGGAGTTGACGTTCCAGGTGGCGAGTTTCATGTCATTCGATGAGTGAATCCGCAGATGACGCAGAGGGACGCAGATTTCCAGAAGGTATCCCCAATCCTCGCTGCCACGGGGTTTTCATCTGCGTTCATCTGCGCGATCTGCGGATAGAGGTCTTTCAGGTCATGCCGTTGTGGCGCAGCAGGGCGTCGATGGTGGGCTCGCGGCCGCGGAAGGCGACGAAGGATTCCAGCGCCGCGCGCGAGCCGCCCACGCCCAGGATCTCGCTCCAGAAGCGGCCGCCCACCTCCGGGTTCAGCACGCCGTCCTCCTCGAAGAGGCTGTAGGCGTCCGCCGAGAGCACCTCGGCCCACTTGTAGCTGTAGTAGCCGGCCGCGTAGCCCCCCGCGAAGATGTGCGAGAAGTTGTTGGGGAAGCGGTTGTAGTCGGGCGGGATGACCACGGCCACCCGGCGGCGCACCTCGTCGAGCAGCGCGAGCGCGGTCTTGGCGCCCTCGGGGTCGAAGTCGGAGTGCAGGTGCATGTCGAACAGGGCGAACTCGATCTGGCGCAGCATCTGCATGCCGGCCTGGAAGTTCCTGGCGGCGAGCATCTTGTCGAAGAGCTCGCGGGGCAGCGCCTCTCCGGTGTCGACGTGGGCGGTCAGGTGGCGCAGCACCTCCCACTCCCAGCAGAAGTTCTCCATGAACTGCGAGGGCAGCTCCACCGCGTCCCACTCCACGCCGTTGATGCCCGAGACCCCGAGCTCCTCCACGCGGGTGAGCAGGTGGTGCAGCCCATGGCCGGTCTCGTGGAAGAGCGTGATGACGTCGTCGTGGGTCAAGAGCGCCGGCCTGCCGCCCACGGGGCGGGAGAAGTTGCAGTTGAGGTAGGCCACCGGGGTCTGGATGGCCTCGCCCTTCCTCCTGCGGCCGATGGCGTCGTCCATCCAGGCGCCGCCGCGCTTGCTCTCGCGGGCGTAGAGGTCGAGGTAGAACTGGCCGACGAGCTGGCCCGCGGTGTCGTGCAGGGAATAGAAGCCGACGTCCTCGTGCCAGACCGGGGCCTCGGTCTTGCGGATCGCGAGGCCGTAGAGCGTCTCGACGAGGCGGAACAGCCCGGCCAGGACGCGGGGCTCGGGGAAGTACTGCTTCACCTCCTGCTCGGAGAAGGCGTAGCGCGCCTCGCGCAGCTTCTCGCTGGCGTAGGCGATGTCCCAGGACTGCAGCTCGGCGAGCCCGAGCTCCCGGGCCGCGAAGTCCCTGAGCTCCGCCATGTCCCGCTCGGCGTAGGGCTTGGCGCGGCGGGCCAGTTCATTGAGGAAGTCGAGCACCTGGGAGGGGGCCTGCGCCATCTTGGGCACCAGGGAGAGCTCGGCGTAGTTGGCGTGGCCGAGCATCCGGGCGGCCTCTTTGCGCAGGCGCACGATGTCGCGGATGAGCGCGGTGTTGTCCAGCTCCGCCGGTCCGAACTCGGAGGCGCGGGTGACGTGGGCCCGGTACAGGGTCTCGCGCAGGCCGCGGTCGTCGGCGAACTGCATCACCGGGATGAACGAGGGCGCGCGCAGGGTGAAGAGCCATCCGGCCTTGCCCGCCTTCCCGGCGGCCTCGCGGGCGGCCTGCACCACGTCCTCGGGCAGGCCCGAGAGCGCCGTCTCGTCGGTGACGACGTGGGCGTAGGCGTTGGTGGCGTCCAGCAGGTTCTCCTCGAACCGGGCCGAGAGCTTGGCCAGCTCCTCCTGGATCTCCATGAAGCGGGCCTTCCGCGCCTCGGGCAGCTCGGCGCCGCCCAGACGGAAGTCGCGCAGCTCGTTGTCCACGATCTTCCTGCGCGCGGCGCTGAGGCCGGCGAATTCGGGGCCGGCCGCGAGGGCCTTGAACTTGCGGTACAGGCCCTCGTGCTGGCCCAGTTCGGCGTAGTACTGGGTGACCTTGGGCAGGTTGGCGTTGTAGACCTCGCGCAGCTCCGGGCTGTCCATGACGGAGTGCAGGTGGGAGACCTGGCCCCAGGCGCGGGAGAGCCGCTCGTTGGCGTCCTCCAGCGGGGCGACGAAGCCCGCCCAGGCGGGCGTGGCCGCATCGGCGGCGAGCCGCTCCACCAGGGCGCGGTTTTCCGCGAGCAGGGTGTCCACGGCGGGTGTGACGTGTTCGGGCTTGAGTTCGCTGAAGCGGGGCAGGCCGGTCAGGTCGAGCAGAGGGTTCATGGTCGTCGGTGTGCTGGGTTTCGGCCGATTATACTTTGGGGCGAGCTCGCGATTTTCCAGGGAACCATGGCCATCGAACCCTACAAGGATATTGCCCCCACGCTGGGCAAGGATGTGTACGTCCACGCCGCCGCCACGGTGATCGGCGACGTCGCCCTGGGCGAGGGCGTCTCGGTCTGGCCCGGCGCGGTGATCCGCGGCGACGTGAACTTCATCCGCGTGGGGGCGGGCAGCAACATCCAGGACAACGCCGTGCTGCACGTCTCGCACCGCAGCGCCTCGAATCCGGAGGGCGCGCCGCTCGTCGTCGGCAGCAGGGTGACCGTCGGCCACGGCGTCATCCTGCACGGCTGCACCATCGGCGACGCATGCCTCATCGGCATGGGTGCCATCGTCATGGACCGGGCGGTGGTGCAGCCCCGGGTGCTGCTGGGCGCCGGCAGCCTGGTGCCGGAGGGGCGGGTGCTGGAGGGCGGCTGGCTCTACCTGGGGCGGCCGGCCAAGGCGCTGCGCCGGCTCAGCGAGGCGGAGCTCGCCTACTTTGACTACTCCGCGCAGCACTACATGAAGCTCGCCGCGGAATACGGCTAGCCCAATGGATGTGTGCGGTGGGTCGGGCTTCAGCCCCGCCTACACGTTCAGGGCGCTGGCGAGCCGGCGCCGGTATTGCGACACCAGGGGGCTTGCGCCCAGCATGTTGAACACCGAGAGCAGGGTCTTGCGCGCGGCCTCGTCGTTCCAGGCGCGGTCGATGGCGATCATCTCCAGGAGCGCGTCCATGCCGGCCTCGTAGCGGCCCGAGGCGACGAGCAGGTTGGCGAGCTGCAGGCGGGCCTCCATGTCCTTGGGTTCACGCGCGATCCTGTCCCGCAGGGCCTGCTCGTCGGCGCCGGCCTGGCCGGCCGTGGCGAAGTCGGCCTTGGCGATGAGCCGGGCGGCGCGTTCCTCCATCCGGGTCACGGGCGCGAGGCTGTCGAGCAGGCGCCGGGCCTCCTCGACCTGATCGAGCTCCAGCAGCAGCTCGGCCGCATCCAGGCGCACCTCTTCGTTGCCCGTGTCCAGCCTGGAGGCCTCGGCGAGCACCTGCAGGGCCTGGGCCGCATCGCCCGCGGCCTTGAGTTCCGCGGCCTTGAGGCGCAGCTCCTCGGCGGGCGAGGGGATGAGGCGGTCGAGGAACTCGCGCACCGCCCCCTCGGGGAGGGCGCCCGAGAACTCGTCCACGATCTCGCCGCCGACGAAGGCCTTGACGTTGGGGATGCCGCGCACGCCGTAGCGGGCCGCGAGCTCCTGGTTCTTGTCCGAGTCGACCTTGGCCAGGATGAACTGGCCGCCGTATTCCGCGGCGAGCTTCTCCAGCACGGGCTTGAGCATCTTGCAGGGGCCGCACCACTCGGCCCAGAAGTCCACCACCACGGGGACCTGGCGGGAGCCCTCGATGACGATGCCCTGGAAGTTGCTGCTGTCGACGTCGTATGCGTACTGGCCCATTTGACTCCGTACCTCCGTAAACCGTTTGCCCCAGGAGCGGCTTCAGCCGCGATGACGAGGCTGGCGCGTGTGTCTGTCTCGGATGATCGCGCCTGAAGGCGCTCCTAACGGCCATGGCGACTCGCCGCCCCGCATCATGAAACGCCGATTCGCCATGGCCGTTTCCCTCACCCCTGCCCTCTCCCGCTGGCGGGAGAGGGGGACGCGGCAACGCTTCGCGTTGTTTCACGTTAAAAGGTGTTGGCGCCGGCCCGGAATTCAACCCTGGCCGATGCGCTTCGCCAGTTCCGCGGCCTTGCCGGTGTAGCTCGCGGGGGTCAGGGCCAGCAGCTCGCGCCTGGCCGCCTCGGGGATGGCGAGGCCTTGGATGAAGGCCGCCAGCGACTCGCGGCTGATGCCGCCCTTGCCCCGGGTGAGGGCCTTCAACTGCTCGTAGGGGTTTTCCACGCCGTATCTGCGCATCACGGTCTGGATGGGCTCGGCGAGCACCTCCCAGTTGGCGTCGAGGTCGGCGGCCAGCGCCTGCGGGTTGGCCTCCAGCTTGCCGAGGCCGCGGCTCAGGCTCTCGTAGCCGATGAGGGCGTGGCCGAGGGCCGCGCCCATGTTCCTGAGCACCGTGGAGTCGGTGAGGTCGCGCTGCCAACGCGAGACGGGCAGCTTCTCCGAGAGGTGCTTGAGCAGCGCGTTGGCGAGCCCCAGATTGCCCTCGGAGTTCTCGAAGTCGATGGGGTTGACCTTGTGCGGCATGGTCGAGGAGCCGACCTCGCCCTCCTTCACCCGCTGCTTGAAGTAGCCGAGCGAGATGTAGCCCCAGACGTCGCGGTCCAGGTCGACGAGCAGGGTGTTGACGCGGGCGCAGGCATCATAAAGCTCGGCCATGCAGTCGTGCGGCTCGATCTGGATGGTGTAGGGGTTGAAGCCGAGGCCCAGGCCCTCGACGAAGCGGCGGGCGAAGGCCTCCCAGTCGAGGTCCGGGTAGGCCGAGAGGTGGGCGTTGTAGTTGCCCACGGCGCCGTTGATCTTGCCCAGGAGCTCGACGGACTCGATGCGCGCGATGCCGCGCGCGAGGCGCCAGGCCGTGTTGGCGATCTCCTTGCCCAGGGTGGTGGGGCTGGCGGGCTGGCCGTGGGTGCGGGAGAGCATGGGCAGGTCGGCGAGCTCGACGGCGAGGTCGACGAGCCGCCCGTGCACGGCCTCGAGGGCGGGCAGGATCACCTCGGCGCGGGCGCCCTGGAGCATGAGGGCGTGGGCGAGGTTGTTGATGTCCTCCGAGGTGCAGGCGAAGTGGATGAATTCCTTCACCCGCATCACCTCGGCATTGCCGGCGAGGCGCTCCTTGAGGAAGTACTCCACCGCCTTGACGTCGTGGTTGGTGGTCCGCTCGATGGCCTTGACACGCTGTGCGTCCGCGACGGAAAAGCCCTCGGCGACGGCGTCGAGCTCATGAACGGTGCCGGCGGAGAAGGCGGGCACCTCCTGGATGCCCGGCTCGGCCGCCAGGGCCTTGAGCCATTCGATCTCGACCTTGACCCGGTAGCGGATCAGGCCGAATTCGCTGAACCAGGGGGCGAGCCGGGCCCCGACGCGGCGGTAGCGGCCGTCCAGGGGCGAGAGGGCGGTGAGTTCGTTGAGTTCCATGATGCGTCCTTGACGAGGATCCTAGAAAAATCGGTTATCCGCAGATGGACGCAGATTTACGCAGAGGTTTCAACGATCCGGCACCGGGGTTTTGTCTGCGTTCATCTGCTGCGTCATCTGCGGACTTCGGGGTGAGATTCATCCCGGCTGCTGGCGCACGGCGAGCAGCGCCTGGTTGCGCAGCACCTTCATGAGGCCGAGGACCTTGGGGTCGAGGTCGAGCGGGCCCGAGTCGCTGTCCAGGTAGAGCAGGGCGAAGGCCTTCTGGTCCACGGTGAGCGGCAGCAGCAGGAAGGAGTGTGCGCCGATCCTGCGCCGGTGCCATTCCGGGATGCGCGCGCGGATGTTCACCGCGTCGGCGTCCGAGATGAGGATGTCGACGTTCTGCGCGGCCGCCACCTGGAAGGCGTCGTGGGCGGCGGCGAGCGAGACCCGGAAGACCCGCAGGGCGTCGTCGATGTCCTTGCCGAAGCCGAAGCGGCCGGTCAGGCTTTTGCCGTCCCGGTCTCGCACCGCGATCATCACCCGGTCGAAGCAGCCGGTGCGGTAGTAGCTCTCCAGCACCATGTGCAGGATGTCGGAGACGCTCGCCTTGCCGATGAGGGCGTCGGTCAGGTCCGCCAGGCCCGCCGTGAGCAGCGAGGCCGGGTCCGAGGGCTCGGGCGTCATGGCCGCCAGGATGGGCAGGGTGTCGGCGGCCTGCGCCGCCTGCAGGACCTCTTCGCCCTCCGCCGCCGCCGCGGGCTCCCCGGTCAGGCGCAGGGTGCGGCGCAGCAAGGCGCTGGCGCCGACGTCGCTCTGGAAGATGAGCGCATCCCGCTTCACCTCTTCCGCCGCTTCCTGCAGCAGTTCGTGCAGGGTGGCGCCCGGAAAGTGGCCCACCTGGGCGTAGCGCAGCCCCAGCGCATTGAGGGCCCGGGCCTGCTCCCTGGGATACAGGTCGGCGGCGGCCAGATCCAGGAGCTCCCGGGCCAGGTTGGCGGTGGCCTGCAGGCGCGCGCCGGCGGTCGTCGCCCGGATCGCGGCCCCGGCCGGCAGGCGGCTCATGCCCTGGAGCAGGGTCGCGGGCAGGCGCCAGTGGCGCGCGATGGCGAGCCCCAGCTGGTCGTAGGTGGTGCCGAAGACCTCGCGCGCGGCCTCGTCTTCGCCGATCGCCCTGGCCTCCATCAGCGCGGCCACGCGCTGGGTGCGCTCGAAGAAGTAGAAGCGGCTCATCAGCCGGCCGAGCTGGATGAACAGGGCGCTGATGAAGGCCTCCTCGACGTCGGGCAGCCGGGCGAGGTGCCCCAGCCTGCGGCCGATGACGCCGCAGTAGTAGGTCTCCAGGGCCTCGCCCTTGAGCGCCTTGGCCTGGGCGTGGTTCTGCAGGTGCTCGAAGAGCATGAGCGAGAGCGCCACGTCGCGCACGGTGTTGAAGCCCAGGATGACCACGGCGCGGGAGACGGTGTTGATGGGGCGGCCGCCGAACTTGCCGTAGTGCGCGGCGTTGACCAGGCGCAGCAGCTTGTTGGTGAGCGAGACGTCGCGCAGGATGGCGCGGGTGAGTTCGTCGGCCTGGCTGGTCTCGGAGCCGACGATCTCGTTGATGCGCACGATGGTCTGCGACAGGGCCGGGAAATCCTGGGTCTCGACCAGTTCGGCCAGGAGCTTCTGGGTCTCCAGGCTGTCGGGGGGCTGATCGGCGTCCGTCACAGCGGCCTCCGGTCGTCACGCTCCGCGCGCGCGATGCCCGTGGAGCCGGCCCGGCAGGCCAAGGCCCGTGGGAGCGGCTTCAGCCGCGATGCCCCGGCCGGCATTCCGTTCGCGGCTGAAGCCGCTCCTACGCGCAGATGCCACTTGGGTGCCGGTGCTATTGCCGGGCTCATAGCGGCCGCCGGTCGGTGAAGGCCTGGGCGATGGTCATGGCATCGACGTATTGGCTTCGGCCGCCCGCTATCGCGGGCTTCACGCCGGCTTTGCCGGCATGAGCCTGCGCCGATACTTGGCCGTGGTGCTTGGCATCTGTGCTCATAATGGCCTGCGGTCGGTGAAGGCCTGGGCGATGGTCATGGCATCGACGTATTGGCTTCGGCCGCCCGCTATCGCGGGCTTCACGCCGGCTTTGCCGGCATGAGCCTGCGCCGATACTTGGCCGTGGTGCTTGGCATCTGTGCTCATAATGGCCTGCGGTCGGTGAAGGCCTGGGCGATGGTCATGGCATCGACGTATTCCAGTTCGCCGCCGGCGGGGATGCCGCGGGCGATGCGGCTGACCTTCAGCCCGCGGGCCTTGAGCAGTTCGCTGACGTAGTGCGCGGTGGCCTCGCCCTCCACGGTGTAGTTGGTGGCGAGCACCACCTCCTCGGTCACCCCGTCCTGGGCGCGCTTGAGGAGGCGCTCCAGCCCGATCTCCTTGGGCCCGATGCCGTCCAGGGGCGAGAGCCGCCCCATGAGCACGAAGTACAGGCCCTTGTAGGCCTGGGTCTCCTCCATGCGGTTGAGGTCCACCGGCATCTCCACCACGCAGAGCAGCCGCGGGTCGCGCCGCGGGCTGCTGCAGAGCTCGCACACGGGGGTCTCGCTGAAGTTGTTGCAGCGCTCGCAGTGGTGCAGTTTCTCGAGCGCGGCCTTGAGCGAGTCGGAGAGCCGCTTCGCGCCGGCCCGGTCGCGCTGGACGAGGTGGTAGGCCATGCGCGCGGCGGATTTCGGGCCCACGCCGGGGAGCACCCGCAGGGCGTCGATCAGCGCTTCGAGCGTGCCGGGGAGTTTCATGTTCGGGGCGAGGGGCCAAGGCGCGTGCGGCGCGCCGTGGCCCCTCGCCTCATGCCCTGTCAGAACGGGAACTTCATGCCCGGCGGGATGGGCATGCCGGCGGTCACCGCGGCCATCTTCTCCTGGCTGGCGGTCTCCACCCGGCGCACGGCGTCGTTGACGGCGGCGGCGACGAGGTCCTCCAGCATCTCCTTGTCGTCCTGCATCAGCGAGGCGTCGATGCTGACCCGCTTCACGTCGTGCTTGCCGGTCATGACCACCTTGACAAGTCCCGCCCCCGCCTGGCCCTCCACTTCCATTTCCGCGATCTGGGCCTGGGCCTTCTGCAGGTTCTCCTGCATGAGCTGGGCCTGTTTCATGAGGTTGCCGAGTCCGCCTTTGATCATGGTCGTTCCTGTTTCCTACTGATTGATGGGTTGAATTTGGGTGACCTTGCCGTCGAATTCCTGCACTACGGCCTGCACGAAGGGGTCGGCGAGGATCGCCGATTCGGCCTCGGCCTGGCGCTCGGCGCGCTCGCGCGCCGCCACCTCGGCAGGGGCCGCGCCCTGGGTGGCGCCGAAGCTGAACTCCACCCTGAAGCCGGCCCCCAGCTTGTCCTGCAGCGCCGCCTTGAGCCGATCGCCGAAGCCCGCGAGCAGGCTCTTCTGGCTCTCAGGCAGGCGCAGCTGGATATGGTCCGGGCCGTGCCCCGCCAGTTCGCAGGCCCCGGCCAGCTGTTTCAGGGCGCCGTTGAGGGTGTTGGCCAGGGCGAGCCAGTCGCCGTCGAAGCCCAAGGAGGCGGCGGCTGCCGAGCCCGCAGATGCAGCGGATCTGGCCGGCAGGGGCTCGCGCCGGGCGGCGACCTCGGCGGCGGGCTGGCTGGGAGCGGGCGCCGCCTTGGGTCGCGGCGCGGCCTCGTGCCCGCTTGCGGCGGGTTCGAGCCGCTGCGCGGGAGGGGCCGCCCCGGCCGGCGCGAAGGCCAGCATGCGCAGCAGGGTCATGCTGAAGCCGGCGAATTCGTCCGGGGCCCATTCCAGGTCGCGCCGGCCCAGGCCCGCGATCTGGTAGTAGAGCTGCACCGTCTCGGGGTCCAGGCGCCGGGCGAGGGCGAAGAGCCGGTCGCGCTCCGGCGCGTCCTCGGACACCGCCTCGGGCACGGTCTGGGCCAGTGCGATCTGCGACAGCAGCAGGGCCAGGTCCTGCAGCGCCGCCTCGAAGGACAGGCTGCGCGCGGCGATGGCCTCCGCTTCCTGCATCAGGCGCGCGCCGTCGTCCTCGGCCAGGGCCTCGAGCAGGGGGAAGAGGTAGGCCTGGTCGATGGCCCCGAGCATGTCCCGGGTCTCGGCCTCCGCCACCCGCCCGCCGCCGTAGGCGATGGCCTGGTCGAGGAGCGACAGCGCGTCGCGCATGCTGCCTGCGGCGGCGCGGGCGATGAGCGGCAGGGCCCCGGGCTCGAAGGCGATACCCTCGACACCCAGGATGTGCCTCAGGTGCTCGGCCACCCGCGCGGGGGGCAGCAGCTTCAGGTTGAACTGCAGGCAGCGCGAGAGCACCGTCACCGGCACCTTCTGCGGGTCGGTGGTGGCGAGGATGAAGACCACGTGGGCGGGCGGCTCCTCCAGCGTCTTCAGCATGGCGTTGAAGGCGCTCTTCGACAGCATGTGCACCTCGTCGATGAGGTAGACCTTGTAGCGGCCCGCCGTCGGCGCGTACTGGGCGTTCTCCAGCACCTCGCGCATGTTGTCCACGCCGGTGTAGGAGGCGGCGTCGATCTCGATGAGATCCACGAAGCGCCCGGCCTCGATCTCCCGGCAGGCGGGGCACTGCCCGCAGGGCGAGGCGCTGATGCCGGTGTCGCAGTTGAGGCACTTGGCGAGGATGCGCGCGAGCGTGGTCTTGCCCACGCCGCGGGTGCCGGTGAAGAGGTAGGCGTGGTGCAGGCGGCCCTGGGCCAGGGCGTTCGTGAGCGCCCGGACGACGTGCTCCTGGCCGACCAGTTCTGGGAAGGATTTAGGCCGCCACTTGCGGGCCAGGACCTGATGACTCATGCCGGGAATGATACCAGAGGGTATCGCCCGGCATGCCGGCGGCGGCCCTGCCGGGATCAGAAGCCGTAGCCGAAGCGCAGCTCGTGGAAGTTGATGCCGTCGTTTTGGTCGTGGAGGTTGGCGTTGGACAGATGCTGCAGGCGGTAGCCCAGGCTGTAGCGGCTGCGCTCGCCGAAGGTCGCGCCGAAGCCGATGTGGCTGCCGAACTGGAAGGCGCCGCCGTAGTCGTGCCGGTCGTCGAGGCGGCTGCGCGAGAGCAGGTGCAGGCCGATGCCGGCCTCGACATAGGGCCGGGTGCCGGCGAGGGTGGCCGGTCGCAGGCGGAAGGTGGGGGTCAGCCCCAAGTCCCAGAGGTCCCTGCCGCCGGGGGCGTCGCTGCTCCAGTAGGCCAGCGAGGCGTCCCAGTAGCCGTCGATCTGCCAGCGCTGGCCGACGGGCCAGCGCTTCTGCCAGTCCCACTGCAGGCCGAGCCGGACCAAGTTGGCGTCGTCCTCGCTCGCGCCGAGCTCCAGAGACAGGCCGTCCACGGCGTGGACGGATGGGGCGCCGGCCAGCCCGAGGGCGCAGAGGACGGCGGGCAGCAAAGCGTTGCGCTTGGTCATGACTCCCCCTGAACAACTTGAATTTGGGTGGCGAGCCTGACCCCCGGCACTGGCATCCGCTGCTGTGGCTGCTTCCTTCCGGACCTGACCAGGTTCACAGCATAGCCATGCGGGGAGACCCGCCACGCCCTATTCTAGCGCACTCGGGCGGCGGGCGCTCGGCGACGGGCTAGGCGACCACGCCGTTTTCGTTTTCCTGTTTGAGGCGGCGCTCGCGTACGGCCTCGGCCAGGCCGCGCAGCAGGGGCTCGGTGTCGGTCCAGCCGATGCAGGCGTCGGTGATGGACACCCCGTATTCCAGCGGCTTGTCCGGCATCAGGTCCTGGCGGCCGGGGCTGAGGTGGCTCTCGACCATCACCCCCATGATGCGCATGTCGCCGGCGGCGATCTGGCGCATCACGTCCTGGCCGACGTCGATCTGGCGCTCGTACTTCTTGCTCGAGTTGGCGTGCGAGAGGTCGATCATCACCTGCTGGCGCAGGCCCAGCTCGGCGAGCTCCCGGCAGGCGGCCTCGACGCTGGCGGCGTCGTAGTTGGGCTTCCTGCCGCCGCGGAGGATGACGTGGGCGTCCTCGTTGCCGGAGGTCTTGAACACGGCCACGTGGCCCGACTTGGTGATGGAGATGAAATGGTGCCGGGCGGCGGCGGCCTTGATGGCGTCCACGGCGATCTTGATGTTGCCGTCGGTGCCGTTCTTGAAGCCCACCGGGCAGGACAGCCCCGAGGCGAGCTGGCGGTGGCTCTGCGACTCGGTGGTGCGCGCCCCGATCGCGCCCCAGGAGACCAGGTCGGCGATGTACTGGGGCGAGATCAGGTCGAGGAACTCGGTGGCGCAGGGCAGGCCGATCTCGTTGATCTCCAGCAGGATCTTGCGCGCGAGACGCAGGCCCTCGTTGATGTCGAAGCTCTCGTCGAGGTGCGGGTCGTTGATCAGGCCCTTCCAGCCCACCGTGGTGCGCGGCTTCTCGAAGTAGACGCGCATGACGACGATGAGATCGTGCTGCAGCTCGTCGGCCAGCGCCTTGAGCCTCCTGGCGTAGTCCAGGGCTGCCTTGGGGTCGTGGATGGAGCAGGGGCCGGCCACGACCACGAGCCGGCCGTCCGCCCCGCGCAGCACGTCGTGGATGGCGTTGCGCGCGGTGAAGGTGGTCTTCAGCGCGGCCTGGCCGGGCCTGAGCTCCCGGATGATCTGCATGGGCGCGAGCAGCTCGTCGCCCTGCTCGATGCGGGTGTCGTCGGTGCGGTATCCAACCATCTTCTTCTCCTGTGCGTGCCGCCCGCCCCGAAACTAAAAAACCGCCAGGGGGCTGGCGGTTTTCTCGGGGTTGCGTGTGACCGGCTCGCGCTATCGTCTCCCGACCGCCAGGGGCGTGGGCAGATAAAATCGAAAATCGCGCGGGGAGGCGGTCTTCATGGTGTCCCGATGCTAGCAGAGGGGCTTTCCGGCCACAAGTGACGCACCCGATGGCTACTTCAAGGCCTTGGCCAGGCTGTCGACCAGGGTCTCGGCGAACAGCCAGTCGTCCTGTTCGCTGCAATGCCCGCGCCGCTTCTCCGAGAGATAGTAGGCGGTCTCGATGACCAGCTGCTGGCGCAGCTCCGGGCTGGCCGCGGCCTTCCCGGGCCGGGCCGCGCCGGTGGCGGCCTTCGCCGCGGCGGGCGCCGCCTTGGCGGCGGGCTTGGCGGCGGGCTTGGCGGC
Organism: Hydrogenophilus sp.; assembly: GCA_020725195.1. GTDB lineage: Bacteria > Pseudomonadota > Gammaproteobacteria > Burkholderiales > Thiobacillaceae > DYFL01. Next base: position 23,564 of record DYFL01000045.1, read on the forward strand.
GGTCTTTACGGTCTTGGTCGCCGCGGCGCCTTCGGTGCGGGGCGTGCGGGGCTTCTTCGCTGGGGTCTCGGACATGCTGGCCTCCCGGGTTTCAGATCGCGGTAAACATTTTCATATATAGCCCCACTACTGTCCGGTTAAATGAATGGATGAATCGTTGCAAGCCATGA
>DYFL01000046.1 GCA_020725195.1 Hydrogenophilus sp.
CACCGTGCTGTGTGTGCGCCTTCACGAGCGCACTGGAAGCGGCTTCAGCCGCGAAAGCCATGCCGGAGAGGGCTTCGCGGCTGAAGCCGCTCCCACGACATGTCCTGTTCGAAGGTTGCCTCAGTATTCGGGCTTGCGCCGCATCTGGCCCGTCACCATGCGGTACTCGTAGAGCCGGCACTCCAGCGGGCCGTTGTAGAGCGGGGTGCGCCGCGTGGCCTTGAGGCCGATCGCGCGGGGCAGCTCGGGGTCGGCGGAGAGCAGATAGGCGCTCCAGCCCGCGAAGTTGCGCTTGAGGTTGTCGCCCAGGCCGCGGTAGAAGGCGGCCATGTCCTCGTGCCCCAGCCTCACCCCGTAGGGCGGGTTGCTGACGATCACGCCGGAGTGGGCCGGCGCCTTCACCTCCAGGGCGTCGGCCTCGCGCAGGGTGACGCAGTCGAGCAGCCCCGCCTCCCGGAGGTTGGCCTGCGTCGCGCGGACCATGCGCGGGTCGAGGTCGCAGCCGTAGATGGGCAGGGGGTGCCTGTCCCGCGCGGCGGCCTGGGCGTCCTTGCGCAGCCGCGTCCACTCCACCCGGTCGAAGTCGTTCAGGTGCTCGAAGGCGAAGTGGCGCCTGAGCCCCGGGGCGATGTTGAGCGCCATCAGCGCCGCCTCCAAGAGGATGGTGCCGCCGCCCATCATGGGGTCGAGCAGCGGCGTGTCCGGGGTCCAGCCGGCCAGGCGCAGCAGGCCCGCCGCCAGGTTCTCATTGAGCGGCGCCTGCGCGGCCTCGACGCGGTAGCCGCGGCGGTTCAGGGGCTCGCCGCTGAGGTCGAGGTAGAGGCTGTAGGCGTCCCGCTCCAGGTAGAGCAGGACGGGCACGTCCGGCTGGCGGGCGTCCACGTCGGGCCGCGCCCCGGTCGCCTCGCGGAAGCGGTCGCAGAGGGCGTCCTTCACCTTGAGCGAGGCGAAGTTGAGGCTCTTCAGGGGGCTCGCGTGGGCCACGGTGCGCACGGCGATGGTGCGCCCCAGGGCGAACCACTCCGGCCAGGGCAGCTCCCGGGCGGCAGCGTAGAGCTCGTCCTCGCTGCGGTAGCGGCCCTGGGCCACGCGCCGCAGCACGCGGATGGCGAGCCGGGACCAGAGGTTGACCTTCCAGGCGAGGCGGATGTCGCCGCTGAAGGCCGCGCCGCCCGAGCCCGGGACCACGTCCGCGGCGCCGAGCTCTTCGAGCTCGCGGCCCAGCTCCGCCTCCAGGCCCCGGGGGCAGGGGGCGAAGTAGGGATGCACGCGGGCCTGCCCGGCCTTGGAGGGCCGCCGCTGCTCGCGGGGCGGCCGCTCGGCCCGGGGGGCGCCCGCCTTGGCCGCCTTGCCGGAATCCTTGCGCGCCGGGCGCTCGCCCCGGCGCGGAAACTGTTCGCCGCCCTCGGCGTCGAAACGTTTTTTCTCGAAATACCCCGGCGCTTCGGGCCGCCTGCGGCGGCGGGGCTCGCCTGCGTGGGCGGGCGCCTCCCTGGCGGGCGGCGCGGCCTCCTCGGCAGGGCCTTTCAGGGCCCGCTGCTGGCGCAGGGGCAGATGGCGTCCCCGCACGGGGCGACGGGCCTTGGGCAGCGCGGTCGCCTCTCCCGGGGCCTGGGCGTCCGCCTCGGGTTCGCGCTCGATGCGCAGGGTTTTACGTTTGGATGGATCGGATGACGAAGACAAGGGAATTCCTAAGGAAACTGAAGCCAAGCCCGCTCACCCTACTGCTGATCGGGCTCATCGTCTACTTCTGGTTCCGGCCGCCCGCCTGGGTGAGCGAGATGCACGGGCCCGCCCCGGAGATCCCGCTGCACGGCGCCGAGGGCCCGCGTCTGCTCTCGGAGCTGCGCGGCCAGGTGGTGCTGGTGAACTTCTGGGCCACCTGGTGCCCCTACTGCCGCCACGAGATGCCGGCCATGGAGGCCTTCTACCGGGACCACAAGGCCCGAGGCTTCGAGATCGTCGCCCTGAGCTACGACGAGACGCAGGGCCAGGTGGACGCCTACATGCGCCGCGAGGGCTACACCTTCCCCGCCCCCCTCGCAGCCCCGGGGGTGAGCGAGGCCTTCGGCGGCGTCTCCCGCCTGCCCACCTCCTTCGTCATCGACCGCGCGGGGCGCATCCGGCACAAGGTCTCGGGCCAGGTGCACTACGGGCGGCTGGAGGACCTGGTGCTGCCGCTGCTTGCAGAGGCGCCTTAAGGCACCACCGTCGCGGCGGGGACTTCCGGCTCCCACTCGAGCCGCCCGGCCAGCGGTGCGGTGACGCTGATGCGGCCCTCGGCGTCGATGAACAGCGCCTCGCGGATGCCCATCCTGTCGGCCATGCGCCGCCACCCCGATGCCCCGGCGATGAACGGCGGCTTGCTCGCCACATCCGACAGGGTGCCGGCCTTCTCGCCCCGGGCGAGCACGGTGACCGCCTGCACCCCCTGCGCGGGCCAGCCGGTGCGGGGATCGATGAGGTGGCAGTAGCGCCGGCCGTCCAGCTCGAAGTAGCGCTGGTAGTCGCCGGAGGTGCCGATGGCCTCGCCGTCGGCGAGCTCCAGGCTGGCGATGGCGCCGGCCTTGCGTGGGTGCTGGATGCCCACCCGCCAGGGACGGTCGCCGTGCCGACCCAGGGCGAGGATGTTGCCGCCGATGTTCACGAGGGCGTTCTTCACCTCCTGGCTCCTCAGGTACGTCGCCGCCAGGTCCAGGGCATAGCCCTTGGCGTAGCCGCCCAGGTCGATGCGCACCGCCGGGTTGGTGCCATAGAACTGGAGGCCTTCCATGACCACGTCGGTCATCCGGGGGTCGGCCGCCACCAGCCGCTCGATCTCCGCCTTCTCCGGGAGCCTGGGCGCGAAGGTGTCGGAATGGAAGCCCCAGAGCCGCACCAGGTTGCCGATGGCGGGGTTGAACAGGCCTTCGGACTGCACGGAGTAGCGGGTGGCGTCCTCGATGATGGGGGCGATGCCGGGCGAGATGGAGGCCCTGGCCGGGGCCTGGGCGAGGATCGCGTTCATGCGCTCCAAGGCGCCCGGCTCCCAGGCGTGGAGCATGTGGTGGAGCTGGTCGAAGTCCTTGAGCACCTGGGCCGCGACCCGCCGGGCCTTTTCCTCCGTTTCCCCCTGGATGCTGATCTCCACCAAGGTGCCGAAGACGTAGGCCTGCTGCTTGTAGGGCGGCGGCTCGGCACAACCCGTCAGAAAGGGGAAAGTGAAAAGTGAAAAGAGAAAAGCGAGAAGCAGCCGTGCCCCGGGGCTGTTCTTTTCACTTTTCACTTTCAACTTTCCTCTCTAATGCCTCGACGAACCTCCCCGCCACGTCGAAGCCGGTCTGGTCCATGATCTCGCGGAAGCAGGTGGGGCTGGTGACGTTCACCTCGGTGAGCCAGTCGCCGATGACGTCCAGACCCACCAGGAAGAGCCCCTCGGCCTTGAGCGCCGGGCCCAGGGCGCGGGCGATGGCCCGGTCGCGCTCGGTCAAGGGGCGGGCCTCGCCGGTGCCGCCGGCGGCGAGGTTGCCGCGGGTCTCGCCGGGGGCGGGGATGCGCGCGAGGGCATAGGGCACGGGCTCGCCGTCGATGAGCAGGATGCGCTTGTCGCCCGCCTTGATCTCGGGGATGAACCGCTGGGCCATGATGGTCGTGGTGCCCAGGGCGGTGAGGGTCTCGATGGTCACCCCGATGTTGGCGTCGCCCGGCCTGAGGCGGAACACGGCGGCGCCGCCCATGGCGTTGAGCGGCTTCACCACGATGTCGCCCTGCTCGGCGAGGAAGGCGCGGATGAGCTCGCCGCGGCGGGTGACCAGGGTGGGCACGGTGAACTGCGGGAAGCGGGAGATGGCGAATTTTTCATTGAAGTCGCGCAGGGCGCGGGGCCGGTTGAACACCCGCGCGCCCTGGGCCTCGGCGAGCTCCAGGAGGTAGGTGGCGTAGAGGTATTCCTGGTCGAAGGGCGGGTCCTTGCGCATGAGCACGGCGTCGAACTCCCTGAGCTCCAGCCATTCGTGGCCGCCGGCCTCGAACCATGCCCCCCTCTCCCCCCGGGAGAGGGGCTGGGGGTGAGGGAGCAGCGTCACGGGGAAGGCGCGCCCCATCACCCGGCCGTCGCGCCAGGCGAGGTCGCCCGGCTCCAGGGCCCAGAGGGCGTGGCCGCGGGCGGCGGCCGCCTGCATCATGGCGTAGGTGGAGTCCTTGTGGATCTTGAAGCTGGCGAGCGGGTCGGCGACGACGGCGATCTTCATGCGGCGGCCTCTGTCTTGGCGGGGGCGGTCTCCTCGACCTCGACGGCGGCGGCCAGGGCGGCGAGCCGCGCGATCACGCCGTAGGTGTAGAAGCGGTTCTCCGGCGCGTCGGGGCGGTCGGTCTCGTCGGGCAGGCTGCAGGACTCCTCGAAGGCGAGCGGCACGAAGTGCATGCCGGGGGCGTTGAGGTTCTCGTCGGCGCCGCGCCCGGTGTGCACCCGGTAGAAGCCGCCGACCACGAAGCGGTCGATCATGTAGACCACGGGCTCGGCCACCGCCTGGTTGATGCTCTCGAAGGTGTAGACCCCCTCCTGCACCAGGACCCGGCTGACCTGCAGCCCCTCCTTCACCACCGCCATCTTCTTGCGCTCCTTGCGGTTCAACTCGCGCACGTCGTCGACGCTCTTCACGGTCATGATGCCCATGCCGTAGGTGCCGGCGTCGGCCTTGACGATGACGAAGGGCTCGCGGTCGATGCCGTATTCCTTGTACTTGGCCCCGATGTGGCCGAGCACCGCGCCGACGTGGTAGGCGAGGCACTCCTCGCCCTGGCGGGCGTGGAAGTCCACCTCGCCGCAGCTGGCGAAGTAGGGGTCGATGAGCCAGGGGTCGATGCCGACCATCTCGGCGAACTCCCGGGCGAGCCGCGCATAGGCGCGGAAGTGGTTGGACTTGAGCCGCGTCGACCAGCCCGCGTGCAGGGGCGGCAGCACGGTCTGCTCCGGGTCCAGGCCCTCGAGGATCGCCGGGATGCCGGCCGAGAGGTCGTTGTTGAGCAGGATGGCGCAGGGGTTGTAGTCGGCGAGCTTCACCCGGTCGCCTTCGCGGTGCATGGGCTCGAGCACGATCCGCTCGCCGCTGGGCAGCTCGATCGCCGTGGGCGCCCCGATCTCCGGGATCAGGGTGCCGATGCGCACCTCCAGGCCGGCGTGCTTGAGGATGTCCGCGAGGGCCGCGACGTTCTCCAGGTAGAAGACGTTGCGGGTGTGGCTCTCGGGGACGAGCAGGAAGCGCCGCGCCACCGGGCAGGCGTTCTCGATGGCGACCTGGGCGGCCTGCACCGCGAGCGGCCGGAAGGCCGGGTTGAGGTTGTTGAAGCCGCCGGGAAAGAGGTTGGTGTCCACCGGCGCGAGCTTGAAGCCGGCGTTCCGGAGGTCGACCGAGCTGTAGAAGGGGGCGGCGTGGTCGAGCCACTGCCGGCGCAACCAGAACTCGATCCGCGGCATGGCCTCCAGCACGTGCCGCTCGAGATCGAGCAGGGGGCCGGACAGGGCGGTGGTGAGATGGGGGACCATGCGGCCTCGCTTGTTGTTGTCGCCTGCTCCGAGTTTAACCCCTTGCGCCGGGGCTGCCGAGACGGATCCTCTCCGGCATGCCATGATGTCGGGGTCGTTTGCGTTTGCCCGCCGGGAAGACGGGCCGCCTTAGGATCATGTTCGAGATCGTCCTCTATCAGCCCGAGATCCCGCCCAACACCGGCAACATCATCCGCCTGGCCGCCAACACGGGCTGCGTCCTGCACCTGGTGCGGCCCCTGGGCTTTTCCCTGGACGACAGGCAGCTCAGGCGGGCGGGGCTGGACTACCACGAGTACGCCGAGCTCAGGGTGCACGAGGACTGGGGCGCGGCCCGGGCGCAGCTCGCCGGGCGGCGGCTCTTCGCCTTCACCACCCGGGCGCGGCGGCTCTATACGGAAGAGGCCTATCGGCCCGGCGACGTGCTCGTGTTCGGCCCGGAGACGCGGGGCCTGCCCGCGGAGGTCTTGGCGGAGTTCCCCGAGGCGGGGAGGCTGCGCCTGCCCCTGCGCGCGGGTCAGCGCAGCCTGAACCTCTCCAACGCGGCGGCGGTGGCGGTCTACGAAGGCTGGCGGCAGAACGGCTTCGCCGGGGGGCAGTAGGCCGTGCAGCAGCGGCCGGGCTAGACCGCCTCGGCCTTCTGCTCCCGCCTGAGCAGCGCCGCCACCGCCTCCCTGGGGGTGATCTCCTGGGCGAGCAGGCGCCGCACCGCATCGGTGATGGGCATCTCCACGCCCTGCTGCGCAGCCAGGCGGCAGACCTCGGGGGCCGTGGTCACGCCCTCCGCGGTGTGGCCCAGCTCCCGCAGGATCGCCTCCAGGCTTTGCCCCTTGGCCAGGCGCAGGCCCACCTGGCGGTTGCGCGAGAGGTCGCCGGTGCAGGTGAGGATGAGGTCGCCCAGGCCGGAGAGCCCCATGAAGGTCTCCATGCGCCCGCCCAGGTGCACGCCCAGGCGGGTCATCTCCGCGAGCCCCCGGGTGATGAGGGCGGCGCGGGTGTTGTAGCCGAAGCCCAGGCCGTCGGAGACCCCCGCCGCGATGGCGATCACGTTCTTCAGGGCCCCGCCGACCTCGACGCCGACCACGTCGCTGCTCGAGTAGATGCGCAGGGCCGGGCCGTGCAGGTCGGCGGCGGCCCGGCGCGCGAAGGCCTCGTTGCTGGATGCCAGGGTGAGGGCGACCGGCTGGCCCTGGGCCACCTCCTGCGCGAAGCTGGGACCGGAGAGCGCGCCGGCCTCTGCCTGCCCCGGCCATTCCTCCGCGAGCACCGTGTGCGGCAGCTTCATGGTGCCCGCCTCGAAGCCCTTGCAGAGCCAGACGAGGGGGACACGGGCGCCGAGCTCCCGGAGCTGGCGCAGCAGGCCGCGGAAGCCGCCGGTGGGCACGGCGGCGATCGCGTAGTCGGCCCCGTCGAGGGCGGTGGCGAGGTCGGCGGTGACCGCCAGGGTTTCGGGCAGGGCGATGCCCGGCAGATAGCGGGCGTTGCTGCGGGCCGAGGCCATCTGCTCGGCCTGCTCCGGGTTGCGCGCCCAGAGCACGACGGCGGGCGCAGCCTCGGAACCGGCCGCCAGGCGCACCGCCAGCCCGGTGCCCCAGGCGCCGGCGCCCAGGACGGCGATCTTCATGGCTGCGGGGCCGCGTTCATGCCGCGCGTCAGTTGGCCTGCTGGCCCTCGGCCTGGGCCTGCCTCTGCTGCAGGTAGATCGACTCGAAGTTGACCGGCTGCAGCATCACGGGCGGGAAGCCGGCGCGCACGGAGGCGTCGCTGATCGCCTCGCGGGCGTAGGGGAAGAGCATGTTGGGGCAGGCGACGGCGAGCATGGGCTCCAGGGCCTCGTTCGGGATGTGCTCGGCGCGGAAGATGCCGGCCTGCGTCACCTCGATGAGGAAGACGGTCCTGTCCTGCAGCTTGGCGGTCACCGTGATGGTGAGCGCGGTCTGGTAGATGCCCTGCTCGACGGCCTCGCTCTGGCTCGCGAGCTGCATGTCGATCTGGGGGGATTCGCGCTCCAGGAAGATCTGGGGCGCGTTGGGCACCTCCACGGAGAGGTCCTTGAGGTAGATCTTCTCGATATTGAATACCGGATTGGCCTGCTGGTCTTCGCTCATCTCGTCGTCGCCTGATGGGGGGTCGAAACGCGGGATTATAGCCGCATCGGACGGCCGCCGCTCAGGCTCAGGCGGCGAGCAGGGGGTCCAGGCCGCCGGCGGCGTCCAGGGCGGAGAGGTCGTCGAAGCCGCCGACATGGCGGTCGCCGATGAAGACCTGGGGCACGGTGCGCCGACCGGTAAGGCGCATCATCTCCTCGCGCTGTGCGGGGTCGAGGTCGACGCGGATCTTCTCGATCCCGGTCACGCCCTTCTTGTTGAGCAGCCGCTCGGCCATGTTGCAGTAGGGGCAGACGGCGGTGCAGTACATCTTCACGTGGGGCATGAAAGTTCCTTTCGGGCGAGGTCTGCGCCGCAGGGCGGCGCAGACCTCGCCTATTTCTTCTCCTTCGGCAGCCCGGCCTGCTCCCAGGCGATCATGCCGCCGGCGAGGTTGGCGACATTCTGGAAGCCGGCCCGGCGCAGGGTCCTGCAGGCCGTCGCCGAGCGGTTGCCGCTGCGGCACACCACGACGATGGGGCGGTCCTTGAACTTCTCCAGCTCGTTCAGGCGTTTGCCTATGGAGCCCAGCGGGATGTGTCTCGCCTTGCCGATGTGGCCGTCGGCGAATTCGGAGTTCTCGCGCACGTCCAGGACCAGGGCGTCCTCGTGGTTCATGAGCATCACCGCCTCCTGCGGCCCGGCCTGCCTGACGCCCGAGAGCCGCCCCCGGAACAGGGAGGCAAGCAGCATGAATCCCGACAAGGCCGCCAGCAGCACCAGCCAGATGTTTTGCTGCACGAAATCCATATGCCTTCTCTCGCCGACCCGATGAGGGCAGGGATTTTACCCCAAGGCCGGGAAGCGGTGTCCAGCCCCGTCAGGCCGCGGCGGCGGCCTGCTTGAAGCCCAGCTTCCTGAGGATGCCCACCAGGGGGCAGAACTTGGTGAAGCCGGACTGGAACAGGTTGGCGCCGACGAAGACGGTGAGCCACATCCAGTTGGGGCTGTGCAGCTGCGTCAGGGCCACGGACAGCAGCACCATGAAGCCGGCGACGATGAAGACGATGCGTTCGATGGTCATGGCGAACTCCTCGGATAAAAGAATTAGCGAATTCTAATATACCTCCCCCCGCCACGGTCAAGCCCTGCCTGTCAGGGACAGGCGCGTCAGGCTTGCACGCGGCGCTGCCAGAGCAGGTAGAGCAGCGGGATCACCAGGAGGGTGAGCGCGGTGGAGGCGAAGGTGCCGAAGATGAGCGACACCGCCAGCCCCCCGAACACCGGGTCGGTGATCATGATGGCCGAGGCCAGGATGATGGCCAGCGCGGTGAGCAGGATGGGACGGAAGCGCACGGCGCCCGCCTCCATCACCGCCGCCTCCAGCCCATAGCCCTTGGCCCGGTAGTCCAGGATGAAGTCGATCAGCAGCAGCGAGTTGCGCACCACGATGCCGGCCAGCGCGATCGCCCCGATCATCGAGGTGGCGGTGAAGGCCTGGTTCATGACCCAGTGCCCGGGGAAGACGCCGATGAGCGTCAGCGGGATCGCGCCCATGACGATCAGCGGCAGCATGAAGGACTTGTAGTAGGCCGTGAGCAGCAGGTAGATCAGGAGGAGGGCGACGATGAAGGCCGAGCCCAGGTCGCGGAAGACGTCGAGGGTGAGGCGCATCTCGCCGCCCCAGAGCAGGGTGTAGTCCTTGATGTCGCGCGGCACGGCCTCGGTGAAGCCGAGGTTGCCGGTGCTGAAGGCGACGCCGGCGCCGAGCGGCTTCGCGTCGAGCATCCGGTCCAGGGCGAGCACGGCGTAGACCGGGCTGGAGGTCAGCATCTCGCCGCCGACGGTCACCATGGCGTGCTGGTCGCGGGTGAGCACGGGCTTGGCCTGCACCGCCCGGCTCACGCGCGCGATCTCGCCCAGCGGGATCTGGACGCCCTCGGGATTGGCCACGCGCAGGGCCATCAGGCCCTCGGGGGTGGCGCGCTGCGCGCGCGGCAGGCGCACCCTGATCTCGACCGGCTCCCGGGCGTCGGCGACATGCAGGGTGCCGATGGCGAAGCCGGCGACATAGTGGCGCAGCAGCTCGGCCACCTGGGCGGGGGCGACGCCGGCGAGCATGGCCTGCTCCGCGTCCACCCGGATGTGGAAGCTCTCGACGTCGGCCGTGACGGAGTCGTCGGCGTTGATGAGGCCGTAGACCTGCCCGAAGGCGTCCCGGACCTCGCGGGCGGCGGCCCGCAGCGTGTCGTAGTCGGGGCCGTACAGTTCGGCCAGCACCTGGGAGGGCACGGGCGGCCCGGGCGGCGTCTCGTAGATCTTGAGGTTCGCCTGCGGGTACTGCTGGCGCACCGGGCGCAGGGCCGCGTCGATCTGGGCGGCGATGTCGTGGGAGGAGGCGGCGCGCGCGCCCTTGTCGACGAGGTTCACGCGGATCTGCGCCAGGTTCTCGCCCCGCTTGAGGAGGTCGCCGCGCACCAGCGCCGCGAAGTCGATGGGGGCGGTGATGCCGAGGAAGGCCTGGTAGTCGGTGACGTGGGGGTGGCCGGCGAGCACCGTGCCCACCGCGCGGGCCACCTGGTCCGTGGCCTCCAGGGCGCTGCCGGCGGGCAGGTCGACCTGGAGCAGCAGGGTGTTGGTGTTGTCGTTGGGCAGCATCTTGAGCTCGACCCCGAAGAGGGACAGCGGCCCGTCGATGCCGGAGGGCCGCACGAACTGCCAGGCGGGCATGACCATGGAGGCCAGCAGCAGCGCGACGACGACCAGGAAGAAGAGGTTGCGTCCGGGGGCGCTGGCCATCAGGGGCCGGATCGTGGCGAGGTAGGCGCGGCGCAGGGGATCCCGGGGCTCGGCGTCCTTGTCCTCGAGGCCGGGCTGCTCCTCCATGGCCCTGAGCGCATGGCCCCTGAGCCAGCGGTTTGCCGCCCAGGGCACCACCGAGTAGGCGATGAACAGCGAGGCCAGCATGGCCACGGGCACATTGAGGGGGATGGGCCGCATGAAGGGTCCCATCATGCCGGTGACGAAGGCCATGGGGATGAAGGCCAGCATCACGGCGAGCGTGGCCACGTTGGTGGGGTTGCCGATCTCGTTGGCGGCGGTCACCAGGGTGCGGCCGAACTCCTCGGCCTTGACCCGGCCGTGGTGCAGGTGGCGGTGGATGTTCTCGATGACCACGATGGAGTCGTCCACGAGCAGGCCCAGCGCCAGGATCAGGGCGAAGAGGGTGATGCGGTTGATGGTCTGGCCCGTGAGGTAGCCCACCGCCAGGACGATGAACAGGATCAGCGGGATGGTCATGGTGACGATGCCCGCCTCGCGCCAGCCGAGGAACCACCACATGAGCAGCACCACGGTGACGATGGCGATGCCCAGGTGCTCGATGAGGAGGTTGACGGCGGCGTCGGCCCGCTCGCCGTCGTCGCGGGTGACGCTGATGTCGACGTCCTGGGGCACGGCCTGGCGCTTGAGTTCGTCGAGCTTGGCCAGCACCGCCCGGGAGACCACCACGGCGTTCTCCCCGGCGGACTTGGCGATGGCCAGGGTGACGGCGGGTTGGGCTGCGCCGGGCCCCGCGCGGGCCGCCGCTCCGAAGCCGATCCAGGAGGCCTCCTCGACCTCGGCGCCGCCGTCCTCGATGCGGGCGATGTCCTTCAGATACACGGGACGCCCCTGGGAGACGCCGACCACGATCTCGCCCACCTCGCGCGCGGAACCGAGGAGCCCGTCGAGGCGCAGGGGATGGGCGCAGTTGTCCTGGACCAGGTTGCCCAGGGGGGCGGCGACGTTGGCGCCGCGCAACATCCGATCCACCTGCGAGAGGGTGAGGCCCGCGCTCGCGAGCCTCGCCGGGTCGATCCAGACGTTGACGGCGCGGGCACGCCCGCCCACGATCTGGCTGAAGGAGACGCCGGGGACGTTGCGCAGGTGTTCGAGCAGGCGCGCGGCCACCTCGCGCAGCTTCTGGTCGTCGTGGACCCGGGAGCTGAGGGTGAGCGTCAGGATGGGCACGTCGTCCACGTTGACCGGCCGCACCACGGGCTGCATCGCCCCGGGCGGGATGCGGTCCCAGTTCTGGGTGAGCTGGTTGTAGAGCTTGACCAGGCTGTCCTCCTGGTCCTGGCCGACCTCGAACTGGACGGTGACCACGCCGTAGTCGTTGGTCGCGTAGCCGAAGGTGTGGTCGACGCCGGACTGGGCGTGCATGATCGCCTCCAGGGGCTTGACCACCAGGTTCTGGATCTCCTCGGGGCCGGCCCCGGGCTTGGCCACGATGATGCTCGCGGCCGGCACCACGATCTGCGGGTTGTATTCCCGGGGGGTGAGGAACAGCGCCAGGGCCCCGGTCAGGAACAGGGCCAGGATCATGAGCGGGGTGATCTTGGAGTCGAGGAAGGCGCCGCCGAGCCTGCCGGCGATGTTCATGGGGGCGTCGTCGTGCGGAGCGCTCATCGCTTCATCCCGGTCAGGGCCTGGGCCCGCTCACGCGGTCGCCGGTCTCCAGGCCGGCCGCGCCGTCCACGGCGATGCGCTCGCCGGCGGCCAGGCCGGCCTGGATCTCGACCTGGCCGTCGCGGACCTCGCCGGCGCGCACCATGCGGAAATGCGCGAGGTCCCCGGCGTCCACGACGAAGACGCCGAGGATGCCGGCGCGCTCGACCAGGGCGGCCCGCGGGACGAGCAGGGCATCGCGCTCGCCCGTCCTGAACAGCGCGCGGGCGAAGAGGCCGCTCCTGAGGCCCTCGCCGGCGATGTCCAGCTTCACCAGGAAGGTGCGCGAGACCGGGTCGGCGGCGGGCGAGAGGCGCGCCACCCTGGCCTCGAGGGCGCGTTCGACCCCCTCCACCTCCACCGCGACCGCCTCGCCCACCCGGAGGTGGCGCAGGACCTCCTCGCCGACCTGGGTCTGCACCTGCAGGCGCGCGGGGTTCTCCACCACCACGATGGGCTGGCCGGGGGCGGCGAGGCTGCCGGCGCTGCCGGGCTTGCTCGTCACCACCCCGTGGATGGGCGAGGTCACGACGGCATAGCGCAGCTGCCCGGCGGCGGCGCCCAGGCCCGCCCGGGCCTGGGCGACGCGGGACTGGGCGAGGTCGTGGGCGAGCTTGACCTTCTCGTACTGCTGGCGGCTGACCGCTTCCTCCCTGTAGAGGTTGGTGTAGCGGTCGAACTCGGTCTTGGCGTCGGCCAGGGCGTCTTCCGCCTGCCTGAGCGCGGCCCGGGCCTGGTCCGCCTGGCCCTGCACGTCCACCGGATCGACGGTGAAGAGGCGCTGGCCCGCCTTCACCGTCTGGCCCTCCACGACGTCGATGCTCTGGATGTAGCCCATGAGGCGCGAGGCGACGGGCACCGACTCCAGGGCGACCAGGGTGGCCGGCGCCGCGTGGACCACCGGCACGCGGATGGCCTGCACCACGGCGACCTGGGCCTCGGCCTGCCTGGGCGCCGGCGGCGCGGGCGGGGTTTCCTGGCCGCAGCCGGCCAGCAGGCCGAGCGCCAGCCCGGCGGCGAGGATAGTCCGAGTCCATTGCAGCGTTGCCATCGCCCTCTTCCTCATAGTTGCTCCAGGGTCAGGATGCCCACGGCCCGCCTGAGCTCGGCGCGGGCCACGGCCAGGTCCCGGCGCGCGGCCACCAGCTCGGCGCGGGCGCGGTCGAGCTGGGCCTGGCCGGTGAGCAGGTCCAGCACGGTGGTCAGGCCGTTTTCATAGCGCCGGCGTATCAGCCGCTGGGCCTCCTCGGCCTGGGCGACGGCCGCCTCCCGCGCGGCGATGCGGGAGGCGGCCTCCAGGGCCCGGCGCCGGGCCTCCGCCACCATGAACCCAACCTCGTCCTCGGCCTGGCGCAGCCGCGCCGCCTGCTCCTGATACCCGGCCCGTGCCTGGTCCACGGCGCCGCCGGTCACGCCGCCGTCGAACACCTTCCAGGAGACCATGCCTGCGACGGTGTAGGACGAGGCGTCCAGGCCCAGCCTGTTGTCGTTCCAGTCCTGCCGCCCCATGAGGCTCACCTGGGGCCGTGCGCCGGCGCGGGCGGCTTCGATGCGGGCGCGGGCGCTGTCCAGCTCGCTGCGCAGGGCCTTGAGCCCCGGGTGCTCCGCCAGCGCCCGCTGCCTCAGGGCCTCCGCATCGCCCTCGGGCAGGGCGGGCAGGGCCTCGGGGCCGACGTCGATGGCCTCGTTCAGGGGGCGGCCGATCAGCACCTTGAGCCTGTCCAGGGCGCCGGCCTCCATGCGCCCGGCCTCGATGAGCCGGATCCGCGACTCCTCCAGGTTCACGAGCGCCGACAGGACGTCGCTGCGGATGGCCACGCCCTCGCGCTGGAGGCGCTCGGTCACCCGCAGGTATTCCTCCGCCGCGGCGATGCCCTCCTCGGCCACCCTGATGGAGGCGCGGGCGGCATGCACCCCCTGGTAGGCCTCCAGGGTGTGCTGGATGACCTGCTGGCGCGTCGACTCGTCCGCCTGGCGGGCGGAGGCGGACTGCGCGCGGGCCTGATCGATGCGGCTGGTGATGAGCCCGCCGGTGTAGAGGGGGGCCTGGATCTCGATGTGGGTGTTGAAGTTGCTGAGGGCGCCGGGCTCGTTGATGTTGGCGATCTGGAAGTCGCTCTCGGCGACGTCGCGCTGCCTGAGCCTGAAGCCGAAGACGCCGAGGGCGTCGTTGCTGCGGCTGGCGCTCAAGCCCAGGCCCAGGTTGGGCAGGCGCGCGCCCTCGGCCTGGCGCATGGCGGCCTCGGCCTGCTGCACGCGGGCCTGGCTGATGGCCAGCTCGGAATTGCGGGCCAGCGCGGCCTCCGCGGCCTGCCGCAGGGTGAGCGGCTCCGCCGAGGCGTGGGCGGCGAGCAGCAGAAGGCCCAGGGCAAGGCGCAGGCGGGCCGGCGGGAGGATCGAGGTGCCCGGCACGGGCGGGCGCAGGCGTGTAGCCGGAGCCACTGGAAGCGGATTCAGCATGCACATCCTCTCTGGGGGTCGCCTCAACAGGCTCGGGGCGCCCGGCGGGCGCTCCCAGGACGGGCTTCAGTTTAAAATGTCTATTCTAGTGAATCCAGGATCGCGCGACGGCATCACTTCGCGAAGGCGCAGAATACGTCGCGCATCATGCTGATGAGCTGCAGGGTGCGGGTGTCGCCCACCCGGTAGTAGACCCGGTTGGCGTCCTTGCGGGTGCGCAGCACCCCTTTGTCGCGCAGGATGGCCAGATGCTGGGAGATGTTGCTCTGGGAGGTGCCGACGCTGTCCACGATGTCCTGCACGCTGACCTCCCTGTCGCCGAGGACGCACAGGATCTTCAGCCGCAGGGGATGCGACATGGCCTTCAACGCGCGCGAGGCCTGCTCGATGTGCTCGTCTTTTTCGATCAGATCGGTGAACTCGGCCATCGTGGACTCCGTACCCCTTGGATTATGTATAACCACCCTTGAGCGAGGCAGTATGTGCCATATGAATTATTACTATATACTAAAATACTATCATTAAATGAAAAAATCCCATCAATTAAATAAAATCCTCTGATGCCACCTGCTGTAAAACCCGTACTGCTCATCATCCTCGATGGTTTTGGTTCCCGCGAAGCCGATGCCCACAACGCCATCACCAGCGCCTGCAAGCCCAACTGGGACGCCTACTGGAAGCACTACCCGCACACCCTGATCCACGCCTCCGAGGCGGCGGTGGGCCTGCCCCGGGGCCAGATGGGCAACTCCGAGGTGGGGCACCTCAACATCGGCGCCGGCCGGGTCGTCTACCAGGAATTCACCCGCATCGAGCTGGCCGTCCAGTCCGGCGGCTTCTACGAGAACATCGCCCTGAAGGACGCCATCGAGCAGGTCAGGGCGCGGCAGTCCGCCCTGCACATCTTCGGCCTGCTCTCCGACGGCGGGGTGCACAGCCATGAAACCCATATCCACGCCATGCTGGAGATGGCGGCGCGGGCCAGGCTGGACAAGATCTACCTGCACGCCTTCCTGGACGGCCGCGACACCCCGCCCAAGTGCGCCGAGGTCTACCTGCGCCGCCTGCAGGAGAAGATCGAAGGGCTCGGCGCCGGCCGCATCGTCTCCATCGTCGGCCGCTACTACGCCATGGACCGCGACCGCCGCTGGCCGCGGGTGAAGCCCGCCTACGACCTCGTCACGCTGGGCCGCGCCGAATATCGCGCCGCCACCGCCCTGGAAGGGCTGGCGCTGGCCTACGCGCGGGGCGAGACCGACGAGTTCGTCAAGGCCACGGCCATCGCCCCGGCGGGCGAGGCCCCCGTGCGCATGCACGACGGCGATGCCGTCGTTTTCATGAATTTCCGCTCCGACCGGGCCCGCGAACTGACCCGAGCCCTGACCGAGCCGGGCTTCAAGGAATTCGAGCGCGAATACGTGCCCCAGCTCTCCCGCTACTGCACCCTGACCAACTACAGCGACGAGTTCGACGTGCCGGTCGCCTTCCCGCCCGAGCGCATCGTCAACAGCTTCGGCGAATACATCGCCAGCCTGGGCCTGCACCAGCTGCGCATCGCCGAGACGGAGAAGTATCCGCACGTGACCTATTTCTTCAACGGCGGCGTGGAGACGGTCTATCCCGGCGAGGACCGCATCCTGGTCAAGTCGCCCGACGTGGCCACCTACGACATGAAGCCGGAGATGAGCGCCTTCGAGGTGACGGACCGGCTCGTGGAGGCCATCCGCGGCCGCAAGTACGACGCCATCGTCTGCAACTACGCCAACCCCGACATGGTCGGCCACACCGGCGTCTTCGAGGCCGCGAAGCGGGCCATCGAGGCGGTCGACGTCTGCCTGGGGCGCGTCGTCGGGGCCATGCTGGAGGTCGGCGGCGAGGTCCTGATCACCGCCGACCACGGCAATGCCGAGACCATGCTCGACCTGGCCAACGATCAGGTGCACACGGCCCACACCACCAACCTGGTGCCCTTCGTCTACCTGGGCCGGCGGGCCCGGATCGCCGAAACGGGCGCCCTGGAGGACGTGGCGCCCACGCTGCTCAAGATGATGGGCCTGCCCCAGCCCATGGAGATGACCGGCCACCCGCTGATCCAGTTCGAGAGCGAGGGCGCTGCCGTCGCTACGCCCCAGACGGATCTCCAGGCCTAGCCGGGACCTTGCGCAGCCTCCCGTTCGCCCTCCTGATCGCCGCCCTGGCCCTGCCGGCCTGGGCCGCTACGGACGGCAGAAAGGAGGAGCTGAAGGCGCTGCGCGAGCGCATCCAGCAGCTGCAGAAGGAGATCGAGCAGGCCAGGGAGGACCGCGCCGAAACGGCGGACGGCCTGAAGCAGGCCGAGAGCCGCATCAGCGACGTCAACCGCGGCCTGCGCGAGCTCGAGCAGCGCCGGCTATCCCTCTCCGAGGAGCTCAAGGACATCCAGGGCGAGATCCGCCGGACCCATGCCGCCCTGGGCGAACAGCGCACCCGCCTGGCCGAGCTCGCCCGCGCGCAATACGCCCAGGGCGAGACCGATGCCCTCAGGCTGGTCCTGAGCGGCAGGAATCCCGGGGACACGGCGCGGGACCTGGAGTATTACGGCTACCTCGGGCGGGCCCGCGCCGAGCTCATCCGCAAACACCAGGCGACCCTGGAACGTCTGCACAGCCTGGAGGCCCAGGCCGAGGACAGGCACCAGAGGCTGGAGCGGATCCGGGCCGAGCGCCTGGGGCAGCGCGCCGAACTGGAGCAGCAGAAGAAGGCCCGGCAGGGGATGCTGCTCAAGCTCTCCACCCAGATCAATCAGCAGCGGCGCGAGGTCGCCACCCTGGTGCGGGACGAACAGCGCCTCGCCCGGCTCATCGAGCGCCTGGCGCGGCTGGCCGCGGCCCCCAAGCCGGCCCCCGGACCCGAGCCCAAGGCGCGCCCCGGGCAGAAGACCACGCGGCTGCCCGATGCCAGCCTGTCCGGCGTCGGCTTCGGCCAGCTCAGAGGCAAGCTCGCCCTGCCCGTGGCCGGGGAGATCACGGCGCGCTACGGACAATCCCGCCAGGGGGGCGGGCCGGCCTGGAAGGGGCTCTTCATCCGCGCCCCCGAGGGTCAGGGGGTGCGCGCGGTGGCCAGCGGCCGCGTGGCCTTCGCCGACTGGCTGCGCGGCTTCGGCAACCTCCTCATCCTCGACCACGGCGACGGCTACCTCAGTCTATACAGCAATAATGAAAGCCTGTATAAACAGGCGGGAGAGACGGTGCGCGCGGGCGACGTGGTCGCCACGGTCGGCAATACCGGGGGGCAGGCCGAACACGGCCTCTATTTCGAGCTGCGGCACCAGGGCAGGCCTTTCGACCCACTCTCCTGGGTCAAATAGCATTGGGTTTGGCGTAACGATCATGTCCGGCAAGATGAAACAATTGGGCCTCATCGGCATGGGCGCCCTGCTCGGGGCCGCACTCACCCTGAACTACTCGGCCGTGGCCGAGCGCGAACCGCAGCCGCTGCCGTTCGAGGAGCTGCGCGTCTTCACCGAGATCTTCGGCAAGATCAAGAGCGACTACGTCGAGCCGGTGGACGACAAGAAGCTCATCACCGAGGCCATCAACGGCATGCTCTCGGGCCTCGACCCCCATTCCGCCTATCTCGACCCCGAGGCCTTCAAGGAGCTGCAGGTCGGCACCCATGGCGAATTCGGGGGCCTGGGCATCGAGGTGGGCATGGAGGACGGCTTCGTCAAGGTCGTCGCCCCCATCGAGGACACCCCCGCCTGGCGCGCCGGCATCAAGAGCGGCGACCTGATCATCCGGCTGGACGACACCCCCGTGAAGGGCATGACCCTGCACGACGCGGTCAAGCGCATGCGCGGCAAGCCGGGCAGCGACATCACCCTGACCATCCTCCGCAAGGGCGAGGCCAAGCCTCTGGTCATCAAGATCACCCGTGCGGTCATCAAGATCAAGAGCGTCAAGCACCAGCTGGTCGAGCCCGGCTATGGCTACGTGCGCATCACCCAGTTCCAGGAGCCCACCGGCGAGAACCTCGCCGCCGCGCTCAAGCAGCTGGAGACCGCCAACAAGGGGACGCTCAAGGGCCTGATCCTGGACCTGCGCAACAATCCGGGCGGGCTGCTCAATAGCGCCGTGGCCGTCTCCGGCGCCTTCCTCAAGCCGGGCCAGCTGGTGGTCTACACCGACGGACGCACCGACGAGGCCAGGA
This sequence comes from Hydrogenophilus sp., assembly GCA_020725195.1. GTDB lineage: Bacteria > Pseudomonadota > Gammaproteobacteria > Burkholderiales > Thiobacillaceae > DYFL01. Next base: position 18,751 of record DYFL01000046.1, read on the forward strand.
TGCGCCTCACCTACTCGCGCGAGCACTACCTGCGCCCCAGCGAGTCGGATTACCTCAAGGCCCTGCCCGCCTGGGTCAAGACCGTGCCCATGGTGGTGCTGGTCAGCGGCGGCTCGGCCAGCGCCTCGGAGATCGTCGCCGGCGCGCTGCAGGACCACAAGCGGGCCATCGTCCTGGGCACCCAGACCTTCGGCAAGGGCTCGGTGCAGACCATCCTGCCGCTCAACAACGGCACCGCCATCAAGCTGACCACCGCCCGCTACTACACCCCCGGCGGCCGCTCCATCCAGGCCAAGGGCATCACGCCGGACATCGTGGTCGAGGAAGGCACGGTCGCCGTGGCGGACGCAGCCAGGCTGGACGTGCGCGAGGCCGACCTGGAGCGGCATCTCGCCAACGGCCAGGAGCCCGAGCCGGTCAAGGATGCGAAGCCCAGGGACGACAAGGCCGCCAAGCCGGAGCCGGCCAAGCCCGAACCGGGCGAGATCGTCTCCAGGCACGACTACCAGTACAACCAGGCCTTGAACCTGCTGAAGGGGTTGCAGCTGCTCCAGGCCCGGTAGGTCTGAGGAGGGGAGGCATGACCACTCCCTGCGACATCAAGAAGCGCCGCGAGATCCTGTTCCACCCCTACCCGGAGGGGCAGGCGGAGCAGGCCGAGGTGCTCCTGTCCGGGCTGCCCGGCCTGGAGGCCCGCCGCAGCGCGCCCCAGACCCTGGAAGTCGCCTACCGCATCGGCGACCATACCCTGGAGGGCATCGAGACGGCCCTCGAGGCGCAAGGCTTCCACCTGTTCAACACCCTGCTCATCCGTCTGAGGCGCGCCCTGATCTACTATACGGAAGGGGTGCAGCTGGAGAACATGAACGAGCCCGATGCGAGCGCCCGCAACTACCAGGCCTTCGTCAGCGCCTGGGACCGGCAGCCGCACGGCGACCACGACGACACCCCCGCCGAATGGCGGCAGTACCGGTAGGAGCGGCTTCAGCCGCGAGTGCGGTGGTTCGCGGCTGAAGCCGCTCCTACAACACGACCCCATGCGCGACGACCAACTCCTCCGCTTCAGCCGCCACATCCTGCTCGACGAGATCGGCATTCCGGGCCAGGCGCGGCTGCTCGCCGCCCGGGCCCTCATCGTGGGCGCCGGCGGCCTGGGATCGCCCGCGGCGCTCTATCTCGCGGCGGCCGGCCTCGGCCGCATCGCCCTGGCCGATGCCGATGCCGTCGACCTCACCAATCTGCAGCGCCAGATCGCCCACGACCTGGCGAGCGTGGGCGAGAACAAGGCGGCCTCGGCCGCCCGCCGCATGCGGGCGATGAACCCGGAATGCGCCATCGAGCCCCTGGCCGAACGCCTGGAGGGCGAGAGGCTGGGCGAGCTGGTGGCCGGGGCGGACGTGGTGCTCGACTGCAGCGACAATTTCGCGACCCGCCATGCCGTCAACCGCGCCTGCGTGGCCCACGGCCGGCCCCTGGTCTCGGGGGCCGCGGTGCGCTTCGACGGCCAGGTCAGCGTGTTCGACCTGCGCGCGCCGGGCGCCCCCTGCTACGCCTGCCTGTTTCCTGAGCAGGCAGGGGAGGCGCAGATGCGCTGCGCCGAGTTCGGCGTGTTCGCGCCGCTGGTGGGGGTGGTGGGGGCGATGCAGGCGGCGGAGGCGCTCAAGCTGCTGATGGGCGTGGGCTCCAGCCTCAGCGGGCGTCTGCTGCTCTACAACGCCCTGCACGCCGAGTGGCGGGAGATCCGCCTGCGGCGCGACCCGGCCTGCAGCGTCTGCGGCGCTACGGGCCGATCCCCCGGCTGAGCAGCGCCCACTGCGCCTCCCACTGGCCGGTGGGGGATTGCCTGAAGCCGCTTTTGACGAACTGCTGCCAGCGTCCCTGGACATAGCTCACCAGGAGATTGGCGCCCGCCCCGGCATCCGCCCCCCCGGCCAGGTCGCCCTGGCTGGCGGCGATGCGCAGGGCCTGGCGCAGGCTCGCCTCGATCCGCTCGAGCAGCTGGTTCACGCGCGCCTGCAGGCGCGCGTTCTCGTTGACCAGGGCCTCGCCGGTGAGCACCCGGGTCATGCCCGGGTTCTTGTCGGAGAAGCCGAGGAGCAGGGCCAGGATGGCGCGCGCCTGCTCCAGGCCGCGGGGTTCGTCCGCGGCGAGCCTGTTGATGCGGGTGAACAGGGTGCCCTCGATGAATTCGATGAGCCCCTCGTACATCTGCGCCTTGCTCGCGAAATGCCGGTAGAGGGCCGCCTCGGAGACCTCCAGCCGCGCGGCGAGCGCCGCGGTGGTGATCTTCTCCGCCTGGGGGTTCTGCAGCATCTCCGCCAGGACCTGCAGGATCTGGAGCTTGCGTTCTCCGGCCATCACCCCCCCTTCGCGCAGCTCGGACGCGCCGCTACGGCCCCGTCCTCGATGAAGCACTCCACATGGCGGGCGTCCGCGACGAACATCTCCACGTCGTATCGCTCCGCCAGGTCCCGCAACTGCCGCTCGAAGGCCGCGGCATCCCGGACGCCCTCGTACAGCTCCATCCAGGTGCCCGGGTCATCGCGCTTTTTCAGCAGCCGGCCGGCTACGCCCGTCCGGCAGCCGAGGCGGGCCTGCAGGGCCCGGACCGCGGTCTCCGCCTCCCGGTCATCCGCCTCCCTGACGCGATACCAGACGCAGTAGGTGTGGGGCATGCCTAGCGCAGATAGTTGTCGGACCAGTCGACCTTTTCCTGGAAATAGGTCTGGTGCAGCTCGAGCAGAAACTGGATCTCCTGCATGGCATCGAAGGGAAAGCCCTGGCGGTCGCCGCGGTCGTCCATCAGGAGCCCCTGCAGGTAGCCGTTGATCTGCCGGCTCCCCCAATGGACGACGAGCTTGGCCGCGACATGGGGGTAGCGCGATTCCAGGACGGAGACGCCCTCGCCGACGGGCCGGACGCGTCCGACGCCCAGCGCGAAGGCCGATCTCAGGCGACGCACCTCGTCCTTGAGCTTCTGGTTTTCTTCCCGTAGGGCCTGAAGTTCATCGCTCATCGGCGGTCTCTCCTGGACAATGGTCGCGGCCGCGGACGGCCGGGCTCACAGCGCATAGGGCAGGGGCCTGAAGCCGAGGCGGGGGCCGTCGGCGCCCCTCCAGTGCACCTCGCCGCCCTCGAAGCTCGACACCTGCAGCACCGCCAGGACGTCGCTGCCGCCCTCGGGCGCCGGCGCGGCATTGGCGACAATGCCGCAGGCCTGGCCGGGCAGGTCTGGGCTGAAGAGCTCGTCGCCGGCACTGGCCTCGGCGTCGACATGGGCCAGGTACATGCGGCGCTTGATCTTGCCCAGGTACTGGCTGCGGGCCACGATTTCCTGCCCGGGGTAGCAGCCCTTCTGGAAGCTCACGCCGTAGAGCGCCTCCATGTTGGCCATCTGCGGCACGAACTGGTCCTGCGTGGCGGGGACGACGACGGGCACGCCGGCGGCGACCATGAGCCAGTCCCAGGCGGGGGCGCCCACGGGGCGGGCCTCCGTGAGCAGGGCCTTCCAGGCCGTCTCGGCATGGTCCGGCTGCACGAAGAGGTCGAAGCGGTTGTCGCCGAGCTGCACCGCGAAGGCCGTGTCCGTGTGCAGCACCGCCATCATGCCGACGGGGGCGGCGCCGACGGCGGCGACCAGGGTCTCGCGCGCCCCGGGGCCGGAAAGCCCCAGGCGCACCCATTCGGGCCCGGCATCCCGGGCCTTGACCCTGGCGCGCAGGATGAACATGGACAGGCGTTTCTGGATGGCCTCGCGCAGCGACTCCGGGAGCATGAGCAGGATGTCGCCGTCGCGCCGGAAGATGAGGAAGTTGGCGAGCATCCGCCCCTTGGCCGTGCAGTAGCCGGCGAAGAGCGCGGTCTCGGGTTTGAGCCCGTGCAGGTCGTTGGTGACCTGGCCGTGCAGGAAGGTCAGGGCGTCCTCCCCCGCGAAGGCGATGAGGCCGAAGTGCGACAGGTCGGCCACGACGAGCCCGTCGCGGGCGGTGCGCAGCTCCTCCTGCGGCGCACCGAAGTGCTGCACCGAGCCGTGCTCGATGACCGCGCCCTGGGTCTTCAGGAAATCGCTCCAGTTGAGGATCATGATGCTCCAGCCGTATCTTGAACCCGGCTAAGTTACTGGCCGGGCGCTAAAAAGACAAGCCGGTCCTACTCCTTGGGAGGCCGGCAGCCCTCGCGGCAGCCGAGCACGGAGAAGTGGCGCAGCCAGACCCAGGCGAGCAGGGGGAAGGCGGCCAGCAGGGCGAGCTCCCACCAGGCGAGGCTGTCCTTCTCGCCGGAGAGCCACTGGACGAGCACGCTCGTGGCGGGAAACAGCAGGAGCAGCAGCAGGAACAGCCAGAAGGGCCGGGCGCGCGGGCTCATGCGCTCAGAGCAGCGAGGCCCGGGGCAGCGGCTCGACCAGGAGCATGTGCACCCGGCGGCTGTCGGCGCGCAGCACGTGGAAGCGGTAGCCCTCGATCTCGATCGACTCGCCGCGCTTGGGCAGGCGCCCGAAGCGGTTGACCACGAGGCCGCCCACGGTGTCGAACTCCTCCTCGGGCAGGTGCGCCCCCAGGGCCCCGTTGAAGTCGGCGATCTCGGTCTGGGCCTTCACCCGCCAGCCGCCGGCCTTGTCGCGCAGGATGTTGGCCTCGGCCTCGTCGTAGTCGTATTCGTCCTCGATGTCGCCGACGATCTGCTCGAGCACGTCCTCGATGGTGA
>DYFL01000047.1 GCA_020725195.1 Hydrogenophilus sp.
CTGGACGAGGACGTGGGCCTGAAGGGGGCGGCGCTCGCCGCGCAGGCCGCCTAGGAGCCTGTCGGACTTAAAGGAAATCGGCTGCAAATTCGGCGGAACGGTCCATATTTCGCCGCTTTCTTGGGCAATAGTGCGACTATTGCCCGGCGAAATTGATTCTTCAAGTCCGACAGGCTCCTAGTACGGCGATCCCCCCCGCCACAGAGGGCCTCGATGGCGCCAGGCCCCGGATGCCGAATGCGGGGCTGCCCGGTTCTTTCCGGTCATAATGTCCGGATATGGCCACATCGATCCCGAGCCTGCTCCGCCGCAGCTTCCTCCTGCAGACCCTGGCCCTGGCCGCCGCCCCGGTCTGGCTGGCCGCCTGCAGCCGCGAGCGCACGCTCGCCCTGGGCATCCATCCCTGGATCGGCTACGAGTCGATCTATCTCGCCCGCGAGTTCGGCTGGCTCCCCACCGGGATCGATCTGCACGAAGGCAAGGTCGCCCAGGATACTCTCGCCGCGCTGCAGGCCGGGCGGCTCGATGCCGCCTGCCTCACCCTGGACGAGGTCCTGAGCGCCCGCGCAGCGGGCGTAGCGCTGACCGTGGTGCTGGTCTTCGACGTCTCGGCCGGGGCCGACGTGCTGCTGGCCCGGCCCGGCATCCCGCGCCTGGAGGATCTGGCAGGCAAACGGATCGCCGTGGAACGATCGGCCGTCGGCGGCCTGATGCTGGCCCAGGCGCTGGAGGCGGCGGGGCTGGCCGCCGAGGCCGTCACCGTGCTCGACCTGCGCCAGGACGCGATGCCGGACGCCTGGCGCGCGGGGCGCATCGATGCCGCCATCTGCTACGAGCCCACCGCCTCGCTGCTGCGCCGCGAGGGGGCCGTGGCCCTGTTCGACAGCCGCCGACTCCCCGACACCATCTACGATGTCCTGGCGGTCCGGGGCGACCGCCTCCCCGGCCGGGAGGAGGCCTTGCGCGCGCTGATCGCCGCGCATTTCCGCGGGCTGGAGCATGTGCGCCGAAACCGGGAGGACGCCCTGTACCGCATCGCGCAGCGTCAGGGCGTCCACGTCGCCGAGGTGCGCCGTGCCCTCGCGGGCGTCTCCCTGCCCGACGCGGGCGGCAACCGCCATCACTTCATGGGCCCCCTCGATGCGGCCGCACGCCGGCTCAATGCCCTGATGGTGCAGCACGGGCTCCTGCCCCGGACGGACGGGCTGCAGGCCCTGTTCGATCCATCCCATCTGCCCGGCGAATCCGGCGCGCCATGACCCGCCTGCCGCAGACCCTGTGCCTCTTCCTGCTCGCGCTGGCGCTCGTCGGCCCGGCGCGGGCCGCCGAGACCCTCACCCTGGGCATGTTCGCCTACCGGACGAAAGCGCTGATGGAGGCCCACTACCGCCCCCTGGCCGACTACCTGGGCGCGCAACTCAAGGGCACCCGCGTCGAGATCCTGTTCCTGGACCAGGCCGAACTCGAGGACGCCATCGCCCACAACCGGCTCGACCTCGTCTTCACCAATCCCAGCCACTACCTGGTGCTGCGCAGCCGCAACAGCCTCACCGGCGCGCTGGCCACCGTCATCCGCATACAGGGCGGCGAGGCCACGAGCAGCCTGGGCGGGGTGATCGTCACGCCGGCCCAAGGCAGCGACATCCGCGTCCTGGCCGACCTCAGGGGCCGGCTCATCGCCGTGCCCGGCACGAACTTCCTGGGCGGCTACCAGGCCCAGGCCTATGAACTGCTGCAGCACGGCATCCGACTGCCCAAGGACGCCAAGCTCCTCAGCCTCGGTGGACATGACGCGGTCGTGGCGGCCGTCCTGGAAGGGCGGGCGGAGGCCGGCTTCATCCGCAGCGGCGTGCTCGAGCAGCTCGCCGCGACGGGCCGGATCGACCCGGCCCGCCTGCGCGTGATCCACCGCTCCGCGCTGTCGAGCTACCCCTACGCCGTCTCCACCCGGCTCTACCCGGAATGGCCCTTCGTGGCCCTGCCGCACGTGGACAGCCTGGTGACGCGCAAGGTCGCCAGCGCCCTCTTCGCGCTCACCCCGGACCACCCCGCCGCACGCGCCGCGGGCATCGCAGGCTTCGGTCCGCCCGCCGACTACCTGCCCGTGGAGACGCTGGCCCGCGCCCTGCGCCTGCAGCCCTACGACCATCCCCCGGAGGTGGGGGTGCGCGAAATCTGGCAGCAATACGCCCCCTGGCTCGTCACCATCGCCATCATGCTGGCCCTGCTGGCCGGGGCGGCGGCCTGGCTGGTGTACCTGAACCGGCGCATCCGGCGGAGCATGCGCGCCCTGCGGGAGAACGAGGAGCGCCTGAAGATCGATGCCAGCGTCTTCACCCACGCCGGCGAGGGCATCGCCATCACCGACGCCGCCGGCACCTTCCTCGACGTGAACAGCGCCTTCTGCCTGATCACCGGCTATGCCCGCGAGGAGGTCCTGGGCAGGACCCCGAGAATCCTCAAGTCCGGGCTCCAGGGGACGGAGTTCTATGCCGCGATGTGGCGCGAGCTGAAGGCGAAGGGCCGCTGGAACGGGGAGATCTGGAACCGGCGCAAGGACGGCGAGGTGTATGCCGAACTGCTCGACATCACCGCCGTACTCGACAAGGACGGCCACACCTCGCACTACGTCTCCATCTTCTCCGACATCACCGCGCTGAAGGAGCAGCAGCACCGGCTCGAGCACATCGCGCACTACGACGCGCTCACCGGCCTGCCCAACCGCGTGCTGCTGGCCGACCGCATGGAGCAGGCCATGGCCCAGACGCAGCGCCGCGGCGGGCTGCTCGCGGTCGCCTTCATCGATCTCGACGGCTTCAAGCCCATCAACGACACCCACGGCCACGAGAGCGGCGACCAGATGCTGATCGCCGTGGCCCGCCGCATGCGCGAGGTCCTGCGCAACGGCGACACCCTGGCGCGGCTCGGCGGCGACGAGTTCGTCGCCGTGCTCATCGACCTGGACGACACGCTCGACTGCACCGAGGCGCTCGGCCGCCTGCTCGCCGCCGCCGCCGAGCCGGTCCCGGTCGGCGGGAACACGCTCCAGGTCTCCGCCAGCATCGGGGTCAGCTTCTATCCGCAGGAGGAGGCGGTCGATGCCGACCAGCTCATGCGTCAGGCCGACCAGGCCATGTATCAGGCCAAGCTGGCGGGCAAGAACCGCCACCATTTCTTCAACCCCGACCTGGACCGCGCCGCCCGCGGGCGCTACGAGACCCTGGAGCTGATCCGCCAGGGCATCCTGCGCGACGAGTTCGTGCTGCATTACCAGCCCAAGGTGAACATGCGCAGCGGCGCGATCGTCGGCGCCGAGGCCCTCATCCGCTGGCAACACCCCGCGCGCGGCCTGTTGCCGCCGGGCGACTTCCTGCCGGCCGTCGAGGACCACGCCCTGGGGTGCGAGCTGGGCGAATGGGTGATCGATACGGCGCTCGCCCAGATGGAGCAGTGGCGGGCCGCCGGCCTGGACATCCCGGTGAGCGTCAACGTCGGCGCCCAGCACATCCATCAGAGCGACTTCCCGGCCCGCCTGCGCGCCATCCTCGCCGCCCATCCCGGCATCCCGCCGGGCCGCCTCGAACTCGAGGTGCTCGAGACCAGCGCCTTGAGCGACCTGGCGCATGTCTCCGAGGTCATCCTCCGCTGCCGGGAGATCGGGGTCGATGTGGCCCTGGACGACTTCGGCACCGGCTATTCCACGCTGACCTATCTCAAGCGCCTGCCGGTCTCCCGGCTCAAGATCGACCAGAGCTTCGTGCGCGGCATGCTCCACGACCCCGACGACCTGGCCATTTTGGAAGGGGTGCTCGGCCTGGCCGCGGCCTTCCGCCGCCGCGTCATCGCCGAAGGGATGGAGTCGGTGGAGCATGGCGAGCTGCTGTTGCTGCTCGGCTGCGAGGAGGCCCAGGGCCACGGCATCGCCCGCCCCATGCCCGCCGCGGAGCTGCCCGGGTGGACGGCGCGCTGGCGCCCCGACCCGGCCTGGACGCGGCTCAGCCCGACCAGCCGCGATGACCTGCCGATGCTCTTCGCCGGCGTGGAGCACCACGCCTGGACCCGCCGGGTCGAGGCCTGCCTGCGGGATGCGCAGGCCTCGCCCCCGCCGCTCGACATCCACCAGTGCCGCTTCGGCCAGTGGCTAGACCGCGAGGGCCTGCAGCGCTACGGCGCGACGCCGGGCATGCAGGCCATCCAGGCCTTGCATCGCCAGGTCCATGCCCAGGCCGGCCGGCTCCTGGCCCTGCACGCCGAGGGCCGCTCCGAGGAGACCGCTGCGGGGGTGGCCGAGCTCCACGGCCTGCGCGACGGCCTGATCGCGGAACTCAAGGGACTGATCGGCCGGGGCTCGGCCGCCTAAGGGAGGGACCAGGAAGTGGCGGCGACGTGAGCCCGCTGAGCCCCGCCGGCCGCGGCTCAGCCGCCGGTCATGTTCATGAAGCGGACCAGCTTCTGCGGCTGCTCGCGGAACTCGTGGCGCTCGGGCTTCTTCGCGATGGCGGCGTGGATGGCGGCGACGATCTCCTCGTCCGACGCCCCGCCGCGCAGCAGCGGCCGGAACTCGAAGCGGTCCTCCTGCCCCAGGCACAGGTGCAGCACGCCGTCCACCGTCAGCCGCACGCGGTTGCAGGTGGCGCAGAAGTGCTGGGAGATGGGGGTGATGAAACCGACGGTGAAGCGCCCGTCCGGGGTGCCCAGGTAGCGGGCCGGGCCGCCGCCGGGCAGCACGGTGTCCACCAGGCCGAAGCGGCTCCTGAGTTGCTCCTTCACCGGCTGCAGGTCCAGATAGCGGACATGGCGGGCGGTGTCGCCCATGGGCATGTTCTCGATCAGCCGCAGCACGAAGCCCTGCTCCATGCACCAGGCGACCATGGCGTCGATCTCGTCGTCGTTCTCGCCCGCCAGGGCCACCATGTTGATCTTGATGGGGGCGAAGCCCGCCGCCTTGGCCGCCTGGATGCCGGCCATGATCTTGTCGAACACGGGCCGGCCGTTGATGCGCTCGATGCGCTCGGGCCGCAGGGAATCCAGGCTGACGTTGAGCCGCGTCACGCCCGCCGCCCTGAGGCCCTGGGCATGGCGGGCGAGCTGGGTGGCGTTGGTGGAGAGGGACAGGTCCTCGATGCCCGGCACGCCGGCGATGCGCCCGGCGAGCTCCTCGATGCCGCGGCGCAGCAGGGGCTCGCCGCCGGTGAGCCGCACCCGCCTGAGGCCCAGGCGGGCGAAGAGCCGCACCAGGCGCTCCATCTCGTCGAAGCCGAGCCAATGCCCGGGCTCCTCGAAGCCGTGGAAGCCCTCCGGGATGCAGTACTTGCAGCGCAGGTCGCAGCGGTCCGTGACGGAGATGCGCAGGTATTCGATGCGGCGGCCGAAGGGGTCGACTAGGGGTTCCATGGTCGTTGTCGGGGAAGCGTTATATCTGTCAGAATATAGCACTCTAGAACCTTGCACAACTGAACGAGCCTGGGTTGATGATGCTTTGCTCCCGGATCCATTTCCTTGATTTCGGTCATTCATGTCCGCTTTTCCCGGCGGGATGCTGAATCGATGAACGCATTCGGCATCGTCGGCTACAGCGGCAGCGGCAAGACCACGCTGATCGAGCGGCTGCTGCCCCTGCTCGAAGCCCGCGGCCTCCGGGTCTCGGTGCTGAAGCAGAGCCACCACGACTTCGAGATCGACGTGCCGGGCAAGGACTCCTGGCGCCATCGCGCCGCCGGGGCCCACGAGGTGCTGGTGACCTCCCCCCACCGCTGGGCGCTGGTGCACGAGCTGCGGGGCGAGGCCGAGCCCACCCTGGAGGCGCACCTGCGCCACCTCTCCCCTTGCGACCTGGTGCTGGTGGAAGGTTTCAAGCGGGCCGCCATCCCCAAGCTCGAGGTCTGGCGCGAGGCCAACGCCAGGCCCTGGCTCCATCCCGGCGACCCGCACATCCTGGCGGCGGCCTCCGACCGGGCGCCCCAAGGCATCCGGCACCTGGCCCTGGACGACGCCGAAGGGATCTGCGATTTCATCCTGGCCACCCTGAGACTGAAGGAAGCCGCACATGCTGACCGTCGATGAGGCCCGCGCCCGCCTGCTCGCTCAGGCCCGCCCCGTCACCGGGACCGAGACCCTCGGCGCGGACGCCGCCCTGGGCCGTGTCCTGGCCGAGGCGCTGGTGTCCGGCGTCGCCGTGCCGCCCCTGGACAACAGCGCCATGGACGGCTACGCCCTGAGGGTCGCGGACTGGGCGGCGGAGCGCTGGCTGCACGTGACCCAGCGCATCCCCGCCGGCCGGGTGGGCCACCCCCTGGTGCTCGGCACCGCCGCGCGCATCTTCACCGGCGCCCCCGTGCCCGAGGGGGCCGACGCCGTGGCCATGCAGGAGGACTGCGAGCTGCGCGACGACCATGTGCGGGTGCTCAAGGCGCCGACGCCGGGCGAGAACATCCGCCGTGCCGGCGAGGACATCCGCGACGGCCAGGCCGTGCTCCATGCCGGCGAACGGCTCACGCCCGCCCGGCTCGGCGTGGCCGCCTCGATCGGTGCGACCGAACTCGCCGTGTACCGGCGGCTCAGGGTGGCCGTCTTCTTCACCGGCGACGAGATCGCGCTGCCCGGCCGGCCGCTCAAGCCCGGCCAGATCTACAACTCCAACCGCGCCATGCTGCTGGCCCTGTTCCAGGGCCTGGGCTGCGAGGTCGAGGACCTGGGCCAGGTCGCCGACGACCTCGAGGCCACGGTCGCCGCCCTGAAGAAGGCCGCCCGCCACGCCGACGTGGTCGTCACCAGCGGCGGCGTCTCGGTGGGCGAGGAGGACCATGTGAAGGCGGCGGTCGCGCGGCTCGGCCACCTCGACATGTGGAAGGTGGCGATGAAGCCGGGCAAGCCGCTCGCCTACGGCCAGGTCGGAGATGCGGACTTCCTCGGCCTGCCCGGCAACCCGGTGTCCGCCTTCGTCGTGTTCTGCCTCTTCGTGCGGCCCTTCCTCCTGAAGCGCATGGGGGCGGCCGGCCGCGAGCCCCTCGCCTTCACCCTCCCCGCCGCCTTCGAGCGCAGGAAGCCGGGCCAGCGGCGCGAGTTCCTGCGCGCCCGCGTCGAGCAGGGACGTGCCGTGCTCTACCCCAACCAGAGCTCCGGCGTGCTCACCTCCGCGGCCTGGGCCGACGGCCTGGTCGACGTCGAGGCGGGACACACCGTGCACGAGGGCGACGACGTGCGATTCTGGCCTTTGACGGAGCTGCTCAAGTGAAGGTGAAACTGCTCTACTTCGCCCGGCTGCGCGAGCAGTTCGGCACCGGCATGGAAGAGGCGGCGCTGCCCGCCGAGGTGCAGACCCTGGGCGAGCTGCTCGCCTGGCTGCGCGGCCGCGGCGACGCTTGGGCCCGGGAGCTGGCCGAAGGCCGCGCCTGGCGCACGGCCGTGAACCAGGACATGGCCGGGCCCGAGACCCCGCTCAGGGACGGCGACGAAGTGGCGATCTTCCCGCCGGTGACGGGGGGCTGAATGAAGATCCAGGTCCAGACCGAAGCCTTCGACCTCGACGCTGAGGTCGCCGCCCTGCACCGGAACAACCCCAAGGTCGGCGCGGTGGCCGCCTTCCTGGGCCTGGTGCGCGACATCAACGAGGGCCAGGGGGTGGCCACCATGACCCTGGAGCATTACCCGGGCATGACGGAGAAGGCCCTGGAGCGGATCGTCGCGGAGGCCGAGGCGCGCTGGGCGCTGCTCGACGCGACGGTCATCCACCGCGTGGGCGAACTGCGGCCGACCGAGCCCATCGTGCTCGTGGCCGTGGCCTCGGCCCACCGCGAGGAGGCCTTCGCCGCCTGCGCCTTCATCATGGACTACCTCAAGACCCGCGCCCCCTTCTGGAAGAAGGAGACCACGCCGGAGGGGGCGCACTGGGTGGAGGCGCGGGAGTCGGACGAGGCGGCGGCGGCGCGCTGGTCCGAGGGCGCCTAAGAGCCTGTCGGACCCGATGGAGATCGGCTGCCAATCCGGCGAAACCCGCCCTCGTCGCAGCCTTCGGGTAGGCGGGATTGCGGAAGGGTTCCCATCCGCGGCACGCCGCTGCTAAGCTAGCGGGCGCAATCGTGCCTTTTTCGACAGGGAGAACCCCATGCGTCGTACCCGACTGAGCATACTCATCCTGGGCCTGGGCCTCGCAGCGCCCGCCCTGGCCGACAAGATCGACGGCGGCGCCGTGCTCGGCGGCGCCATCGGCGGCGCCACGGGGGCGGCCGTCGGCTCCGCGGTCGGCGGCAAGGAAGGCGCCATCATCGGTGGCGCCATCGGCGGTGGCGCCGGTGCCGCCATCGGCAGCAAGTCGACGAGCCAGGAAAAGACGGTGGTCAACAAGACCGTGGTGATCGTCGACGAGCCCGGCCGCCACGACAACGGCCGCAAGCTCGGCCATCACAAGCACAAGCACAAGCACCAGCACGGCCGTAACTGAGCGCCGCCGGCAGGCCGATGGCATACGGGGGCAGCCAGCCCCCGAGGTCTTACCCCAGGCGGGCCCGCTGGGCCTGCACCTTCTCCAGGGTGGCGCTGAAGTCCGCGAGCCGCGCCCTTTCCTGCTCCACCACCGCCGCCGGGGCCCGCTCCACGAAGCCGGCACTGCCGAGCTTGCCCCGGGCCTTGGCGATCTCACCGCCGAGGCGCGCGATCTCCTTGTCCAGACGGGCGATCTCGGCGGCCCGGTCGACCTCGATCCTGAGCATGAGGCGCCAGTCGCCGACGATGGCCACGGGCGCGTCGCCCTCCGGCAGCGTGGACACCGCCCGGACCTCGGAGAGCCTGCCCAGCAGCTGCATGTAGGGCGCATAGACCCCGACGCGCTCGGCATCGCCCTCGACCGCGAGGGGGATCTTCTGGGCGGGGGAGAGGTTCATCTCGCCGCGCAGGTTGCGGCAGGCGTTGGTCAGGGCCTTGAGCCTGTCCATCTCCGCGGCCGCCGCCGCATCCACGCTGCCCAGGTCGGGCTCGGGATAGGCCGCGAGCATGATGCTCGGGCCCGGCCGCCCGGCGAGCGGCGCCACGGACTGCCAGAGCTCCTCGGTGATGTAGGGGATGATGGGGTGGGCGAGGCGCAGCACCGCCTCCAGCACCCGCACCAGCGTCCTGCGGGTGGCGCGCCGGGCGGCAGTCGATCGATTTGGGCCTAGCGATTGCCCCTTTATGCCCTTCAGGGTGCTCTCCCCCTGGGAGAGGGTTGGGGAGAGGGCCCCCTCCCGGCCCTGCGGGCCACCCTCTCCCGCCTGCGGGAGAGGGGATGTTAGTTGCACCTTGGCCAGCTCCAGGTACCAGTCGCAGTACTCGTCCCAGACGAACTCGTAGATGGCCCGGGCCGCGTTGTCGAAGCGGTACTGGTCGAAGCCCTCGCGCACGGCGGCCTTCGCCTGCTCGAGCCGCCCGAGGATCCAGCGGTCGACGAAGCTGTATTCCAGGGGCAGGGCCTCGTCCAGGCCCACGTCCTGGCCCTCGCAGTTCATGAGCACGAAGCGGCTGGCGTTCCAGAGCTTGTTGCAGAAGTTGCGGTAGCCCTCGCAGCGCGCGAGATCGAACTTGATGTCGCGGCCGTGGGAGGCGAGGCTGGCGAAGGTGAAGCGCAGGGCATCGGTGCCGAAGCTGGGGATGCCCTGGGCGAACTCCTTGCGGGTGGTCTTGGCGATGGCCTCGGCCTGCCCGGGGTTCATGAGCCCCGTGGTGCGCTTGGCCACCAGGTCGTCCAGACTGATTCCATCGATGAGGTCGATGGGGTCGAGGACGTTGCCCTTGGACTTGCTCATCTTGTTGCCGTGGGCGTCGCGCACCAGCCCGGTGACGTACACTTCTTTGAACGGCACCTTGCCGGTGAAGTGCAGGCTCATCATCACCATGCGCGCCACCCAGAAGAAGATGATGTCGAAGCCCGTGACCAGCACCGAGGTGGGCAGGTAGTGCCTGAGCTCCCAGGCCTCGTCCGGCCAGCCCAGGGTGGAGAAGGGCCAAAGCGCGGAGGAGAACCAGGTGTCGAGCACGTCCTCGTCCCGGCTGAGCGCCACGCCGTCGCCGGCCTGCCTCTGCGCCTCGGCCTCGCTGCGGGCGACATAGACGTTGCCCGCCTCGTCGTACCAGGCCGGGATGCGGTGGCCCCACCACAGCTGGCGCGATACGCACCAGTCCTGGATGTTCTCCAGCCACTGGCGGTAGGTGGTGGTCCAGTTCTCCGGCACGAATTTCAGCTCGCCGCTGTCGACCACGCCGAGGGCCCGCTTGGCCAGGCCTTCCATGCTCATGAACCACTGGTCGGTGAGCATGGGCTCGATCACCGCATGGCTGCGGTCGCCGCGGGGGATCATGAGCTTGTGCGGCTTGGCCGAGACGAGCAGACCCTTGGCCTGCAGCTCTTCCAGGATCCGCTTGCGGGCGTCGTAGCGGTCCAGGCCCTGGTACTCGGCCGGAGCGAAGTCGTTCATCTTGGCATCCAGCGTCAGCACGCCGATGGCCGGCAGCTTGTGCCGCTGGCCGACCTGCCAGTCGTTGAAGTCGTGGGCGGGGGTGATCTTCACCACGCCGGTGCCGAACTCGCGGTCCACGTAGTCGTCGGCGACGATGGGGATGGAGCGCTCGGCCACCGGCAGGCGCACGGTCTTGCCGACCAGGTGCGCGTAGCGCTCGTCCTCGGGGTGCACCGCCACGGCGGTGTCGCCCAGCAGGGTCTCGGGCCGGGTGGTGGCCACGGTGAGGTGGCCCGAGCCGTCTTCCAGGGGATAGCGGATCTCCCAGATGAAGCCCTCCTCCTCCGCGCTCACCACCTCCAGGTCGGAGACCGCCGTCTGCAGCACCGGGTCCCAGTTGACCAGGCGCTTGCCTCTATAGATGAGGCCCTCTTCATACAGCCGCACGAAGACCTCGGTGACGGCGCGCGACAACCCCTCGTCCATGGTGAAGCGCTCGCGCGACCAGTCCGGCGAGGTGCCGAGCCGCCGCATCTGGCGGGTGATGGTGGAGCCGGAGTGCTCCTTCCACTCCCAGACCTTCTCGAGGAACGCCTCCCGGCCGAGGTCGTGGCGGGAGACCCCTTGGGCGTCGAGCTGCCGCTCCACGACGATCTGGGTGGCGATGCCGGCGTGGTCGGTGCCCGGCTGCCAGAGGGTGTTGTCGCCCTGCATGCGGTGGTAGCGGGTCAGCGCGTCCATGAGGGTGTGCTGGAAGGCATGGCCCATGTGCAGGGTGCCGGTGACGTTGGGCGGCGGCAGCAGGATGCAGTAGTAGGGGCGGCCCTCCTCCCGGCCCATGCTGAACCAGCCGGCGTCTTCCCAGCGGGCGTACCAGCGCCTTTCGATATCGTGGGGTTCGAAGCTTTTCGCGAGTTCCATGGCGGTTCCAAGTATCAGGTTCGGCGCTTGCGGGTCCATAACGCAAAGACGCGAGGGGGCGCGGTCGAGCACCCTCGCGTCTTGGCGCCAAAGGGATGGATTATAAGGGGCTTGGCCGGTCCGCCGTGAGGTCGGCGCTCAGCGCCCTTCCCGCTTGGCGAGTTCTTCCTGGATGATGCGGCGCACGGTCTCGTCCACTTCCTGCTGCTGCCGGGCCAGGAGGCCGAAGAGCCGGGCCTCGACGGCGGCCATGACCTCGGGCGGCACTTCCTTGGGGAGCGCTTCGGCAGGCACCGGCTGGTCGAGCGGTGCCGGGGATGACGGTGCCGCCGGGGCGGGACCGCGATCGGCGGTGGCCTCCTCCACCACCTCGGTGAGGACCGGGAAGTCCGCCTCGTCCCCGCGATGCCGGGTCAGGGCATCCGGGCCGCGCCTGCCCAGGAGCTGGTCGAGCTTGCCGTAGAGCCCGTCGAGCTCGTTGTAGAGGTCGCCGCCGTCCTGCCCGGGCATGCCTACCGCCCGTCCAGATCGACGCTGTTCAGGGGATAGCCCCGCTCCTGGTAGAAGCGGTAGCGGCCCCGGGCCCGCTGCCGGTCCGCCTCGTCCCGGCCGACGATCTCGATCAGGCGCCCGAAGCGGCTGAAGCAGGCGGGCCACGCGTCGCTCAGGTTGACGAGCAGGTCGTGGGCGGCCAGCGCCTCGGGGTCCGAGCCGATCAGCACGGGGGTCTCGGCCGCCCGGGGATGGCCGCAGCGCACATGCGGAATGAAGGCGAGCGGCTGGCGGGTCCAGAGGCTGGCATCGAGCTCGCCGGCCAGGGCCTCGTCCGTGGTGTAGATCAGGGCATGCTGCCCGGCGCGGTAGGCCTTGGCCACGAGGCGCCGGGCCACTTCGGGCTTGTCCTCGGCGTTGAAATAGAAATCCACCCGGGTCATGCCTCATCACCTCCTGACGCTGCCCGGACGCGGGGTGCCGGGGTTCATGCCGATGCGCCATGATACCACCCGCTCCGGCCGACGGCGCCGGGGCAGGACGAAGCCCCGCCCGCCGTCTCGCCATCCGCACGCGCCCTCATGGATAATCGGGGCTCGATACGGCACGCACAGGACGGCATCCCTTGAACGCAGCGCACCCCCACCTGGTCGAGATCAGCGACCTCCACTACGCCTACGGCGAGCGCCCGGTGCTCAAGGGCGTCAACCTCGGCATCCCCCGCGGCAAGGTGGTGGCCATCCTGGGGGTGAGCGGCTGCGGCAAGAGCACCCTGCTGCGCCTGCTCACGGGCCAGGAGCGGCCGGCCCGCGGCCAGGTCCGGGTCGACGGCCAGGTGGTGCACAGGCTCGACAACCGGGGCCTCTACGCCCTGCGCCGCAAGATGGGCATGATGTTCCAGGTCAGCGGCCTCTTCACCGACCTCTCGGTCTTCGACAACCTCGCCTTCCCCATGCGCGAGCACACGGACCTGCCCGAGGCGATGATCCGCGACCTGGTGCTGATGAAGCTGCACGCCGTGGGCCTGCGCGGCGCCCACAACCTGATGCCGGCCGAGCTCTCGGGCGGCATGGAGCGGCGCGTGGCGCTCGCCCGCGCCATCGCCCTGGACCCCATGCTCGTCATCTACGACGAGCCCTTCGCCGGGCTCGATCCTATCTCGCTCAACGTCATCGCCAACCTGATCCGGCGGCTGAACGACGCCCTGGGCGTGACCTCCGTGGTGGTGACCTACGACGTGTCGGAATCGCTGAAGGTGGCGGACTACGTCTACTTCATCGACGGCGGCGTGGTGGTGGCCGAGGGCCCGGCCGCCGGGATGCTCGAATCGCAGGACCCCTTCGTGCACCAGTTCGTCCACGCCGAGCCGGACGGGCCGGTCGCCTTCCAGATGCCGGCCCCGCCCTTGTCCCAAGCCCTGGGCGTCTGATTTCGTTTTCCCTCACCCCTGCCCTCTCCCGCCTGAGGGAGAGGGGGACGATGTGTCGCTACGCGACGTTCGGGTCAACCGCGCCGGCGCATCGCCTCGACCACCGCATCGCCGATGCCGGCGGGCGAGCGCGCCACCACCGCCCCGGCGGCCTCCAGGGCGGCGATCTTCTCCGCCGCCGTGCCCTTGCCGCCGGCGATGATGGCGCCGGCGTGGCCCATGCGCTTGCCCTTGGGCGCGGTCACCCCGGCGATGTAGGCCGCCACGGGCTTGGTGACGCAGGAGCGGATGTGCTCGGCCGCGGCCTCCTCCGCCGTGCCGCCGATCTCGCCCACGAGGACGATGGCCTCGGTCTGGGGATCACGCTGGAAGAGCTCGAGGCAGTCGATGAAGTCCAGGCCCTTGATCGGGTCGCCGCCGATGCCCACACAGGTGGACTGGCCCAGGCCCAGCTGCGTCGTCTGCCACACCGCCTCGTAGGTGAGGGTGCCGGAGCGCGAGACGATGCCGACGCAACCCTTCTTGTGGATGAAGCCCGGCATGATGCCGATCTTGCACTCGCCGGGGGTGATGAGGCCGGGGCAGTTGGGGCCGATGAGCCTGGCGCCGTTGGCGCGGATGGCGGCCTTCACGTTGATCATGTCGCGCACCGGGATGCCCTCGGTGATGCAGGCGATCACCCCGATGCCCGCGTCGGCCGCCTCCAGGATGCCGTCGGCGGCGAAGGCCGCCGGCACGTAGAGCATGGTGGCGTCGGCGCCGGTGGCGCGCACCGCGTCGCGCACGGTGTTGAACACGGGGAGATTCAGGTGCGTCTGGCCGCCCTTGCCGGGGGTGACCCCACCCACCATCCGTGTGCCGTATTGAATCGCCTGCTCGGAATGGAAGCTGCCCTGCTTGCCTGTGAAGCCCTGGCAGATGACCTTGGTGTCCTTGTTGACGAGGATGCTCATTTGGCTGCCTCCACGGCCCGGCGGGCCGCATCGGTGAGGTCGTTCGCCGCGATGATGGCGAGCCCCGAGGCGGCCAGCAGCTCGCGGCCGCGGTCGGCATTGGTGCCCTCCAGGCGCACCACCACCGGCACCTTCACGCCCACCTCCCGCACCGCCTGGATGATGCCCTCGGCGATGAGGTCGCAGCGCACGATGCCGCCGAAGATGTTGATCAGCACCGCCTTGACGTTGGGGTCGGCGAGGATGATCTGGAAGGCGCGGGCCACGGTCTCGGCCGTGGCGCCGCCGCCGACATCGAGGAAGTTGGCCGGCATGCCGCCGGAGAGCTTGATCAGGTCCATGGTGGCCATGGCGAGCCCCGCCCCGTTGACCATGCAGCCGATGTTGCCGGAAAGCGCGATGTAGTTGACGTTGTGGGCATGGGCCTCGGCCTCCTTGGGGTCGACCTGCGAGAGGTCGGCCTCCTCGGCGAGCGGCTTCTGCCGCCAGAGGGCGTTGTCGTCCACGCTCATCTTGCAGTCGAGCGGCAGCAGGCGCCCGTCGGCGGTGACCACCAAGGGGTTGATCTCCAGGAGTGCGAGGTCCTTCTCGACGAAGAGGCGGTAGAAGGCCTTGGCGAGCTTCACGAAGGCGCCCACCTGGTCGCCGGCGAGGCCCAGGCCGAAGGCGAGGTTGCGGCCCTGGTAGTCCATGAGCCCGACGAGGGGGCTGACGGTCTCGCGCAGGATCTTCCCGGGCTCCCTGGCGGCCACCTCCTCGATGTCCATGCCGCCGGCGCTGGAGGCGACCAGGGCGATGCGCTCGGCGGCCCGGTCGACGGTGAGGGAGAGGTAGAGCTCGCGGTCTATGGGCAGGGTCTCCTCGACGAGGAGCCGGCCCACCGGCTGGCCGTCGGGGGCGTTCTGGGTGGTCACCAGCCGGCTGCCGAGCAGGGCCTGGGCCGCGGCCTCCAGCTCCTCGACCGAGCGGCAGAGCCGGACGCCGCCCGCCTTGCCGCGGCCGCCGGCATGGATCTGGGCCTTGGCCACGCAAGGCCCGGCGCCGAGCTCGCGGGCCGCCTGGGCGCATTCGCCGGCGCCGGTGATGGTCACGCCGCGCGGGGTGGCGATGCCGTAGTCGCGCAGCACGGCCTTGGCTTGGTATTCGTGCAGGTTCATCTTGGATTCCGCCGGGGCAAAGAGGGCTATTTTGGAGGAAACGCCGCGCCCCCGCTAGAATCCAACAGCGGCAGGGCGGATTTCTCGCGGCGGCCGCCGGTCCAAGCCGTACCGGCGCCGCCGCCCCCGGAAAGATGAGGAGATGGCCATGAAGGAAGTCCTGGTGCTCTATTACAGCCTGCACGGCTCGGTGCGGCAGCTCGCCCAGCACATCGCCCACGGCGTCGAGTCCGTGCCCGGGGCCAAGGCCCGGGTGCGCACCGTGCCCAAGGTGGCCGCCGAGATCGAGGGCCCCGCCAGCCCCGTGCCGGACGCGGGCGCCCCCTATGCCACCCACGAGGACCTCACCGAGTGCATCGGCCTCGCCCTGGGCTCGCCCACCCGCTTCGGCAACATGGCCGCGCCCATGAAGCACTTCTGGGACGGCACCTCCGGGCTCTGGCTCTCGGGGGCGCTCGCCGGCAAGCCCGCCAGCCTGTTCACCTCCACGGCCAGCCTGCACGGCGGCCAGGAGACCACGCTCCTGTCCATGATGCTGCCCCTGCTGCACCACGGCATGCTCATCCTGGGCCTGCCCTACACCCTGCCCGAGCTCAGCCAGACCCGCTCGGGCGGCACCCCCTACGGCGTCTCCCACTACGCCGGGGCGGAAGGCCGGGAGCCCATCACCGAGGCCGAGCGCAGGCTCGCCTTCGCCCAGGGCCAGCGCCTGGCCGAGATCGCCCTGAAGCTGGCCCGGTGAGCGCGGTCGGAGCGGAGGCCCGCCGCTTCGTGCGCGGGCAGCACAACGGGGTGCTCTCGACGCTCTCCCTGCGGCTGCCGGGCCACCCCTTCGGCTCGGTGGCGCCCTTCGTGACGGACCAGGAGGGCCGGCCGGTGATCCTGATCTCGGCCCTGGCCGAGCACACCCGGAACCTCGAGGCCGACCCCCGCGTGTCCCTGATCGTCCAGCCCTTCACCCCGGACATGCAGGAGGCGGGGCGGGTGACCCTGGTGGGGCGGGCCGAGCGCCTGCCGGAAGACGAAGTCACGGTGCAGGCTGGCGTGAGCGCCGCACATGCCAAGCCCGCACAGGCGGGCGGCCTGAGCCTCCAGGATGGCCCCGCCCCCCGCTATCTGCGCTACCTGCCCCGCGCCGAGGCCTATCTCGACCTGCCCGACTTCCGGTTCTACCGCATCCGTCCCGAGCGCGTCCGCTACATCGGCGGCTTCGGCAAGATCCACTGGGTGGAGGCCGGGGCCTACCTCGCCCCCGCGAGCGCCCTCGCGGGGCAGGAGGCCGGCATCCTGGCGCACATGAACGCCGAGCACGCCCAGGCCCTGCGCGGCTGCTGCCGGCGCTGCCACGGCGCCACGGTGCAGACGGCGGCGATGATCGGCATCGACGGCGACGGCTTCGACATGCGCGCGGACGGGCGCCTGCTGCGCTTCGATTTCCCCCGATTCGTGCACGACGCCGCCGAGGCGAGGGCGGCCCTGACGGCCCTGCTGCAGGAGTGCCGCGCTTGAGAAACTGGGCCTGCACGCTCGCCACCGCCAGCCTCGTCGGGCTCTTCCTGCTCTGCCTCGCCTGGGAGCTCTGGCTCGCCCCCCTCCGCCCGGGCGGCTCCTGGCTCGCCCTGAAGGCCCTGCCCCTGCTCGCCCCGCTGCCGGGCATCGCCCGGGGGCGGCTCTACACCTACCGCTGGTCCAGCCTCTTCATCTGGCCCTATGTCACCGAAGGCCTCGTGCGGGCCTGGTCGGACGCGGGCCTGTCGGCCAGGCTCGCGCGCCTGGAGCTCGCGCTCGCCCTGCTCTTCCTTGTGGCCGTCGTGGCTTACATACGCCGTTCGCGGCGCGGCGGAACCCCCGCGCTTTGATGCAGATCAATGCCTTGCTTGCCGGGGCCGGTAAAATTGACGACCTTCGCATCCTCTTTTAAACTGCGCCCATTTTTCTCAAGGAGCCGTGATGAACAAGGTCCGCTTGGTGCATTTCACTTACCTGCCCATGTCGATGAGGGTGCTCTTCACCATGGTCCTGCTGGTGTTCGGCACCGGCTACCTCATGGCCATGATCCAGGTCTGGGAGTCCCACGCCAGCCGCGACAGCAACCCCATGCTCTCGGCCAAGGACCTGATGATCGCCTACAGCGGCAACCCGGAGGGCACCAAGCTGGAATCCGCCCTGCGCGGCCCCATGTCCGACATGCTGCCCAAGGAGAAGCGCGACGTGGTCATCGCCTGGCTGCACGCCGGCGCCCATGAGGACGAGTATGCCGGCAAGATCGGGCCCATCATGGAAGAGCACTGCGCGATGTGCCACAGCCCGGGCGTGAACCCCCATCTGCCCGACCTCACCAACCAGGCGGCGGTGATGAAGACGGCGGTCAAGGACGAGGGCATGAACATCCACACCCTGGTGCGCGTGTCCCACATCCACCTCTTCTCCATCACCTTCATCTTCTTCATCACCGGCTACATCTTCACCCACGCCCACGTGCGGCCGACCTGGCTGAAGTGCGTGGCGCTCGCCGCCCCCTTCGCGGTGCTGATCACCGACGTGGCCTCCTGGTACCTGACCAAGGTCTGGACCGGCTTCGCCTGGGTGGTGATCGGCAGCGGTGCGATCATGGGCCTGTCCTTCGCCTTCATGTGGATCACCTCCATATACCAGCTCTGGTTCTACCAGTTGCCCAGGGAGATCGAGGACGAAGAGGGCCAGCTGCCCAGCATCCACCGCGATTGAGCGTAGCGCGGCAGCAGGAAAGACGGGCGGCCTCGGCCGCCCGTTTGCTTTGGCCCAGCCCTCCTAGCGGCAGCAGGCCTCCGTCTCGGGTACGCCGGCCCGACGCAGGAGCGCCGCAAGGGGGCAGAAGCGGGTCAGCCCGCTCTGGGCGAGATTGGCCCCGACGAGGACGCCCAGCCAGATCCACCCCGGGTGCGCGAAACTCGCCAGCGCCGCGCTCAGCAGGACCATGCTCCCGGCCACGAGATGCACGATGCGATCGACGGTCATCTCCTTCTCCTCGCTCAGAACTTGTAGCTGACCTGCAGATTGACGATGTTCTGCTCCAGCTCGATGGTGTTGTAGGGCGCCACGTTCGAGGTGACCTCGTTGTGGAAGGCGTGCATGTAGGAGAGCGACCCCATGACCTTGTCGCTGAACTTGCGCGTCAGGCCCACGGAGAGGTGCTTCTCCGTCACCGCGAGGGAACCGATGTTGGCGTTGACGTCCTCGGGGCCGATGGGCGACTTGCCGTAGTTGAGGCCGGCCCGCAGGGTGGTCTTGGGGCCGATCTCCTTCTGGATGCCCAGCGCGAACACGGTCTGGTCGTCCCAGCCGAAGTTCATGCTGCTCGGGCCGGCCGGGGTCTGGAACGGCACCCGGCCGAGCACGTCGCTGAAGGCGATGTGCTTGACGTCCGCCTCGACGAGCAGCCCGGGCATGGGCCGGAAGGCGACGCCGAGTGCGAACTGCTGCGGACCGTCCAGGGTCATGCGGTAGGTGCCGGCCGCGGTGTTCCACTTGAACTCGTCCATGTGCTGCTTGCTCACCCAGGAGGCGCCGAACTGCAGCCGCTCGCTCGGCTTGTAGATGAGGCCGGCGGTGACGCCGAAGCCGTAGACCTGGTTCTGGGGCAGGGTGAAGTCCTTGTTGTGGATCGCCAGGCTCTGGTAGTCGATGTTCAGCGCCGCGCCGATGCTGAGCTTGTCGCTGACCCGGTAGCCGAAGCCCGGGGCGATCTTGTAGAACTGCTTGGTGGTCACCACCGCCTGGTTGCCGGGCGCTGCGGCGGTGTCCGCGAAGTCCACCCCCATGCCCGAGAGCCCCGCCATGCCCATGCCCAGGTAGAGCCGGTCGTCGACGTTGAAGGCGATGGCCCCGGAGGGGATCAGGTAGAGGTCGGAGTCGCTCTCGACATTGTTCACCTCGCGCGGCGGGTTGAGGAAGCCGAAGCCCAGGTCCACGCGCACCTCCTTCATGCCCAGCTCGGCCACACCGGCCGGGTTGGTCAGGATGGTGCCGGCGTCCTGGGGCGCGGCCACCACCGCGCCGCCCATGCCCCACTGGATGGCGGTCACCCCGATCATCTGGTCGCCGTTGGTGGCCAGGGCCGGGGCGGCCGCAACCGCCAGGGCCGCCGCGGCTGCCCAGGCCTGCGCATGCGTTCTGTTCATGTCTGCTCTCCTCCAGAAGGGTGATTAGCGCAGCAGGGCCGAGGTGCCGGGCTGGCCGCGGAAATGCTGATGGCAGGCCACGCAGCCCTGCATGATGGCGCCCAGATGGCCGGCGGCCTCCGCCATGTTCCCCTTTTCGGCGGCCTCGGCCAGGCGCAGCGAGCCGCCCTCCACGGCCTCCTCCATCGCGGGCAGCACGGCCAGGTCGTTGGAGTTCACCTTCTCCAGCGGCAGGTAGGGCAGCAGGCCGCCGCGCGGCAGGCGGTGGTCGGCGAGGCGCCGGGCGGCCGCGGCCGCACCCTCGGCGTCGTCCATGGACACCGCCATCGCCATGGCCTGGTAGTCGGCCATGACCTGCTGCATCACCTGGGCCATGGTGAGCGTGTCGCTCTTGATCGTGTGCTTGGCCGCCACATGGGCGAGGAACTGCTTGATCTCGGGTGAGAGGGCCTTGACCTTGGCCTGCAGCTCCGGCTTCATCACCGCGAGCTGCTTCTGCATGATCTGCTGGCCCGCCGCCGGATCGGGCTTCGCCTCGCCGGCGGTCGCGGCGACGATGCCCAGGGGCAGCGCGAGGGCCGCCGCGAGGATGGCGACCGGTTTCCGGAGTTGGAACTTCTTGTGTAACCTCTGCATGGATGACCCCTCCTAGGACATGGGCGGACCACGCGGTCCGTGGAGGGAATGATGGCGGCCGCGAATTTCCCCGGGATTGCGGGGAAGGGCCCTTGGTTACCGAGGGTTGCGCGCGTGTTTCAGCCTGAAACATTGGAGGGCTCGGACGGCATGACGGAGGCTATACAGCACATCCTGGTCGTCGACGACGACGCCGGCCTGCGTGATCTGGTCATGCGCTACCTGGCCGGCAACGGCTTCGGGGTGGCGGGCGCGGGCGACGCCGGCGGCCTGCGCCGCCACCTCGCGAGCCACCCGGTCGACCTCATCCTGCTCGACATCATGCTGCCCGGCGAGGACGGACTCAGCGTGGCGCGGGGGCTGCGCGAGCACGGCGGCCCGCCGGTGATCATGCTCTCGGCGCGCGGCGAGGCGGTCGACCGCATCGTCGGGCTGGAGGTCGGGGCCGACGACTACCTCGCCAAGCCCTTCGACCACCGCGAGCTGCTCGCGCGCATCCGGGCGGTGCTGCGCCGGGGCCGGGTCGCGGCCCCGGCCGGACGGCTGTTCCGCTTCGGCCCCTGCGTGCTCGACCGGGAGAGGCGGCGCCTCACCCGCAACGGTGAGGCCGTGCCGCTCTCGGGCGCCGAATACGCCCTGCTCAAGGCCTTCACCGAGCACCCCGAGCAGATCCTCAGCCGCGACCGGCTGGTGGACCTGCTGCGCGGCTACGACCGCTCGCCCTTCGACCGCATGGTGGACGTGCGCGTGACGCGCCTGCGGCGCAAGATCGAGCCCGATCCCGCCCGGCCGGTCTACATCCGCACGGTGCGCGGCGAGGGCTATCTCTTCACCCCGGACGGCGCCGTGGCATGACCCCGGAAAAAGCGGTTATCCACAGATGGGCACAGATTTACACGGATTTTTCAGAGCCCTGTGCGCATCGGCAGCCTCACCCTGAAGGCAAGCGACCTTGCTCGGCAAGGGCCTGGTTCTGAAAGGTCTTATCTGTGTTCATCTGTGTCATCTGTGGATTTTAGAATGGCCTGGCCGCGCACCCTCTTCTGCCGCACCACCCTGGTGATCGCCACAGTCTCGGTCGCCTTCCAGGTCTTCGCCCTCGGCGCCATTGCCTACTTCACCCTGGTGCCGCTGGGCCAGCGCGCCGCCGACGACTTCGCCGCGCGCCTGGTGGACGTCGCCGTCGAGTGGGGCGCCCTGCCGGCAACCGGGCAGGCCGCGCTCGGCGCACGCGCCTGGCAGGCCCACGGGGTGCGGCTCGCGGCCCCGGACGCGCCGCCCGAGGACTTCACCAGGCTGCTGCCCTATTACCACTTCCTCGAATCGGCGCTCGAGCGGCGCACGGGGCAGCCGGCCGAGCTCAGGCGCAGCCTCGACGCGGCGGGCAAGGAGTGGCTCTGGGCGAGCGTGCCGACGGCGCGCGGAGCGGTCCTCGTGGGCTTTTCCAGCGCGCGCATCGGGGTCTATCCGCCCGTCGCGCTGGCCCTGATCCTGGTGGTGGGCACGGCCGCCACCCTGCTCACCTCGGCCTGGCTCGCCCGGCGCCTCACGGCCTCGCTGCGGCGCCTGTCGGCGGCGGCCTGCGAGGTCGGCTCCGGAGACCATCCGGCCGCCCTGCCCGAGGGCGGCCCGGAGGAGGTCGACAACTGCGTGCGCTCCTTCAACCGCATGGTGTCCCAGGTGCAGGAGCTGCTCGCCGGGCGCACCACGCTGCTGGCCGGCATCTCCCACGACCTGAGGACGCCGCTTGCGCGCCTGCGCCTCGGGCTGGGCATGCTCTCGGAGACCCACGACCCGGCCCTGGCCACGCAGCTCATGCGGGACGTGGATGCGATGAACGAGCTGATCAGCCGCTGCCTCGAACTCGGGCGCGGCTTCGAGGAGCCCCAGCAGGACATCGATGCCGGCGGCCTGCTGCTGGAGGTCGTGGAGGCGGCCCGGCGCGCGGGCCATGCGGTCGAATACCGCGCCGCCGAGCCGTGGACGGGCCGGTTGCGGCCGCTCGCCCTGCGGCGCGTGGTCGCCAACCTGCTGGACAACGCCCTGCGCTACGGGGAGGGCCGGCCGGTGACCGTGGAGGTCGACCCTGGACCCGGGCAGGTGCGCATCCTCGACCGCGGGCCGGGCATCCCCGAGGCTGAGCGCGAGGCGGTCTTCCGCCCCTTCCATCGCCTGGAGCCCTCGCGCTCGGCGCGCACGGGCGGCAGCGGCCTGGGCCTCGCCATCGTGCGCCAGCTCGCCCAGGCCAACGGCTGGCGCGTGAGCCTGGAGGCGCGCGAAGGCGGCGGCACGGCCGCCGTCCTGCAGCTGTCGGCCTAGACCGGATCAATAGCGTCCGGTTGACAATGGCCCCATGGGCCTGAATCCGGGACTGGAGCTGCATTCTGAGCCCTTGAGGGTGTCTCCGATTTGAACGGCGGATTGCCCACGGGACAGTCTTGCGGCCTTGCCTTGGCCGGAGACGCCGAGGAACCGCGGCAGGACGCTGTTCGCCCAGCTCATGGACTTTCTGCCCCGGAAGACCTTTTATCCTTGAATCCGCAGCCTGGGAGGGGGTGATGGATGCTGGTGAGTTTGCCGTCTAGCCTCCCCGGGATGAACGCATCCATATCGCCCGGCTCGCAGGATGGTTCGAGCATGCATCCAGCGGCGAGTAGGCTGTTTTCGTGGGGTACGGCTTGCTGCCTACAGTGATTTCCCCCTGTCGTATACAGACTCGACGCTTCTGAAGTGATCGTTTCACCCCAGCGCGGTATTCGGCCCTTGCGGCTACAGTGGCATACAAACGGGTCGGAGCGCAGGCTGTCTTCGGGCGGCACGGGTGGTTATCGGTGCACGTGCGACGACGGGAACGCCAGACAAGCAGGCGCGAGGGTCCGCTTGCCGCCGCAACGGCCATGTGTACTGTGAAACCGGCAGCAAGGAGCACGACGATGAACAGGCACTCAAGATCCAATCTGATTAGCGACGAGTTTCAGCAGGCTCATCTTTTGAGCCTGCCGGCAAGGA